>JBAQVA010000129.1:0-16176 GCA_049297835.1 Propionibacterium sp.
GGCCGCAGCCTCGGCCCGCCCGGCGGACAGCGCACCCGCGCGTCTGCCCGTCACCGGAGACCCCGGTGTTCAGGCGGACGCCCGGTCCTTCTCGGTGGCCCTGATCTGTTCCTCCCAGCGCCGCACCGCGGCCCGGGTGGCCTGGTCCACGTCCACACCGCTGATCTGCGCGCGGCGCACGATCTGCAGGATCTGCTCGCCCGCCTCCTGCGCGCTGATCGGCTCGGCCCCGGCGCTTGCCACATCCGGCCCGCCATTGTGCTCGCGCTGGGCCACCTTGGCCGCCCGGGCGAGGCTCGGCAGCGAGTCGGCGATGCCGTCCAGGCAGGAGTCCCGGTGCTTGGCGGCCTTCTTGCGCGTCTCCCAGCTCGAGTCGAGGTCGCGCGGCAGGTCCGCTCCCTCGTAGACATGGGGGTGACGGGCAATGAGCTTGTCAGCCGCGGAATCGATCACCTCGTCGAGGGTGAATGCACCGTCCTCACAGGCCAGCAGGCTGTGGAAGACCACCTGCATGAGCACATCGCCCAGCTCCTCGCGCAGGTCTTCCGGGCTGCCGTACTCGATCGCGTCGACGGTCTCGGCGCACTCCTCGACGAGATGCTTGACGAGGCTCAGATGCGTCTGCCGGGCGTCCCACGGGCACTCGCGGCGAAGCCTGGTCATCACCTCGACCAGTCGTGGCAGCTCGTGGCCCGACGGTTCGGCGCCGGGGCCCCCCGTGTCCGTGCGCTCGCTCATGACCCGCTGGTGCCGGGGCTGGACAGCGAACCGGTGCCATTGACCAGCTGGTCGGTGCCGCTCCACGTGCCGTACCTCGGGTTGACGACCACCGGCGCTGCCGCGGCATCCTTGCTGACCTGGGCCGAGTCGTGCTCCAGGGCCAGCGCGAGCAGCTTGAGGCGCCCGTCGAGCGCCTCCCCGCACACCGAGTTCTCCGCGAACTGAGGTCCGTTCTGCAGGCTGGCGAGCGCCTCGCGCTTGTCGGAGTCCTTGATGGTGACGCCATAGCGGGTGGCGAGCTGGTCGGCGATCAGCCCCGATGCCGTCCACGAGACGACATTGCGCCGCACGTCGCCGTCGGTGAACCGGCTGGACAGGCCCATCTCGTCGAGCACCTGCGTGCATCCCTTCGCGTATCCACCCACCGTGGACTCGCTCACCCGGACACCGTCGAGTTCCACGGCGACGCCGGGATTGGGCGAGCATCCTGCCAGGGCCCCCAGTACAGCCACCGGCAGGGCCAGCCGGACGAGCAGCGAGCGTTTCGTCATCGGGACACTCCTTGATTCGCACGGGCGCGCGGACGACGCCGCGGATCCGCTGCCGAGCCTAGCCCAGTGGGCCGCTGCGCCGGGCTGTCCCCCGCCGTCGGCGGGGTGGGCAGCAGGATGTCGCGCACGAAGTGGGCGGCCCATTCCACCAGGGCGTCGTCCCCGATCGGCTGGCCGGCCACCTTCGCGGTGCGCGGACGCGGCACGAGCAGCATGTTGGCGGCATGTTTGACGACGCTTCCGGGATACAGCCGTTCCAGGCGAAGCCGGCGGCTGTCGGGAATGCCGAGCTCCTTGCCGTCGGGCGCGTGGCGCCCGACCAGCGGCGCGAAGCGGATGTAGTTGCCCTGCGCCATCACCTCGGTGAGCCCGGCCTCGCGGCACAGCCGCTTGAACTCGGCCAGCAGCAGCAGCGAGCGCGCCCGGTCCGGCAGCGGGCCGTAGCGGTCGACGAGCTCCTGGCGCAGCGCCTCGATCTCCTCGGTGGTGCGGATCTCGGCTATCCGCTTGTACATCTCGAGCCGCAGGCGCTCGGATTCCACGTAGTCGGCGGGCAGATGGGCGTCCACCGGGAGCTCGATGCGGATGGCCTTCTCCTCCTCGCCGGAGCTGTCACCCTTGTACTCGGCGACGGCCTCGCCGACCAGACGCAGGTAGAGGTCGAAGCCGACGTCGGCGATGTGACCGGACTGCTCCTCGCCCAGCAGGTTCCCGGCGCCACGGATCTCCAGGTCCTTCATGGCGATGGCCATGCCGGCGCCCAGATCGTTGTTCGCAGCCAGCGCGGCGAGCCGGTCGTGCGCCGTGGTCGTCAGCGGCTTGTCCGGCGGGTAGAGGAAGTAGGCGTATCCGCGCTCGCGCCCCCGGCCCACCCGGCCGCGGAGCTGGTGGAGCTGGGACAGGCCCATGTGGTCGGCCCGGTCGACGATGAGGGTGTTGGCGGTGGAGATGTCCAGCCCGGCCTCGACGATGGTCGTGCACACGAGTACATCGGCGCGTCTCTCCCAGAAGTCCACCATCACCTTCTCCAGCGCCTTCTCGTTCATCTGACCGTGCGCCACCGCGACCCGCGCCTCGGGCACGAGATCGCGGATCTGTGCCGCCGTGCGATCGATGCTCTGCACCCGGTTGTGCACGAGGAAGACCTGGCCCTCGCGGGCGAGTTCGCGCCGGATCGCAGCCACCACCTGGCCCTGGTCGTAGGGCCCGGCGAAGGTGAGCACCGGATGGCGCTCCTCGGGCGGGGTCGCGATCGTGCTCATCTCACGGATTCCCGTGACGGCCATCTCGAGGGTGCGCGGAATGGGGGTGGCACTCATCGACAGCACGTCGACATTGACCCTCAGCTTCTTGAGGGCCTCCTTGTGGTCCACGCCGAAACGCTGCTCCTCGTCGACGATGACCAGACCGAGGTCCTTGTACTTCACCTGCTCGGACAACAGCCGGTGGGTGCCGATCACCACGTCCACCCGGCCCGATGCCAGGCCCTCGATGGTGCGTCTGCTGTCCGCCGCGGTGGAGAAGCGGCTGAGCTGCTCCACGACCACCGGGAAGCCCGCATAGCGGTCGAGGAAGGTCTGGGCGTGCTGCTGCACGAGCAGGGTGGTGGGCACCAGCAGGGCCACCTGCTTGCCGTCCTGCACCGCCTTGAAGGCCGCGCGCACCGCGATCTCGGTCTTGCCGTAGCCGACATCCCCGCAGATCAGCCGGTCCATCGGCACGACCTGCTCCATGTCGCGCTTCACGTCCTGGATGCAGGACAGCTGGTCGGGGGTCTCGGTGTAGTAGAAGGCGTCCTCCATGTCGCGCTGCCAGGGCGTGTCGGGGCCGAAGGCATGGCCCCTGGTGGCCTGGCGCGCCGCGTAGAGCTTGATGAGGCCGGCCGCGATCTCACGCACCGCCTTCTTCGCCCTGGACTTGCGCTGCTTCCAGTCGGAGCCGCCCATCTTGTCCATCGCCGGCGCCTCGCCGCCCACATAGCGGGTGACCTGGTCGAGCTGGTCCATCGGCAGGTAGAGCCGGTCACCGGGCTGGCCGCGCCGTGAAGGCGCGTACTCGATGACCATGTACTCGCGCGTCGCGCCGGCGACGGTGCGCTGGGCCATCTCGACGAATCGCCCGACTCCGTGCTGCTCGTGGACGAGCGGGTCGCCGGGCTTCAGTTCGAGGGGCACCACCTGGTTGCGGCGCTTGGCGGGCATCTTGCGGCTGGAATGGGTCTCGGCCGGCTGGTGCGAGAGATCCCCGGAGGCCACCACGCCGAGCTCGATGCGCGGCGCCCGGAAGCCGTGGCTGAGGGTGGAGACGACGACGTTGACGATCTGCGGGCTGGGCTCCGCCGCGTCCAGGTCGACGACCATGGCGGGCACCTCGCGGTCGCCCAGGAGTTCGACCATCCTGGTGGCCAGACCCTTGCCGGTGACGCTGAGCACCACCCGCCAGCCGCGTGCCAGCTCGGTCCTCATCGCGGCGACGGCGGCCTCGGCGTCGCCATTCCAGCTGGGCATCGGCTCGATGTCGAGGCTCAGGCCGGGCACGCCGCCGGAGCGGGACGCCTCGGGCAGGTCGGTATCGCCGGACGGGTCCGGTTCGTCAGCTGTGGCGTCGTCGGGAGCGGCATCGTCGGGTGCTGCGGCGAACTGCGAGAGCGACCACCACGCCTGGCCCCGCGAGAGCGCCTCGGCCCGCACCTGGCTGAGCTCCTGGTAGGCCGAGGAGGCCAGGTCGATGGGAGCCTTGCCCCCGGACGCGGCCGCAGCCCAGGAGGCGTGCAGGAATTCCTGGCTCGTCCGCACCAGATCGGCGGCGCGGGAGCGGACGAGCTCCGGGTCCGCGACGAGCACCAGGGTGTTCGCCGGCATCACGTCGACGAGCAGTTCGAGCTCGTCCACGAGCGCCGGGATGAGCGCCTCCATGCCCTCGCAGGCCTGGCCCTGGCTGATCTTCTCCAGCATCTCGGACAACTCGGGGTGGGCGTCGATGAGCTGGGCGGCGCGTTCACGCACGCTGTCGGTGATCAGCAGCTCGCGACAGGGCACCGCCACGAACTCCTTGAGCGTCTCGTCGGTGGAACGCTGGTCCGCGACGTTGAAGTAGCGCAGCTCCTCGACCGTGTCGCCGAAGAAGTCGACCCGGACGGGGTGCTGGTGGGTGGGGGCGAAGATGTCGATGATGCCGCCGCGCACCGCGAACTCCCCGCGCCGCTCGACCAGGTCGACCCGGTTGTAGGCAGCGCCCACCAGATCGGCCTCGAGCTGCTCCAGCTCGTAGTCCTCACCCACCGTGATGCGCACCGGCACCAGCTCGGCCAGCCCCTTCACCTGGGGTTGCAGGACCGAGCGCACCGGCGCGACGACGACCGAGGGCGCGGGCTTCTCGTCATTGCCGGCCAGCCGCCTCAGCACGGTCAGCCGCCGTCCGACGGTGTCGGAGCGGGGACTCAGCCGCTCGTGCGGCAGGGTCTCCCAGGCCGGGTAGTAGCTGACGGCGTCCTCGCCGAGCAGACCGCTGAGTTCGTCGGTGAAGGCCTCGGCCTCGCGGAAGGTCGAGGCGACCACGAGCAGCGGCCGATGGGTGGACGCGACGAGTTCGCAGCACAGCAGGCTGCGAACGGAGGACGGGCCGGTGATGTCCAGGGCGTCAACGCCGGCGTGTGCCTGCTCCGTCGCTTCGGCAATGCCGGGATCTCGGCCGATGGTGTCGATGAGGCCGCGCAAATTCACTCACATCAGCCTACCTGTGCGCGTCAACCTGCTCGGCGGACGCGAAACGGGCGAGCCGGCGCGCTGGGCCCACGCCCGGCCACGAAACGGCGTCGCGCACCGCCGCGTCGATGCACAGGCTCACGATGGACATCAGGTGTGCGGTGACTTCGCCGGACACCTGATGTCCATCCGCAATTCCGGATCGCGGGTGCCCGTTCGGGGCAGTCGGTCCGCGAAATGGGACGAAGCGGGGAGCACCTGCCCAGATCAGCTGTTGAACTGGTTCTGCGCCGCGTCGAGCCCCTGGGTGCACAGGACCATGACCGCATCGGCAGCGCGCACGATGTCCAGCGCCGTCTCCTCGCGCTGCGCCTTGGGAATGTGGCCGAGGACGTAGTCCGCGCCCGCCTGACGACCCGGCGGACGCCCGATGCCGATCCGGACGCGGTGGAAGTCGCCACCGCCCAGGTGCGCGCGGATCGACCGCAGGCCGTTGTGGCCGTTGTCGCCGCCGCCCTTCTTGAGCCGCAGCTGGCCCGGATCCAGGTCGAGCTCGTCGTGGACGACCACGATCCGCTCGGCCGGCAGGTGGTGGAAGTCGACCAGTGCGCGCACGGCCTGGCCCGACTCGTTCATGTAGGTCAGCGGCCTGGCCAGCACCAGCGCCTCGCCCCCGGGCAGCCCCAGACCGTTCGTCCCGATCCGGGTGCTCACGATCTCCGCGTGCATCCCCCGGCCGGTCTTCCAGCGCTCGCCGGCACGGCTGGCCAGCTCGTCCACCGTCCGCTGACCGACGTTGTGGCGGGTGTCCGCGTACTGGGGGCCGGGGTTGCCCAGACCCACGACGAGCCAGGTCATCGTTCCGCCCCCGTGCCCGCGACGCCCCCGGACGGCTGCGCCCACGCACCGACGGCCCGTGCACCTGCGCTGCCGCCGGCCCGCACGATGCCCGGGTGGGCACACGCGCAGGCAGGGCGGGCCCACCCGGGCCCGCCCTGCCATGTCGTCGCAGTGGGGAAGATCACTCCTCCTCGGCCGCAGGCTCCTCGCCCTCGACCGGGACTTCCTCGCCCTCTGCCGGCTCCTCCGCCTGGTTCTCACCGAGCTCGGCCTCGAGGGCCTCCTCGCTGATCTGGGCGGTGCCGGATGCGATGAGCTGGTCGGGATCGTCCCCGAGCTCCGAGCCCTCGGGCAGCGGAACCTGGCTGGCCAGGATCTGCACGCCGACGGCGAGCCCTTCGACGGACAGCTCGATGACGCGCGGAATGTTCGTGGCCTCGGCGCGGATCGTGAGGTGGGTGCGCTCCTCGTTGAGGATCGAGTCCGGAGCCGGGGTGCCGACGAACTCCAGGGGCACCTCGACGGTGACCTTCTCGCCGCGCTTCACGAGCAGCAGGTCGACGTGCTCGATGAATCCGGTGATCGGGTTGCGCTGGATCTGCTTGGGCAGGGCGAGGTGCTCGACGTCCCCGGCCAGGTGCAGGTGCAGCAGCGGGTTCTCCTGGCGCATGGCCAGCAGCGTCTCGTGGCCCGGCAGCGTCAGGTGCACAGGATCGGAGCCGTGCCCGTAGAGCACGGCAGGGATCTTGTCGGAACGGCGGATGCGGCGGGCCGCACCCTTGCCGAACTCGGTACGGGACTCGGCGTCGAGTTGGATCTCAGCCATCGGTTCTCCTTCACAGAGGTCATACGCCGACAGTCGCCGGCGGGTGTGCGGCGAACCGCACGGTGCAGCATCGGTGCCCGCCAGATGTCGGAGGGTGCGCAGTGAACAGCACCGAAGAGGGAGAACCCACCTCGTGCCAGTCGATCACGGATCAGCGCATCCTGAGCCCTCGCCAAGCAACCTGTACAGCATAGCCGAGCCGGTCCCGCCGGCGAAACCGCCGGAACGGGCCCAGCTCATCGTCCCCGTGCAGGACCGCGGCACGGGCGGCGTGGCTCAGTGGACCTGTGCCCCGTTGGTGAACAGGCTGGTCACCGAGCCGTCCTCGAAGACCTCGTGGATCGCGCGGGCCAGCAGCGGCGCGATGGACAGGACGGTCATCTTCGGGATGTTGATGCCCTTGGGGACGGGCAGCGTGTTGGTGAAGATGATCTCCTCGAAGGGCGTGGCGTTGAGCCGCTCCTCGGCGGGCCCGGACAGCACGGCGTGCGTGGCCGCCGCAATCACCTTGGCGGCACCGCGTTCGAGCAGTGCATTCGCCGCCTGGCAGATCGTGCCACCGGTGTCGATCATGTCGTCGACGAGCATGCAGGTGCGCCCCTCGACGTCGCCGACCACTTCGTGCACCTTGACCAGATTGGCCTTCGTCGGGTCGTGGCGCTTGTGGATGATCGCCAGCGGCACCTTCAGCCGGTCGCTCCACATGTCGGCCAGTCGCACGCGCCCGGCGTCGGGGCTGACCACGACCATCTCGTCGTTGCAGTACTTCTTCTCGACGTAGTCGGCGAGCACCGGCAGACCGGAGAGGTGGTCGAGCGGCCCGTTGAAGAAGCCCTGGATCTGGGCGGCGTGCAGGTCCACCGACATGATCCGGTCCGCGCCGGCGGTGCGGAACAGGTCCGAGACGAGCCGGGCCGAGATGGGCTCGCGGCCGAGGTGCTTCTTGTCCTGGCGCGCATAGGGGAAACAGGGCGCGACCACGGTGATCCGCTTCGCGGACGCCCGCTTCAGGGCGTCGACCATGATGAGCTGCTCCATCAGCCACTCGTTCACCGGCGCCGGGTGGCTCTGGATGACGAATGCGTCGGAACCACGCACGGATTCCTCGTAGCGGACGTAGATCTCCGAATTCGCGTAGGCGATGAGGCGGCTGGGTACGAGCTCCACCCCCATGAGGTCAGCCACGCTCTGGGCCAGTTCCGGGTATGCCCTGCCCGAGAACAACATCAGATGCTGTTCGCTCTTGCGTTTGAGGCCGCTCATTCGGCTTGTCCCCTTGTGTGGTTGGCGATGTGTGTGGTCGGCAAAGTTCGTGGTGATGATGGCCGCGACCGACGGTCAGTGCGTGTCGGCTGCGGTCGGGCGCGTCCCTGCCCGGCGCGCATCCGCCGTGCGTGCATCGGCCGCCAGGATGTCACGGCTCGCCTGCACGGCCGGGTGGATTCCACCCGGATCCGCGCTCGCCGCGAGATCGGCCTTGGTGCCGGGACGACGCTTGGCGACCCAGCCCTGCGAGATGTGCAGGCGGCCGCGCGCAACTGCCAGCGCACCGGCGGGAATGTCATCGGTGATGGTCGACCCGGCCGCGACGAAGGCGCCCGAGCCGATGTCCACCGGGGCCACCAGCACCGAGTTGGAGCCGATGAAGACGTCGTCACCCAGATGCGTCGTGGACTTGTGACTGCCGTCGTAGTTCGCGAAGATCGTGCCGGCCCCGATGTTGACGCCCTCGCCGAGGATCGCGTCGCCGCAGTAACTCAGGTGGGGCACCTTGCTGCCCGCGGCGATCTTGGCGTTCTTGGTCTCCACGAAGGTGCCGATCTTGCCGTTCTCGCCCAGCTCGGTGCCGGGACGCAGCCGCGCCCAGGGCCCGACGTCGGTGTTCGGGCCGATCACCGAGAGCTCGCCGTGGGTGCGCAGCACGCGTGCTCCCTGCCCCACCTCGACGTCCTTGAGCGTGGTGTCAGGGCCGATCACCGCGCCGCTCGCCACGCTGGTGGCGCCGAGCAGCTGGGTACAGGGCAGCAGGGTCACGTCCGCCTCGAGGGTGACGTCGTCCTCGATCCAGGTGCTGGCCGGGTCGGCGATGGTGACGCCCTCGAGCATCCACTTCTCGCAGATCCGCCGGTTGACCTCGGTGTTCATCCGGGCCAGCTGCAGCCGGTCGTTGACTCCCATGGTCTGCCAGGCGTCGTTGGTCTGGAAGGCCCCCACCACCCGTCCGATGTGGTTGGCGTACTCCACGACATCGGTGAGGTAGAGCTCGTGCTGGGAGTTGTGCTGGTCGATCTGCGCGAGTCCGTCACGCAGCACCTGGGAGTCGAAGACGTAGATGCCCGAGTTGACCTCGGTGATGAACAGCTCGTCGGGGTCGGCGTCCTTGTGCTCGACGATGCGCAGCACCCGGCCGTTGTCGCGCACCACCCGCCCGTAGCCGGTGGGGTCGTCGAGCTGGGCGGTGAGCACGGTGACCGCGTTCGACTGCTGCGCGTGCGTGCGGACCAGCTCGTTGAGGGTCTGCCCGGACAGCATCGGTACATCGGCGTAGGTGACGACGACATTGCCGCGCGCCTCGCTCGGCAGTGCCTCGAGCCCGCAGCGCACCGCATGCCCGGTGCCCAGCTGTTCGGCCTGGACGGCGACGGTGGCGTCCGGGGCGATCTCGGCCAGATGGGACTGGACCTGCTCGCGGCCGTGCCCGACCACGACCACCAGGTGATCGGGTTGCAGGCTCTGGGCCGCCTGCACCGCGTAGCTGAGCATGGACTTGCCCGCCACCTTGTGCAGCAGCTTCGACGTGTGTGACTTCATCCGGGTGCCATGGCCTGCGGCGAGCACGATGACAGCGCTGACCTTCGTGGCGGCGGGGATGCTTTCTTCCTGATTGCTGGTGCTCACGTTTCCTCCGGTCGGACGGACACTTCTCTGAGCAGCTCCCTGGGCAGGAGTCGAACCTGCGTCGCTGATCCTGATTCAAAGTCAGGCGGGCCTTGCCGGCAGACCAACCAGGGAACAATCGCCTGTGGCGACCCGCCAATTCTAGGGTCAACCGGGTCCACGGGGACAATCTGCCACCACCCACCGGCATGTGCGCCGCGACCCCACGGACGCGGCGTGATGTGCCAGCGGCGGCGGCATGTCCCGCCGCGTCCTCATCATCACGCCGCGTCTGGTGGAGCGGGAGCCGGCAGGACCGCGATGGTGCTCGCCGGCGGGCACCCGTCCACATCCCGGGACGATCCTCTAGGCTTCAGCCGTGAGCACCGACGTCACGCAATCCCAGCCAGATCTTCCGCCGTTCGACACCGGGCAGCACCTGCTCAGCGTCACCCAACTCGACCGTGACGCGCTGACAAGGCTGTTCGCCACCGCAGAATCGTTGCGACCGGTCGGTGAGGGAGCGATGGTCTGCCGGGTCCTGGAGGGCGCGGTGCTGGGCAGCCTGTTCTTCGAGCCGAGCACCCGCACCAGGCTGAGCTTCGAATCGGCCTTCCGCCGGCTCGGTGGCTCGGTGATCTCCACCACCGGCTTCACCTTCAGCTCGATGGCCAAGGGCGAGTCCATCCACGACACCGCACGGGTCGTGTCCGGCTACTCGGACGCCATGGTGGTGCGCCATCCCGACACCGGCTCGGTGGCACAGTTCGCCGAGGCCTCGGTCGTCCCGGTGATCAACGCCGGAGACGGCTCCGGAGAGCACCCGAGCCAGTCGCTGCTCGACCTGTTCACGATGCGCGAGGAGCTCACCGCCCGCAACAAGAGCATCGACGGGTCGACCATCGCCGTGCTCGGCGACCTGCGCTACGGACGCACCGTCCACTCCCTGCTGCAGATCCTCGGCCTGTACGACGACGTGAGCTTCCGCGTCTTCGGGCCGCCGGCGTTGGCGCTGCCGGCGAACTTCTTCGAGCTGGTCGAGGCGAGCGGAAACCGGATCGTCGAGTGCAGCTCGGTGGCTGAGGCCATCGCCCCGGCCGATGTCATCTACTGCACCCGCGTCCAGAAGGAGCGGCTCAGCGAGGAGGACGAGCAGGCCGTCCACCTGCACGGCGACCTGCTCAACAAGGAGATCCTGGGCAGCCACGGCCGCGAGGACGCGATCATCATGCATCCACTGCCCCGCGACTCCCGTCACAACTCCTTCGACCTGTCCCCCGACGTGGACGACTTCCCCGGTCTGGCGATCTTCCGGCAGACCGACAACGGCCTGCTCATCCGGATGGCCATCTTCTCCACCGCACTGGGGGTGGCCGACCGGGTGACCGCCGATCTGCGGCCCGCCACCTGGCGCCGTCACTGACCGTGGGGACGAATGTCCACACAAGGTCCGCACGCGACCACTGTGCGAGACTGACCGCGTGACTTCGGGCACAGCGGGGCGGCCACGGCGGGGCCGGACCCGGATGAGCAGCGGTGAACGACGCGAGCAGCTCATCAATGTCGCCCGCTCGCTGTTCGCCGAACGTGGCTTCGACGGCACCAGCGTGGAGGAGGTCGCCGCCCGCGCCGAGGTGAGCAAGCCCGTCGTCTACGGCCACTTCGGCGGCAAGGAAGGCCTCTACGCGGTCGTGGTCGATCGCGAGGTGACCACCTTGGACAATGCGATCATGTCGGCCATCTCGCAGCAGTCGAAGAGCTACCGCGAGGTCATCGAGCGGGGCACCCTTGCCCTGCTGGACTACATCGACGACCGTCCGGACGGCTTCCGGATCCTCTCGCGGGACTCCCCGGTGGGGAGCACGACCGGTTCGTTCGCCTCCATCCTCAATGACATCGCCACGCGGGTGGAGGACCTGCTCAGCCCGCCGCTGGTGCGCCGCGGATACGACCCGGCGATCGCGGGTGTCTACAGCCAGGCGCTCGTGGGGCTGGTCGGCTCGGCCGGCCTGGCCTGGGTCGACACCCGCCACCCGGACAAGGCCAAGGTCGCCGCCGAGCTGGTCAACCTCGCCTGGAACGGCCTGTCCAGCCTCGAGCACGGCGCGAGACTGCTCACCAGCACTGAGGGGCCCGGGACCAGGAGCGACGACGCCGGTCAGCCGGATTCGCCGGAACAGCCGGGTTCGCGGCAGCGACCGGATCCGACGGGTCAGCCGGATCGCCCGAGTGTCAGCCGGGCGCGCACCGGCCGTCCGGCCACCGGCGACCCCCGATCGCGCGCTGTCTGACCGAGCGGCACGACTCAGCGGGCGTGGCGGCTCGGGCAGTCGCCACACGCGGAGCCGGGATCCCCGGCCAGTTCGGCCAGGCCGCAACAGCTCGGCCGGCAGAATTCCTCGCTGCCCGGCGGGCCGCCCAGTCCCAGCGTCGTCGGAACCAGCGACCGCCACATCCCCGAGGTCAGCCGGGCGCAGCCCTGCCCCCGGCAGAGGGGATCCGCGGCGACGGTGTTGAGCGCACTGGCGATCGCACTGGTCACGTGGACACGGGGCGCACCCGCGCCGGTGAGGGCATCGCGCAGCACGCCGGCGAATTCTTCCGCCCCGGTGAGCTGTGCCTCGCCGCGGCACTGCTCCCCCGCGGCCGGGCCCGGATCCTCCGTGACATCGGGGACGCGGATGCCGAGATCCACCGGGCCCGACTCGCCGGCGCGCACGCGCAACGCATGCGCCCATGTGGTGACGGGGCCCAGACCGTCGACCGCGCAGGCGAGCACCGGGGCGAGCGTCCAGCCGACCACGTTGAGTGCCGTGAGCGCCCAGGCGCAACGCTGGGTGGCTTCCCGTCCGCCATTCATCGGGGCGAGCCCGAGGACCACCGCCCGGTGGCGGCGTTGCAGGCAGAGCGGTGCGAGGAAGTCCTCGATGCGCTGCCAGCCGTCCGCCCGATCGTCCTGACCGGGCCCGAGGAGCACGGTGCGGGCAAGCCATCCGGGCAGCTGCGCGGGTGGCTCCCCGGCAGGTTCCCGGCCGCCGCTGCCCATCTCCTCGCGGGCCAGCAGTGAGGACAACGGCCCCCGCAGCCGTACGCGTCCGGCCATCTGCTCACTCATCCCCGGCACCTGGGCTGCTCATCCCGGGCCGGCCGCTGTGCCCGGTGCCCGTCGTCTCCCCGCTGCTCATTCGTCGACGTCCTGGCCGGCCAGCAGCACCCGGAGCTGGTCGACCAGGCCGTCGCGGTCCAGATCGTCCAGTCCCACGAGCATGCGCGACTCGGCCCGGGCCAGGCTCGACAGCGCACCGTCCACCCGTTCACGCCCCGAATCGGTCAGCTCGACGAGAATGCTGCGCCGGTCATGGGGATCGGTGTCGCGACGCACGAACCGTCGCTCTGCCAGCCGGTCGACCCGGTTGGTCATGGTTCCACTCGTCACGTGGTTGTCCCGCATGAGCTGGCCGACGCTCGCGCGGTAGGGCGCGCCGAGCTTGCGCAGCGCCGAGAGCACGTCGAACTCCCACACCGCGAGGTCGTGCTCCTGGTAGGCGCCGGCGCGTGCATGGGAGAGGATCTGCGCGAGCCGCCAGATCCTCGACCAGATCTCCAGGCTCGAGACGTCGACGTCGGGTCGCTCCCGTGTCCAGCTCCGGACGAGAGCATCAACCTCGTCATTCTCGTGTTCGGCGTGCTCGCGGGTCATGATGACAGTCTCCCAGGCTGGTCCAATGCTGATCGGCGCTCGCTCCCCGACGGACTCCGTGGTCTCCGGGCAGGCGTCTCAGCTCACCAACTGCGCACCGGGCACCGGTCCGGTGACGCGGCGCACCTCGTGGACCTGCTCGAGGCCGGCCAGGGCCGCCTCGACATTGCGGGCATCCGTCTGGCTGGCGCACAGGAAGACGCAGGTGGGGCCCGAACCGGAGACGAGGCCGGCCAGCGCACCGGCGACCCGGCCGACTTCGAGAGTGCGGCGCAACGACGGGTAGAGCTCGCAGGCAGCCTCCTGCAGGTCATTGCTCAGGTTCGCCGCCACCCCCTCCGCGTCCCCGCCGGACAGTGCGTTGAGCAGCGCGCGTGGCGGCTCGGTGACCACCGACGACATGGGGTCCACCGCACCCCCGGCCACCTGCTCGTCGAAGCGGGCGAAGACCTCGGGTGTGGACAGCCCGTGCGGGGCCACGGCGAGCACCCACTGGTAGCTGCCCCTGGTGAGCGCCGGGACGAGTTGCTCCCCCCTGCCGTGCCCGATCGCCGTGCCGCCGAGCAGCGCGAAGGGCACGTCGGAGCCGATCCGGGCGGCGAGCTCGTGCAGGTCGTCCGGGGTGGTGTCGAGATCCCACAGCACCGAGCAGGCCAGCAGCGCGCCGGCCGCGTCGGCCGAGCCACCCGCCATGCCGCCCGCGACGGGGATGGCCTTGGTGATGTCCAGGTGGACGCCCAGCTCCGGACGCCCCCGTTCCGCGCGCAGCAGCACGGCGGCACGCACGGCCAGATTCGTGGCGTCGTCGCTCACGCCGTCGGCCTGACCGCCGTGGGTGTACACGTCGACGAGGCCGTCCTCACGGCGTTCCGCGACGATCTCGTCCAGCAGCGAGACGGCATGGAAGACCGTGCTCACCGGGTGATAACCGTCGGATCCGCGGGCGGCCAGGCGCAGGCAGAGATTGATCTTGGCGGGCACCCTGACCTTGACGCGGGTGTCCGCAGCGCTCAGTCCCGCGCCGGGCTCACTGCCCGACGACATGCCGCTCTCGCTCACAGGCCCAACGTATCGCGAGTTCACAGAGTCGACCACGGGTGCGCGGACGCCCCGGTCCGGGCCGCCGGCAGGCCCTCATCCGACGCTCCCGTCCTGCTCGGGGCGCTCCGCCGGGTGCTCCGGGGTACGGTCCGCGAGCTGCTCGGCGATCGCTGCGAACTCGCCCACGTCGAGCCGCTCACCCCGCGCGGTGGGGTCGAGACCCGCCGCGCTGATCGCCTCGGAGGCCGCCGCGGAGCTCCCCGCCAGCCCGGACAGCGCCGAACGCAGCATCTTGCGACGCTGGTTGAAGGCGGCGTCGATGACGGTGAAGACCTGCTCGCGCGTCGCCGTGGTCGTCGGTGGCTCCCGGCGGGTCAGCCGGACCAGCCCCGACTCCACCTTCGGCACCGGCCAGAAGACGCTGGCGGGCACCGTGGAGATCCGGGTGGCGTCCGCATACCAGGCGAGTTTGGCGCTGGGGACCCCGTAGACCTTGCCGCCCGGGGTGGCGGCGAGCCGGTCGGCCACCTCCAGCTGGACCATGACGAGGCCGTCCGTCCAGCTCGGGAATCGGGCCAGCACGTGCAACAGCACCGGCACGGAGATGTTGTACGGCAGGTTGGCGACGAGTCTGGTCGGGGCGGGGCCGGGCAGCTCGTCGACGGCCATGGCATCCGCGGTGACGACCCTCAGCCGGTCCGCGTGCTGGGGCTGGTGGGCGGCCACGGTGGCCGGCAGCTGGCCGGCCAGCAGGCGGTCGATCTCGACCGCGGTGACGGCGGCGCCGGTTTCCAGCAGTCCGAGGGTGAGGGAGCCGAGCCCCGGGCCGATCTCCAGGACGACGTCGTCGGGACCCACCTCGGCGAGCGCGACGATCCGCCGGACGGTGTTGGCGTCCACGACGAAGTTCTGCCCCAGCGTCTTGGTCGGGCGCAGCCCCAGCTGCTGCGCATATCGGCGCAGGGTGCTGGGATCAAGGAGTTCAGCCATGTCTGTTCGGGCCTTCGGTGGTGGTGGATCCGGCGGGTGACGAGGCAGTTCGTGCCGGCCCCGGTGCGTCGGCGGGTCCCCAGTGGCCGCCGTAGGCCTCGTCGGTGTTGTGGTCGATCCGGCGGCACCAGCCGGCCAGGTCCTGGGCGTCGGGCCCGTGCACGCCTGCCATGAGGCGCAGTGTGTGCGGAACCAGATAGGGGGCATTGGGCCGTCCCCGCAGCGGAACCGGCGTCAGATAGGGCGCGTCGGTCTCCACCAGGATCTGCTGGGGCGGCGCCAGTGCGAGGGCACTGCGCAGCTCGGCATTCGGCTTGAAGGTCACCGAGCCGCCGAAGCTCAGCCAGGCGCCGTGCTCCAGGCAGGCCCGGGCGAAGTCGGGGCCGCCGCTGAAGCAGTGCAGGACGGTGCGCTGCGGCCAGCCCTCGGCGTCGAGGACCGCCAGCACGTCGTCGTGGGCGTCACGGTCGTGGATGACCAGCGTGCGGCCGGTGGCCTTCGCGATCTCGATGTGGGCCGCGAAGGCCCGGCGCTGCACCGCCCGATCGTCGTTGCCGTGGGTGCGGTAGTAGTCGAGGCCGGTCTCCCCCACGGCCCTGACCTGGCCGAGCCCGGCAAGCTCTGCGATGCGGTCCAGCGCCGAATCCAGGGCGGCTGCGCCCTCGCGGGCGACGAGCCGGGCTGCGTCGTTGGGATGAATCGCGACGGCGGCGACCACCTGCTCGTGGTCCGCCGCGAAGTCGGCCGCCCACTGGCTGCTCGCCAGGTCGCACCCGACCTGCACGACGCGGGTCACCCCCACCGATGCGCTCGCCGCCAGGTTCAGCTCCGGATCCAGGCCCGACATCTCGTGGATCGCGTCCAGATGGGTGTGGTCGTCGACCACCGGCGCGGGCAGGGCGTCGGGAAGGGCGGGCAGGCGCAGCC
>JBAQVA010000130.1:0-13677 GCA_049297835.1 Propionibacterium sp.
CAACGGCAGGCTCGAGCACCTGCGCGGCTCGGCGCTGGGGTTCCGCAACCTGACCAACTACATCGCCAGATCCCTGCTCGAGACCGGCGGGTTCAGACCCCGACTACACCCTGGATTCGGATGAGCCCGAAAAGGCGATCAAACGCGGAGAAAGTCGCTGAGTCGTACCTGGTCTGGCATTGCGACTACAGGCTGATGCCGGCAATGCCGGCAAGTACGATCACGGCGCCGATCAGACGCCGGGCGAGGTGTCCTTCGCCGAAGAGACGCCAGGCGAGGAGCGCGCCGATCACGATGGATGCCTCCCGCAGTGGCGCGACGAGTGCCACGGGTGAGGTTTGCATTGCGGTCAGCACAAGGATGTACGCGAGCGGGGACAGCACTGCGACCGCGGCGATAGGCGCGCGATTTACGCGGAGGGTGTTCGCGAACGCTGCGCGGCGTCTGATGATGGCTGGAGCCAGGAATACGACCTGGACGACGAGCGTGCCGGCGTAGTAACTGACGGGTGCGAGCCCGATGGAGCCGATCGCGAACGCGTCCCACAGCGTGTAGGCGGCGATCGTGGCTCCGGTGGTAGTACCCCATGCGATGCCGCGGAGGGGGCGGCTGCCCGTTCTCTGGAAGGGGTTGCCCGTGACGACGAGGATGCCTGCGAGGATAACGAGCGCTCCGATGATCGCCAGCGCCGTGGGGCGTTCTCCGAGCAGGAAGATAGCGATCACGATGGTGAGCAGCGGCCCGACGCCGCGAGCGATCGGATAGACGACTCCGAGGTCTGCTCGGTCGTAGCCCGCCTGCAGGGTGAGCGAGTACGTCAGGTGCAGGGCGGCGGACACGGCCGCAGCGGCGACCAGGGCCCAGGTGATCGGTTGCGAACCGGAGACGGCGGCACCGATCGCGAGAGGGAGACACAGGATCGCGGAAGCGGTCGTGTAGGCGCCCACGAACAGCAGCGTGTCGCCTTTCTTATACTTCGATACGAGGTTCCAGCCAGCGTGGGCGACTGCGGCGACGAGGACGATCGCAACGGTGACTGGTGGCATCAGGTGATGTCGGGCAGGTCGATCCCGGCCCGTTCCGCGCGCGAGACACGGTCGGGATCGCGCAGTGCCAATGCAGCTGCGAGAGCGTCGACGACGACAAGCTGTGCCAGCCGGCTCCCGGCAGCGGCCATCTGCGTCGTCAGCGGCGCGCCGCCCACGACGAGTGCGACGGCGGAGACATCGGTGAGTGGTGTGCCGTACTGGTTGGTGATGGCGATGACGGTCGCGTCGGCGGTCGCGGCGGCGTCGGCGATCGCGACGGTCATGTCGGTGCGACCGGTCGAGCTGACGGCGACGACGACGTCGCCGGGGTCGAGCAGGCGTGCCGCGATCATCGCGGACTCGTGATCGACGACCCCCGATGTCCGCACGCCCAGCGAACGCAGCCGGAACACGACATCGGCCGCGACCGTCGCCGATGGGCCCGCACCATAGGCGAGGAGTTGCCCCGCGCCACGGATCGCAGAGACCGCCTGGTCGAGAGCGTCCGGGTCGATCGCGCCGCTGAGGGCGGTGAGCGCGTCGATCCCTGTGCGCGCTGTCGTGTCGATGATCGTGCGCGTCGAATCGGTGCTCGTGAGCGTGTGTGGCGGGGCGAAGAACTCCGCTGTTCCGCGAGCGCGGGCGATTTCCAGCTTCAGTTCAGCGAAGCCCGAGAAACCGATTGCGCGGGCGGCACGGATCACGCTTGGTGCCGAGACCCCTGCTCGCTCGGCGACTTGCGCCGTCGTGCTCCTTCCCACGAACAACGGGTCCTCCAGCACGAGGTCGACAACCTTTGCCTCGCTTGCCACCAGCCCCGCACTCCGCGCCTGAACCGTTCCGAGCCAGCGGCGCAGCGGATCCTCGGCGGTAGAAACGGAGTTACTTGATGATCTTGCCATAGGTAATAGCGTAACATTGGCGCATGGTGACAGAGCAGCAACCGAGTTCTTTCAGGGAGCGCAAGCGCGTTGGAGTCGTGGGCCCGGGAGCCATCGGGACGACGGTGTCCGCACTCCTACATGAGGCAGGCAACACACCGACGCTCTACGGTCGCACGCCGCGAACAGAGCTCACCCTGATCGACGGCGACCGCCGGATCGTCGTTCCCGGCCCCGTGCGCACCGATCCTGCTGCGCAGCCCGAGAAGGCGGATGTGCTCTTCTTGGCGGTCAAGGCCACCCAGACCGCGGCGGCAGCCCCCTGGCTGCGTGCTTTGTGCGCCCCCGGGACCGTGGTCTGCGTGTTGCAGAACGGCGTCGAGCAGATCGCTGCCGTTCGACCCCATGTTCCTGAGGGAGTAGAGGTCGTCCCCGCGGTCGTCTGGTTCCCGGCGCAGTCGCAGGAAGACGGCACCATCCTCCTGCGGGGCGAGCCCCGGCTGACGCTTCCCGCATCACCGGAGGCGGAGCGCATCGCGGATGTCCTGCGCGACACGCGCTGCCAGGTCGAACTCGCGGGCGACTTCACCACTCTCGCCTGGCGCAAGCTTCTCCAGAATGCCGCTGCCGGGCTCATGGCGCTCACCGGTCGGCGTGCCGGCGTGTTCACCCGCCCTGACTTCGCGGAGCTCACTCTCGACTATCTGAAAGAGTGCCTGGCCGTTTCGCATGCGGAAGGAGCAGCACTGAGCGATGACGTGCCCGCTGCCATCCTGGCCCGCTTCCAGGCCTTCCCGGCTGATATGAGCACGTCGATCCTCACCGACCGAGAAGCCGGCCGGCCGCTCGAATGGGGTATCCGCAACGGCGTCATCTCGCGTCTCGCGCGCAGACACGACATCCACACGCCGATCAGCGACGCCATCACTGCGCTCCTCGCCGCCACAAGCGACGGCCCCGGATGACCCGGGACGCTGCTGCTCCGGCTCAGCGTCCGGAGAGATTACTGAGCGACTGGGACCGAGCGGCGAGGAGCTCCTCGTAGGTGTCGTCGTGCTCAGCCCAGCGGAGGGGCTTGGCGCGCTCGACGACGATCTCCTTCGGAGTCGGGTTCTGGGTGAGCAGCCCGATGACCTCGTCGAGGAAGTCGCCCATAGGCAGAGCATTCGGGTTGAGCTTCTCCTGGCCGGCGTTAGCGACGGCCGGCGGGATCAGCTCGGTCACAGCGATACCAGTTCCAGCGAGGTGCGCGCGTAGCGATTCGGTGTACGAGTGCACGGCCGCCTTCGAGGCGCCGTACGTCGCCATGAGCGGGAACGGCAGGAAGCCGATGCCCGAGGAAACGGTGATGATGTCACCGGCGCCACGGCCGAGCAGGTGCGGGGTGAACGCATCGATCACGCGGATCGTGCCGAGCAGGTTCACCGAGATCGTGGTCTCGGCCTGGGCGATGTGGTCCGGGTCGCGCAGGTCCTCAGTGAGCATGACCCCCGACATCGTCACGACGACGTCGAGCTCGGGGTGCTTCGCCAGCACCTCATCGCGCGCCTGAGCGACCGACGCCGCATCGGTGGCGTCGATGCGCACCGTCTCGACGCCGTCGACCTGCTCGATGTTGCGCCCGCCGACAACGACCGTGCTGCCCGCGTCAACGAATCGCTGGGCGAGGGCACGTCCGATTCCCGTGGTGCCTCCGACGATCAGGACGGTACGTCCGCTGATATCCATGTGCTTCCTCACTTGTCCGTCTCCGACTATGGGCCGGATGGTCTCCCCGGATCGATCGCCGGCATGCATCCATGCTCGGCCGATGCTCGAAGCCGAGGAAGGACCCCGCTGATCCGCGTCCTGACAGGGCACCTTTCGATCGGTGGGGAATGGCTACCGTTGATCGCATGGACGGCAACAACGACAACCGGCTCGGGGAGTACCTGAGCGCACGCCGTGCGCTGGTCACTCCCGAGCAGGCGGGCATCCCTGCTGGATCGGGGCGCAGAGTCCCCGGTCTTCGGCGTGAGGAGGTTGCGCTCCTCGCCGGTATTAGCGCTGACTACTACTTCAGGCTCGAACGTGGCCGCGACAAGAACC
This sequence comes from Propionibacterium sp., assembly GCA_049297835.1. Lineage (GTDB taxonomy): Bacteria > Actinomycetota > Actinomycetes > Propionibacteriales > Propionibacteriaceae > Propionibacterium. The sequence continues at coordinate 3,998 of JBAQVA010000130.1, forward strand.
CCTCGCGCCAGGTACTGGAATCGCTCGCCCGGGTGCTGCGCCTCGACGAGATCGAAGCCGACCACCTGATGAGCCTCGGCGGCCCGCGCCCCCGTGTCCGCCGCGCGAAAGCCTCCGGGCGCGCTGAGCGGGTGCCTGCCCGGCTGCGCGACATGCTCGCAGCGCTGAACATGCCCGCGTTCATCGAGAACCGCTACTTCGACGTCCTCGCTGCCAATCCGTTCGCGATCGCCTTCAACCCCCGCCTGGAGCCAGGGAACAACCGACTGCGCTCGTTGATGCTGGACCCCGCCGAGCGCGACTTCCACGAGGACTGGGAGACGGCCGTCGACGATTTCATCGCTGCTTTCCGTCGTTCTCTCGGCGACGAGACCGATGACCCGCGCGCCATCGAACTCGTCGGCGAGCTCTCGCTCGCCAGCGCACGTTTCCGCACACTGTGGGCTCGGCATGATATCCGGCAGCTCGCGGGTGGCACCGCGGTTGTCAATCATCCGAGTCTCGGCGCGCTGCGCCTCCACCGCGAGAAGATGCCGATCGACGACCTTGTCCTTGTCGTCTACTACCCGGCTGAGCACAGCGCAGACGCCGAGAAACTTGACCTGCTCGCATCCCTCACCGCTGAGTAGGAGCGCGGGCCTTGGGAACCGACAGTGCTCAGTTCAGGCAGATCTCTCTCCAGTAATGGCTGGTATCTCGCGGGTCGCACGCGGTCGGGTCCCGCCCGGATCGCGCCATCGAATCGCTCAGTTCGCCGACTCCCTCGAATGGCAGTGCACGCTCAGCTGCCCCTCAAAACGAAGCAAGGTTTGAAGAGCTATTGACGCCTGTCGCGATGCTACGCCGTTGCCAAGCGCAGCAAGCTGCTGTGCACTGGTCAGGCCGAGGTGCGGAGCGATGACCCATCCATCGGGTAGCCCCATAAGCCATTCCACGAAATCGGGTGCAGGACGCCAGACGCCAGCTTGGTTCAGAATCGCCGGGGATGGCGCTGGCCGTCCGATGATGCGTTCCCATCGGGAAATGGCGGGGGCGTAACGTCCCCAGCGTCGAAGAACTCCTCGATCAGCGCGAACGTCGTGTCCGATATCGGGTGCCGACCACGCCGGGTCATCAGGTCGATCACCTGATGGCTGAGAACGATCGTCCCGCGGCGCGCTTTCACCTGATCTAGCGTCTCCCCACCCCTGGCCGAGTCCGAGGCCAGAGGGGTTCGGAACAGCGCGTCGCGCGAGGACGAAGATGCGGAACCGTGGATGCGGGGCGCCGACGAGGGAAGCGGGTATGCCGAGCCACCGCGCGTCATACCGGAGGTCGGCCAGGTCTCCGAGTACGGCGCCAAGCGCCCGTAGAGGTCGGGCTGGCTGGTCTCCCACACTCCACGGGTCGGGTTCCAGGTCGCGAAGGGCTGCGGTGGCATCGGTGCCGGTTGCGTCGTTGGGGTTGCGTGCATCGGGGGTTGCTCCTTGCTGGGTGGGGCGGATCGCTTTGGTGGAGAGCAGGCCGCGGACGTTCTCGATCACGACGAACTGTGGTTGCAGGATCTCGATCGCTGTCGCCATCTGCGCCCACAAACCGGAGCGAGTGCCAGGTGCGAGGCCAGCACGCTTGCCTACCGTGCTCACGTCCTGACAAGGAAAACCTCCGCAGAGGATGTCCACCGGGGGCACGTCGTGCCAGTTGATCGAAGTGATGTCGCCGAGTTCATGCCCGAGACCTCCGGCCAGTCGTTGGAGGAGCTCGAGCAGAAGTTCTCCAAGGGCTCCCTGCGCTGATCGCGTCGGAGCGGAAGGAAAGGACGGACTGAGATGGTGGATATCGCACTCGATCCGAACATGTATTACGCGTCGATGTCGGCGGCGCAGACGTTGTACAAGGCTGGTGAGTTGGGTTTCGGGTTTGTGGAGCTCTCGCCCAACGAGGAGTTCCATTTCTGGCAGCGCTATCCGAAGGCGGATGACGAGTTCGTCCGTGGGCTCAACAAGGCGCAGAAGGACAGCGGGGTCGCGGTGCGGACCCTGAATCCCGTGTTCAACTAGTCGTGTGTGGATGAGCAGGAGCGCCGGGCGCAGGTGCGTAACTGGCGGCGGCTGCTGGAGTTGGCTGATCAGATCGGGGTGCGTGAGGTCGTCTCGGAGTTCTCTGGGGATCCGAACACGCCGCTGCAGTGCGAGCACCAGTGGTACCGCTCCATCGAGGAGTTGGCTCCCGTCTTCGAGAAGTACGGCATTCGCCTCGATATGGAGCCGCATCCCTATGATTTTGTCGGCTCTTCAGGATCCAGGGTGTAGTCGGGGTCTGAACCCTCCGGTCTCCAGGAGGCTTCGGAGTCGGTAGTGGACCTCGTTGCGGAAGCCCAGGGCGATGCCGCGGAGGTGTTCGAGTCTGCCGTTGATGGCCTCGGTGGGCCCGTTGGAGGAGCCGGGGTGGTCGAAGTAGGCCAGGATGTCGGTAGCACGTGTGGCCAGGGTGTGGCCCAGTGTGATGACCTCGGGTAGGGCCTTGGGAACCCTGGTGGCGATCGCGTTGATGAGGCGTTCCATGACCTGCCGGCCCTCGCTTGTGTTCTGGGCGCGGTAGGCGGTCACGACCTGCTGGTAGACCGCCCAGGTGACCTGGACCGGCGCGTGAGCGTCATCGGTGAACACAGTCTCCAGACGGGTGGCCTGGCGGTCGGTCAGCAGGTCACGGCCCGTGTGCAGAGTCAGGCGGACCCCGAACAGCGGGTCTCCTTTCCGGCCCCTGTGACCGCAGGTGTCCTGCTGGACGCGGGTACGAGTCCGATCCAGGGCGTCGCCGGCCAACTGGACCACGTGGAAGGGGTCCATCACCTCTGTCGCGTCGGGCACCTCTTCGGCCGCGGCGGTCTTGAAGCCGGTGAACCCGTCCATCGCCACAATATGGATCTGGTCGCGCCAGGCCTGGTCACGGCCGGCCAGCCACGCCTTGAACACTTTCTTGGAGCGTCCGGGAATCATGTCGAGCAGCCGGGCCGGCCCGCTGCCGTCTCGTGCCGGGGTGAGGTCGATGATCACGGTGACATACCGGTCACCGCGTTTGGTGTGGCGCCACACGTGCTCGTCGACCCCGATGATCTCCACACCGTCGAAACGGTGCCGATCATCGATCAACAGACGCCGGCCTTCGGCCAGGACCGCATCATTGGCGGTGGTCCAGTCCACTCCCAAAGATGCTGCGATCCGCGAGACCGGCAGATGATCCAGCACCAGAGCTTCCAGCCCCCAGGCCAGCCCGCCGCGGGACAGTGTAGCCCTCGGCTCGGCCGCAGCACTGGTGTCCTGGCGCCACACATGACCACACCCGGTGCACCGGTAACGCCGGACGCGGACCTGCAGGATCGTGGGCCGATGGCCCCACGGGGTGTGGGCCAGGCGCCGGATCACCGTGTCACGCGGAGCGCCCTGGCATCCGCACCGCCGGCACCAGTCGTCAGCCTCGACCACCCGGCAGGCCACCACGGCCCGCTCGGCGGTGATGTGCTGGCCGACCACCTCCAGGCCCAGCTCATCGAGACAGCAGAACGTGGTCAGGTCAGGGGCGGTGAAGGTAACGTGAGACATGAGGGCCTTGTGGTGCAGGAATGGGACTTGAACACTCCGATCCTTCCGCAGGGCCCTCCCCCACGCACCCCGTCCTCACAGCGAAGTGACAACCGATCCACACACAGTCAAGCCACAACTACACCCTGGATCCTGAAGAGCCATTTTGTCGAGCGCCACGACGACGCGTACCGGATCGTGCGGGGGACGAATCTGGAGTGGATTGGTTATGAGTTCTGCTGCCCTCACGTCTTCCATCTCTCTGATGGGGCGGGCGATGTCGAGCGGATGATCGAGGTCTGCGCGCCGAAGCTGCGGGAGGTCCATGTGGCGGATGCGCTCAACCACAAGGCGAACGACGGCAACCGCTATATCGTCAATCCTCCGGGCGTGGATGCTCGCGTTCACCAGCATTCGGAGATCGGCAAGGGTGAGGTGCCCTTCGACCGGGTCTTCGAGTCGTTGCGCCGGGTGGGTTTCGATGGCGTGTTCTCGGTGTGCGTCTTCGGATGGCACGAGGTCGCCGACGAGGTCAACCGGCGCATGCTGGAACGCCTCCACCAAGAATTCCCCGACTGACGAAGTCGCTAGGAGGGTGCTCCTGGGGCCGTCGGCCCCGGGGCACCCGCGTGTTGGGTTCGTCGACGGGCCGCGGGCGGATCCCGTGTCGACGCCGTGAGCCCGGGTGGTGTGGCCGGACAGGGGCCAAAGACCCGGACAACGGTGTCGGATCGGAGGGCTCCTCGAGAAATCAACCATTTGTGAGCACAAGATGAGGCGCATTCGACGGGTCCGTAGTTAGCCTGTGAGGCGATGTCCGCGTACTTCCGCGAACGCTTCAGATGTGAGACTTTGGCAGGGAGCCTAGAAATGTCACGACATACTCCGACGTTGATGCGCGCGGCGGTGCTCCGCGACATCGATCACGGTCTGGAGGTCCAGGAGATCCGCACGCCCCATCCGAAGGATGGAGAGGTCCTGATCAGGGTCAGCGCCTGCGGCCTGTGTCACTCGGACCTCCACGTCCTCGGAGGGGCGATCGCCTTTCCTCTTCCGGCGGTGGTGGGCCATGAGGTCGCCGGCGAGATCGTGGAACTGGGACCCGGCAACGACCAGTCCGGATTGGCGGTCGGGCAACGGGTGGCGGGAGCCTTCCTCATGCCCTGCGGACGCTGCCCGGCCTGCGCGGAGGGGCGCGACGACCTCTGCGGTCCGTTCTTCGACCTCAACCGCCTCCAGGGGAAGCTCTACGACGGCACGACGCGTCTGGCCGACATGGACGGCTCTCCCATCGCCATGTACTCGATGGGCGGATTGGCCGAGTACTGCGTCATCCCCTCGACGGCCGTCGCCCCCGTTCCGGACCGGATCGACCCCGTGGCGGGAGCGATCCTCGGATGCGCGACGATGACGGCCTACGGGGCGGTGCGGCGCGGGGCCGATCTCCGCCACGGCGAGACGGTCGCCGTCGTGGCCACGGGCGGCGTGGGATCCAGCATCATCCAGATCGCCCGGGCATTCGGCGCCGGCCGGATCATCGCGGTCGACATCGCCGAGGACAAGCTCGCCGCTGCCCGCATGCTGGGGGCAACGGACACCGTCAACTCCGCGGAGCAGAACGTCCATGAAGTGGTCTTCTCGCTCACGGGCGGACGGGGCGTCGATGTCGCCTTCGAGGCGCTCGGGCGGCCCGAGACCTGGAACTCCGCTCTCGAGGCCCTGCGCGACGGCGGACGGATGGTGCCCATCGGCCTGGGCGCCGGTGTGCAGACCGCCGAGGTCGAGATCAACAAGACGGTGAGGCGGTCCCAGTCCATCATCGGATCCTACGGGGCGCGCACCCGCCAGGATCTTCCCGAGGTGGTGCGCATGGCCGCGGACGGGCAGATCCGGTACAAGGAGATCGTCACCCGGCGCTTCCCCCTCGATCAGGTCGCCGAGGGATACGATCTCTTGCGTCACGGCGAGATCCAGGGCCGGGCCGTCGTCGACATGTCCCTGTGATTCCGCGTCCCCTCCGATGGGAGAAGATGGCTTCGTCCATCGGAGGGAACGCGGGGCGAGGGGCTCGAGGCGGAACCTCCTCCGGTCGCCTATCCGTGGATGACGTCGGTGTACTCGTCGAAGACGCGCAGACGATCGGGGGCCTCGATGCCGATCGCTCCCGTGAACTGCCCTGAGCGCCAGTCGGCATCGGTGCTCCAGGACAGGGTCGAGCGCACTCCGGGACCTTCGCAGTCCAGAGCCAGACGTCGGATCCGCGGGACCTGGAGCTCTCCGCCATCCAGCCCGCCTGTCATCCTGGTGGTGATCCGGGCGTACTGAGCGGGCGGAAGACCTTCCAGCGGGAGCTCGTCAACGCCATCACACGGATCCAGAGTCACTGAGTCGAGGACTCGATCAGCGTCGTCGGAGGTCTCCACCGACACCTGGACCCTGCAGTCAGGCGGGATCTCGGCCTCGACATGCAGCGACGTGGGACGCCAGCGATCGAAGTCACGAAGATAGCTCGCACGGAGGCCACGGGGGCGGCGCCACTCGGTCGTATGCGCGCCGGACAGAGCGATGTCGGAGAAGTCGAGCCACAGCCGGAGGTCCTCCTCCGGCATTCCACCCAGACGTGAGGATCTGCCGAAGGCTCCGGGGCCGGCGAGCCGCACGTCTCCGACGCACCCCCACAGATGGGTAACATATTTCGGCATGGCGATGTCGGCGATGACGTGGCCGATCCGCGAGTAGCCGATAAAGATCGGCTCGTCGGTGTATCCGTTGAGCACTTTGTCGTCGATTCCGGGGACATCGCTGACCAGGTCGCCGTCGATGAATGAGCGTCCGCCGAAACGCCGATCGAAGGCAAGGACGTAATCGGCCCAGGCACCGACCTTCGCCGCGCCTCCCGCCCAGCCGTACTCCGTCGCGCCGTGGCAGGTGCCCCATTTCATCGTGCCCGTGCGATCGACGACCATCCTCAGGAAATAGGTGGCGCCCCATCCGACGCCCTTGCCGCGCACCATCAGCGGATTGTGGGCCATCTCGTCGGGCTCGGCGAGGCGGTCGATGCGTGTGCGCGCCCCCGCCACGTACCCTTCTGGCAGGACGAGCGACGGTGAGGGAGGGATCTCGAGATAGTCACCCGCGTGGTCCAGGCGGACATATCGCGTCCCGTCCTCGCGTCCGACGAGGCGCGGGTGCCCGCGGATGATCGCATCGTTGCCGTGATCGGACCGATCGCGGACGAGAGGAGTGACCACGAGGGAGTCGTCAATGGCGAGCTCGACGGCTGCGGGGGCATGAGATGGCGTTTCGCCATTCCCGCTGGAATCGGCGATCGGCTCGGACGTGTCGACGAACAGGGCGAATCGATGCGTTCCAGGACCCGGATGCGGGACGGACAACGACACCGCCTCGACCTCGCCGCCGTCCAGGTGCACGGGTGTCGACAGCACGGTCTGCCCGTCCTGCACGGCGCGGAGCTGAGTCGTGACCGAGTGAGGCGAGCGGTTCGTGACTTCGGCAAGAAGATCGACGGCGGAGCGCCCTCGATCGAGCCTGGCGCGGCTGAGGACCAGATCCACGTGGGTTTCCTCGGGCACGGCGACCCGCGTCTCCGTATCGGCGACGCGGATCGTGTGGTCTCCGGCGCCGACGAGGCGATGGCGCATGGCGAACGGCGCCTGTTCTCCCGGATCGAGGTAGATGACCCGGGTTCTGAAGGGGTCGGCTCCGTCGAGGACGTGGACGGTCTCCACCCCGTTGTCCGAGACGGCAACGGCGGCCACGATGCCCTGTCTCGTCGTGTTCACTGCCCGTCCCCGAATGAGGACCGACGCGGGATCCCCCTCCTCCGGATCCATTTCGATCGAGACCTGACGCAGAACCGCTCCAGCGGGCGATGCTCCCAGGACGACGCGATCGACCAGCTCCGGACGGTGTGAGTCCTCGCGGAACCCGAAGACCTCGACGAGGAGCCGGTCGGCGTCAGCCTCGAGAGTCGCGTAGTTTCCGTTCCCGGTGGCGACGACTTCGGGGAAGTCGCTCATGAGCCGCGACCCGGGGTCCCCGGTGGTGTAGTCGCATTGGGGCTGCTGGGCCGACGGGAGAGTGAGGTAGACCGGCCGTCCTCCGCGGCGCTGATCCAGGGACACGGTCTTGATGTACTCGTGCAGATGAGCCCCGATGACGAGATCGACCCCCGCCTCCTCGACAACGGGGACGACGAGTCGGTTGGTGAACTCATCGGTGTACGGATGGTGGAGGACCACCATCCTCCATCGCGCTCGTCGCGCCGACTCACTGCGAAGGTCCTCCCGCAGCCAATCCAGCGTGGCGTCGATGCGTGAGCGGATCTCTCTGTCGATCGGGATGCCCGAGTTCACGGCGTTCATCTCCGAGAGACCCCAGGAATTGGAGTCCACCATGGCGAGGTGCACGCCGGCGTGATCCAGGGAGTAGCTACGACCGAACGGATCATGCGAGCGTTCCTGTGTCTGGTCTCCGAAGTAGAAATCGAAGTAGGGACCGTCGTCGTGGTTGCCCGGCGTGTAGACGAAGGGGACGTCTGCGAGTGTCTCGGAGATCTTCGCGAACCACCCCTGGGTGTACTGCTCCTTCTGGTGGCCGGTGCCGGCCGGAATGTCCCCTCCATGGACGACGAAATCGGGCCCGTATGCGGCGATGCGTTCCTCAATGCGGCCGGAGACGGTGAACATGTGCGAGTCCGAGAGCAGGAACAGGCGGGCCCGGTCCGCCTCTGCCCGCAATGTGGTGAACGATCCGGTTGCAACCACGGATCCGTCGCAACCGACACGGTACTCGTGCCGTGTTCCCGAGGACAGGCCGTCGACGTAGGCGGTGAGAAGGGTGCACGTCGAGCCCTCGATGTCCTCCGTGCGGGTATGCACCGGAAACCTCTCCCACGGGTCTGAGGCTGTGCGATCCTCGGGCCAGACGTCGAGCGTCCATTCGTGGGCGGCGTCCGCCTCCCAGGCGATGATGAGTCCGTCCGGACGGGGGCCCAGCAGATAGGGGCCCGCGGCCAGGATGACGTTCGTCGGGTGGTCGGCTGTGCGCTCAGTCATGGATCGCGTCCTCCGCGGCGGCGTTGTGCTTGTTGTGCTCCTTGCGGATCTGCGCGATGAGAACAGGGACGACGAATGCGACCATGAGGGCCGTGGACACAACCCAGAACTGGATGATCGTCGAGAAGTCGTAGGTGGTCACGCCGTTGGAGACCACTTTCGAGAGGTCCATCAGCCGTCCGTTCACGATCTCCTGGAGCGTCGCCCCGAAGTAGGCGAGAAGTCCGACCATTCCCATGGCGGCGCCGGTGGCCTTTTGCGAGACGAGGGAGACGGCGAGCATACCGCCGAGGAAGGACAACTCAATCCCCAGAGCGAACCCGTAGACGCCAGCAGAGGCCATGCACAGCGCGCGGTTGTCGGACAGAGTGACAAAGCCCATGAGGCCGGCAAGCATGAGGATCCCTCCGGCGATGGCGGTGACCGCATGGCGCGAGCGGAAGACCTTGTCTGAGATGATGCCCGACAGGACGGAGCCGATGCCGCCGGTCACGGAGATGATGCCCAGCGTCGAGCCGGCGGTGACGATCGTGTAGCCAGCGTGTTCCTGAAGGAAGATCACCCCCCAACTGTCGACCGAGTAACGGATGATGCCGAGGAAGACGGCGCTGAGGGCCGCGCACCAGACGAACGGGTTCTTGATGGCCTCGATCTGCGCCTCCCGGGTGGTGTGGGACTTTTCCTCTTGGACCTCCTCGACCTCGCCGGCGTACTCGTTGGCGGAGGGCAGGCCGTAGGTCTGCGGGCGGTCGTTCATGAAGTGGAAGATGACGAAAGCCAGGGCGATGCAGATGAGTCCGGGGATGAGGAATGCCGAGCGCCAACCGAGCGCTGCGACCAGGAAGGACGTTCCCACGAAGGTGAGTCCTTCGCCGAGGTAGTGGGCGATCCCGAAGAAGCCGTACCATGTCGCGAGCTGGTTCTTGGGGAACCATTGAGACAACGAGACGGTTGCCGGCGCCGAGCCCATCGACTGGAAGCACCCGTTGAGGACCCACATGACGAGGAACACCACATAGACCACAGGGGACAGACCGAGCAC
>JBAQVA010000131.1:0-2646 GCA_049297835.1 Propionibacterium sp.
AGCGGGTGCCCTCGACCGGCCGCATCGCAGCCGAGATCCGTGGTTGGAAGGCCACCAGCAGCGCGGCGAACAGGATGAGCACCGGCACCACGAACTTGAAGGTGGACGCCGGCAGGCGGGTCAGCAGGGCCGCACCGATGACGGCGCCGAGGACCGAGGCCGCGCCGAGCCGCACGACCAGCCCTCGCAGCTCGCCCAGCTCCCGGCGGTATCCCCAGGCCCCGGCGATCGATCCGGGCACCAGGCCGACGGTGTTGGCGATGTTGGCGGCCACCGGGGGCACGCCGAAGAGGACCATGACGGGATAGGTGATCAGCGATCCCGAGCCCACCACAGTGTTGACCAGGCCTGCTCCGAAGCCGGCTGCGATGACCGCGAACAGCTGCCAGGCGTCCATCCGACACACACTCCTCGATCGATCGATCTGTGATCGACTGTCCGGTCAACGGTATACCAGCGCGGCGTCGCACGCACGCCTCCCCGAGCACCCGCCCGTATCCGGGGGAGGGCCCCGGACACGGGCGCCGTCAGTCCTCGAAGCGGGCCAGGCTGGCCGCCCGGGTGCTCGTCACGTGCAGTTGCGCGAGCAGCGCGGCCGAGTCCTCGTCGTGACGGCGCAGTGCCTCGACCAGACGCTCGTGGTCCTCGACCAGCTCGACCGCCCGGCCCTCGATGGTGCGGCGGAAGAGCCGCTGCAGCCGCAGCTGGAGCGGGGCCATGATCGACACCAGCAGCCCCGACCCGGAGGCCTCGGCGAGCGCCGAGTGGAAGGAGGCATTGGCCGTCGCGCCCGCCCGGTCGTCCGCCGACGAACTCGCCTGTCGGGCCGCCGCGCACCGGGCCGACAGCGCAGCCAGCCCCGCCGCGGTGCCGTCGCGGGCGGCCAGCCGGGCCGCCAGCGGCTCGAGCACCTCACGCGCGTCGAACAGCTCCTGCACCTCGTGCCTGCTGAACGTCGTGACGACCGCCCCGGAGCGCGGCACGATGTCGACCAGCAGCTCCGACTCGAGCACCATGAGCGCCTCGCGCACCGGCACCCGCGAGACCCCCAGCTGCTCGGACAGGGCTCTCTCCCGCAGCTTCGTGCCGGCGGGCAGGGCACCGCTGAGTATCGACTCCCGCAGCCTGGCCACGGTCTGCTCGCGAAGGCTGTCCATGCTGAGAACACTAGTCATGACCGCCGTGGTTTGGTATACCGTTTTGCACAGTTGGTCAGGTTGGATGGTCCAGGAGGTCTGATGCTCACCATCTTCGTCCAGAAGAACAGGTACCAGGACTCGGTCGCCCTCATGGTGCTGAGTCGCACGCTGTCCGAGCTCGAGGGCGTCGCCAAGGTCTCGGTGATGATGGGGACCCCCGCGAACAAGGAGATCCTCACCGCGACCGGCTTCGGTTCGCCCGAGGTCGACGCCGCCGCACCGGGCGATCTCGTGATCGGCATCGACGCCGATGACGAGGAGACCTGCACGAAGGTGGTCGACCGGGCCGCCGAGCTGCTCGCCCACCAGTCGTCGGCCGGCGCGGGATCCGGACTGGCGCGGGTGCACAGCCTGGCCCGGGCGCGCGCGAAGCTGCCCGACGCGAACCTCGCCGTCGTCTCGATCCCCGGTGAGTATGCCGGGGCCCAGGCCCGCGAGCTGCTCGAATCCGGACTCAACGTGCTGCTGTTCAGCGACAACGTGAGCCTCGCCGACGAGGTCTCGCTCAAGACGCGTGCTGCGCAACTGGGCCTGCTTGTGATGGGCCCCGACTGCGGCACCTCGGCCTTCGCCGGCGTCCCGATCGCCTTCGGCAACATGTGTACGAGGGGCTCGGTCGGGGTCGTCGGCGCCTCGGGGACAGGGACCCAGGAGGTGATGGTCCAGGTGGACCGGCTGGGCGCCGGGATCAGTCACGCCATCGGGCTGGGCGGTCGCGACCTGAGCGAGCCGGTGGGCGGGCGCACGGCGCTGCAGGCGCTGGCCGCCCTCGACGCCGACCCGGAGACCGACGTGATCGTCCTGGTCAGCAAGCCGCCGGCGCCCGGCGTCCGGGCCGCCGTCGAGCAGGCCGCCCAGCGGCTGGCCACCCCGGTGGTCACGGTCTTCCTCGACGGCCTCGCCGGGGCCGGGCGCGAGGGCAATCTCACCCACGCCGGCACCCTCGCCGAGGCGGCACGACGAGCCGTGGAGCTGGCCGGGGTGGCCGGCTCCACCCGTGCCGAGGGCGGCATCGTGGGTCTGTACACCGGCGGGACACTGGCCGACGAGGCCGCGCTGATCCTTCGCGACGAACTCGACCTGCCCGCCGGCCGGGGCCAGGAGCCCGCCGGGGTGGTCCTGAGCTCGGGCCCGCACCGCATCATCGACCTCGGCGACGACGTCTACACCAGGGGCCGCCCGCACCCCATGATCGATCCCACCTCGCGTGCCGAGGTGATCGCCACGATGCTCGACGAGCCCGGAACCGCCGTCCTGCTGCTCGACCTGGTGCTCGGTCACGGGTCCTCCCCCGACCCGGCCGGCGCCATCGCCGGGCCGATCCGCGAGGGACTGGCACGCGCCGAGGCCGCCGGACGCCAGGTGCGCGTCGTCGCCTCGATCTGCGGCACCGAGCGCGACGAACAGCAGCTCTCCGCCCAGGCCGCCATCCTGGCCGACGCCGGGG
>JBAQVA010000132.1:0-4345 GCA_049297835.1 Propionibacterium sp.
ACACCGCCGTAGTCGACGTCCTCGTACCCGGACGCCTCGCCGTGCGTGCCGTGTACGAAGATGATCGCGTCCACTCCGTCGACGGCGTCGGTGAGTGTCGCGGCGTCGGTCAGGTCGCCCTTGACGACCTCGACGGCGACGGGGAGGTTCGCGGCTGACGGAGTGCGGGTGAAGGCCCGTGCCCGGAAGCCACTGGCGAGTGCTTCGTCGACGACGTGCCGTCCGATGCTGCCGGTTGCTCCGACGATGAGGACGGTCCGAGCAGTGTCCGTCATGATGTGTGGCCTTTCTCGCGGAGTGGACGGACCATCCGGGGTCGGCGCGGGAGTAACTCCCTGGGGATCGGATGCCCGCTTCGGAGAAAAAGCTATGCAGTCGTCATGCTCGCGAGGAGACCACGGTGAGGCCTTCTTCCGGTGCCCCGAAGGTGCTAGAGCCCGTTTCCACAGCGCCAAGGGGGGCCCGCCAGTACCTCCCCCGGGTTGCCGAGCGGGTGTCTGATGGAGCCATGCGAGGAGCAATCATCTACGGCCAGGGTGACGTGCGGGTCGAGGAACGACCGGACCCCGTCATCGAGGAGCAGACCGACGCGGTCATCCGCACGGTCGCCGCCTGCGTGTGCGGTTCCGACCTGTGGCGCTACCGCGGTCTTGCGACAACGGCGCAGCCGACGCCGATCGGACACGAGTACGTGGGCATCGTCGAACAGGTCGGCTCAGAAGTGACCACGGTGAAGCCCGGCGACTTCGTCGTCGGCGGGTTCCTCTACAGCGACAACACCTGCCCGGTGTGCCGAAAGGGTATGCAGGCCAACTGTCAGCACGGTGGCGGCTTCGACGGTTGTCAGGCGGAGAAGATCCGAATCCCTCAGGCCGACGGGACTCTTCTCGCGACCCCCGGCCAGCCGGACGACGATCTCATCCCCAGTCTGCTGTCTCTGTCCGACGTGATGTGCACGGGCTGGCATGCGGCCGTCAGCGCCGGCGTCCGGCCGGGTATGAGCGTTGTCGTCGTCGGCGACGGAGCCGTCGGGCTCAGCGGAGTGCTCGTCGCTGCCCAACTGGGCGCGGGCACCATCATCGCCATGAGCCGACACGCGGCCCGGCAGCAGGTCGCCGTCGCCTTCGGCGCCACGCACATCATCGAGGAGCGTGGTGACGAAGGTGTGGCGCATGTCCGGGAGCTCACCGAGGGCATCGGGGCCGACGCCGTCCTTGAGTGCGTGGGAACCGAGGCCGCCCGGCTGCAGGCCGTGGCGTCAGCACGGCCCGGCGCGATGATCGGCATCGTCGGGGTCCCGCACGGCGACCTGCCCATCGACCAGATGTTCTGGGACAACAAGGGCGTCCACGGCGGCGTGGCGCCGGTGCGCGCATACCTGCCCCACCTGCTGGAGCTGGTACTGACCCGTCAGATCGACCCGGGCAAGGTGTTCGACCTCACCCTTCCGCTCTCCGAGACCGCCGAGGCCTACCGGGCGATGGACGAGCGTCGGGCGATCAAGGTCCTGCTCCGGCCGTAGCGCGAGGTCTCGGGGGCCTTGCTCACAATGCCAGTCCGATGGCCAGGGACAACACGGCGAGAGCGGGGATGACACCCGGCTTGAGCGCGGCGACTGCCACCAGTACGAGACCTACGGTGACCATGTCATGCCCTTCCTGACGTGGGTTCCGTCACGCACGAACTCTCAACGCTGCATCGGGTTCGAGAGCTGTGCAAGGGCGGCTACTCTCCGGGCGGGAAGTCGGTCGAGGCAGCGAGGTCGCGTTGCGCCTCGAAGCCCTCGACACGTCTGGTGAGCGTGGCGATGGAGCTGTCCAGCGCCTGGCTGCCCAGGACGAGGCGCAGCGGTGCGGGCTCGGTGTCGACGGACTCGATGATGCGGGTGGCCATGCGAACTGGGTCTCCGACGGCGAGGCCGTTCGCTGGGTTCAGCATGCCGAGGAAGGCGTGCGTGGGTGTGCCGTCATAGACGGACATGAGCGTGGCGACCTGCGCGGAACCGTAGCGGAACTCAGTGCGCGCCCCGCCGGGTTCGACGATCGTCACCCCGATGCCGAACGGCGCGACCTCCTGGGCGACGGACTCCGCAAACCCTTCGATACCCCACTTGGCGGCGTGATAGAGCGAGTTACCGGGGAACGCCACCTGGCCGCCGTAGGAGGAGATCTGGATGATGCGCCCACCGCCCTGCTCGCGCAGGTGCGGGATCGCGGAGCGGATGACCTGGATGGAACCGGTCAGGTCGGTCGCGATGAGGTGCTCGATCTGAGCATCGGAGAGCTCCTCCGCGGCGCCGAACAGACCATAGCCTGCGTTGGAGATCACCACGTCGATGCGGCCGAGTTCGGCGAAGGCGCGGTCGACGAGGGCATGCACCGCGAGCGTGTCCGTCACGTCGAGGATCTCCGGATGGAAGCTCTCCGGGTAGGTCTCGATCAGGTCAGCGACCTTCGCGCGGTCGCGCACCGTGCCCAGGACCCGCTCGCCATGTGCGAGGAGCTGAGTGGTGAGCTCGCGGCCGAAACCGGAACTGACGCCGGTGATGAGCCAGGTACGGTGCGTCATGGTGTGTCTTCCTTCATCTCTACTGTTGTTGAGCCGATCGCGCCGTCAGGCGCGGGGAGCGTGCTCGTCAATCGCTCTGAGCGCGTTGAGGGTGCGTGGATACCCGACGTAGGGCAGGAGCTGCGTGACCACGGCGATCAAGGTGGCTCGTGCGTTGCCCACGCGAACGTTCGCTGCCACATGCCCACCGACCTGGGGGTCGGCGCCGCCGAGGGCGACGAGCATCGCGAGGGTGAGCAGCTCGCGGGTGGGCACGTCCAGGCCAGTTCGCGTGTAGTGGTCGCCGAAACAGTTCGCTGACAGGTAGCGCTGGATGTGCTGCTCGTCGTCCGGCGCATTCTCGTACAAGGACGTCACGGCGTCATCACCGATGATCTCTGACTGCACAGCGAGACCCCGTTCCATCCGGGTGTCCGGAGTCGTGGTGGACTGGCCAGGAAGCGGCAGGTCGATGCCACGGGCTGTGAACTCGTCGTTGGTGGCGTGCAGGAAGTCGAAGACCCGGCCCATGCCGACATAGGGCACGGCCTGGTAGACGATCTCCTTGACCTGAATGGGCGTGATGCCGATTCGGAGCGCCGCACCCACCGTGACCCGGTACTCGCTGAGCGCTCCTACCGCGATGAGTGCAGAGAGCGTGACCATGACGCGCGTGCGAGTCTCGAGCGGGGCGTCGCGCTGGACGTCGCCGAATGCGAAGTTGTCGAAGTACTCGATGAGTTCGGGATCCGTCTTCGCCAGAGTCGAGACGCGGTCACCGAACAACTCGTCGTGGCTGTCCTGCGCCTCCGGGTTGGGTGCCATTCCTGGTTCCTTCGTGGTCGTCGGACGATGACTGGTCAGCGGTCGTGCGTTGACCTGCCGCCGCTGTGATCCTTGTGAGGACGCGAGCTGCGGCCCGGGCGGACGATGGCCTTGAGAGCTCTCTTCGGGAGAAGCCTGGAAGACGCCACGCCCCAGCGACGGCAATTCCACGCCGTTGTCCAACGTCAGAGCGCCCATCGGGTACGTTGTCATGCCCTCAACGCTAGGCAGCAAGCCCCAGGCGTGACAGGTTCTGCTGGTACCCCGCTCGTCGCCTGCATCACGCGGATGGCTCGCTGTGTGGTAGTGCCAGTACCTCCTTCGCACGGCGGGTACGTCGTAGCGTTGAAGGTATGGACCTGAAAGCCGACACCCGCGAGTTCCTCGCCACACGGCGTGCGCGACTCACGCCAGACAAGGCTGGCCTGCCAGCCTACGGGGGCAACCGGCGCGTTCCAGGGCTGCGGCGTGAAGAGGTGGCAATGCTCGCCGGTGTGAGCGTGGACTACTACACCAGGCTGGAGCGAGGGAACCTGCGCGGCGTCTCCGAGGAAGTCCTGCACGCGCTCGCAGAAGCACTCCGGCTTGATGAAGCTGAGCGCGGGCACCTCTTCGACCTTGCACACGCAGCGAACGCCGGGGGCGTCGCCAAGTCCCGCGCACGGCGCGGCCACAGTCCTGTGCTGCGCCCGGTGATCCAGCGAATCCTGGACGCGATGGAGAACGCTCCTGCGTTCGTCCGGAACGGACGCCTCGACGTCCTCGGGGCGAACACGCTGGGACGCGCCCTGTACTCGCCGCTCTACGACTTCGCATCCCGAACCGGCCACGAAGCCGTCAACACCGCGCGCTTTCAGTTCCTCGACCCCACCTCGGCGCGCTCGTTCTGGGGCGACCAGTCCGACCGGATGAACCATGATGCAGTGGCGATCTTGCGCGCCGAAGCAGGACGAAATCCCTATGACAAGGCTCT
>JBAQVA010000133.1:0-2772 GCA_049297835.1 Propionibacterium sp.
GCAGTGAATTCTGTCAGCTCTCGGCCCTCCGGCTCGTGTTCTGTCCCGCGACGAATTCCCACCGTGAATTCGTCGGCACCACACACTAGTGCGTCGACCGCCGATGGACGTGGGGCTCGGCTCCCAGAGGAATTCGCCCCTGTCAGATGCTGCCGAGATCGTCCTGCCGAGCGCTGTGCTCCCGTCATCCGGTTCGTGCCGGGCGCGAATTCCGGATGCCTGCGGGGGTGACCTCGCGGCCCCGATCCGGGCAGCTCGCGTAGTCTGTGGCCGTGGTCGACGCACAGTACGCACGTCTTGGTCTCCCCCTGCTCCATGCCGGGAAGGTGCGCGAGCTCTATGCGCTGCCCGACGACGACTCCCGGTTGCTGATGGTGGCCACCGACAACATCTCCGCCTTCGACTTCGTGCTCGACTCGACGATCCCCCAGAAGGGCATCGTGCTCACCCAGCTCTCGCTGTGGTGGTTCGACCGGCTGGCCGAGATCGTCCAGAACCACGTTGTGGACACGCAGGTTCCCGAGCCGGTGCGCGGGCGGGCGATCGTCGCCGAGAAACTCCGGATGATCCCGGTCGAGTGCGTTGCGCGGGGATATCTCACCGGCTCCGGCTGGATCGAGTACCAGGCATCCGGCACCGTCTGCGGGATCGCTCTGCCGCCGGGGCTGCACGACGGGTCGAGGCTCCCCGAGCCGATCTTCACGCCGGCGACCAAGGCTCCGCTGGGCGAGCACGACGAGAACGTGAGCTTCGAGACGATGTGCGAGACCGTCGGGCGGGACGACGGAAGCGCCATCCGCGATCTGACCCTGCGGATCTACGCCTATGCCGAGGGCGTCGCCCGGGCCCGCGGGATCGTCCTGGCGGACACGAAGTTCGAGTTCGGCAAGCGCCCCGACGGCACGATCGTGCTCGCCGACGAGGTGCTCACCCCCGATTCCTCGCGATTCTGGGATGCCCGCGCCTATGGCGAGGGCCGGCTCGAGAGCTTCGACAAGCAGTTCCTGCGCAACTGGTTGCTGAACGACTCGGGCTGGGACCGGGCCTCGGGAGTCCGTCCCCCTGCGCTGCCGCAGGAGATCGTGGATGCCACCCGGGCCCGTTACCTGGAGGCCTTCGAGCGGATCACCGGTGCTGCCCTGAATCTGTGACCAGCTGCTCGAAGGCCGTCGTCAGGGCCGTCACGAGCAACTCCTGGTCGCGCCAGACCGAGCGGTCCATGCGTACCGAGATGCGCAGCTGGCCCGCGTAGCTGACGGCGGCGAAGACCAGGCACACATTGCCCAGGGCCGGGCTCACCGGCGTCAGGGAGACGATCCGGGCACCGTCGAGGGTCATCTCCCGCTCGGGGCCTCGCAGATTCGTCACGAGCGTGGTGATGGCGCGCTGGCGTTCGAGCATCGGCCGGTACAGGCCCAGACGGCCGAGCGTCGCCAGGAGCAGCGAGAACCCGCTGGTACCCGGGAATGCGCGCACCAGGGCCTTGCGGCGAGCGGTACGGCGGGCGAGGCGCGCCAACTGGCGGTTGCCGTTCTGCCCGGGTGACCGGTCGGGGACACTGACCGCGAAGGCAGCCACCGCGTTGCGGGTGAGTCGTGCGCCGGGGGAGGGCTGACCGGTCACGGGAACACTGATCACCACCCGCCCCAACGATTCGCCGCGAGATGCCGCAAGTCGGCGGATGCTCGAGGCCACGGCCGCCAGCACCACGTCATTCACCGTGGCCCCCACCCGGCGGCCCGCCTCCTGCACGGCGTCGAGTCGCACCGAGACGGTCGCCAGCCGGAAGCCCGGACGAATGGGCGTGAGCAGCGAGGTGGCCGAGGCAGGCCCCGTCACACCGGCGAGCAGGCCGAGCGGCAGCCGGACACGGCGTCCGGCCGGTGACTCCGGGAGATGGTGTCCACCCGGGCCCGTGCCGAGCAGTGTGCCCACGAGCGCCACCGCCGTCGCGCCGTCCACCAGGGCGTGGTGTGCGACGAAGAGCAGGTGGGTGTCCATGCCGTCGTCGAGCAGCGTGACGTGCCACATCGGCCGGTCCTGCGGCAGCCCGGCATGCATGATCTCCTCCACCGCGCGAAGGGGCGCCGTGTCGACCCGAACCAGCGTCACGTGTTCGGCGGCCGGTGCCGGTGCCGGCACCCAGCGTGCCGCCAAGCTGTTCCGGCCCCGGCAGCTCGACGAGCGCGGCGTCGACCCGCCGTCTCAGTCGCGCCAGGTCGATGCGTCCGGAGACCTCCATGAGGACGCCGATGAGTCTCTGGTCCGGGCCGACATCGCCGGCCAGCTCGGCGGCGTCCCCGATGGAGAACTTCCCCGTCACGGAACCCTCGTCGTGTAGCTCTGCATGCGAGCAGTATCGCCCGGAATGCCCGGAATGCCCGGATCGGGCCGCGATGCCCGCAGACGCGGCGTCTCGGCAAGGACGCGGCGGTTTGTCCCGCCGCCAACTTCACATCACGCCGCCCCTGCGCCGGGCCGCGGGGCCATGCGAGCATGGTGCGCACCCGGGTCAGGTGGGTCGGACTGCACTGGGTGCCCGGCCTTCGGCGTCCGCGCCCGTCGCCCGTCATCGGCCGGGCGCTCCGCTCCGGTAGGCTGTCGCCATGGCGCGTGTTGTAGTGGATGTCATGCCGAAACCCGAGATCCTCGATCCCCAGGGCAAGGCCATCACCGGATCCCTGGCCCGAATGGGTTTTGACGGGCTGAGTGTCCGTCAGGGCAAGCGTTTCGAGGTCGAGGTCGAGGGCGGTGTCACCGACCAGCGCCTCG
>JBAQVA010000134.1:0-8544 GCA_049297835.1 Propionibacterium sp.
GTCCTGGCCCGCGGCCAACGCAGCGCAGAGCACGCCGCAGTGCGCGTCGCCGGCACCGTTCGTGTCCACGGCGACGACGTCGAGCGCGGGGACGCTCACCTCGGCAGCGATATCGCCCGAGCTCGAATCCCGCACGGCCACGACCGAGCCTCGGCCGCCGTCACGCAGGATCACGGTGCACCCGAGGCTGGCCGCAAGCCCGCTCGCAGTCGCGAGGCAGCCGATCCGCTCCGCGACGATCCGCGCCTCGCGCGCGTTGGTGCTCCAGACTGTGGCCCGCGCAGCCACCGCGCGCAGCACGTCGAGCGGTACCTCTCCGACGACCGGCGAGGGATCGACTACGACCCGCGTCACCTCGGGCAGGGCCGGGAGCCAGGTCAGTAGCGCCGCGCGATTCGCGGGATGCAGCAACGAGTAGCCGGAGACATAGACAACATCGGCCGCCGTGGGCACGGCGAGCCGGTACTGGTCCGCGACCACGCGGCCCTCCGCGCCGAGCGTCGAGATGAAAGTCCGCTCCGCGTGGTCGTCGACCAGAGCGACGCTGAAGCCCGTGTCGCACTGCGGGTCCGGGGCGGCCAAGACCCGCACGCCCTCCGCGGACATCGCCGCACGGGCGAGGTCGCCGAAGGTCCCGGTACCGTGGCCGCCGACGTACACCACCGCGGCGCCGTCCCGCGCGGCGGCGGCCATGACATTGAAGCCGCCGCCCGCCGCGAGCTCGTAGCTGCGCGCGAACGTGTCTCCACCGGGCTCGGGGATCGCGCCGATCTGCATGACCAGGTCCACGACCGCTTGCCCGGTGTGGATGACGCGGCTCCCGGTCATCGGACGCCCGCCCCTCCGTCGCTGACGGACGCCACGCGCCGTCCCCCGCCCAGCACCGCATACGCCACGCCCGCGACGACGCCGGTGACGACCCACGCGAGGCCGTTCGTGCCGAACCAGGTGCCGTGCAGTGGACCCGTGTACCAGGGCTCGTCCCCAGGCCGGATCTGCATGAACAGCGCTCCGACGACGATCGCGGCGAGCCACGAGCCGAAAGCGTTCCATCGGATCCCGCCGCGGTACCAGTACGGTGAGCCGCGCCGGAGGTCGAGCAGCGCGGCCGGGTCGTACTCGGTGCGCCCGATCATGTCGACGAGGAACACGCCGACCCACGCGATGATCGGTACGGCGAGCAGCGAGATGAACGTGATGAACGGCCCGTAGAAGCCGTCGGAGATCAGCAGGAAGCACAGGGACGCGGTCGTCGTGACCACCACGTCCACGATCACTGCATAGACGCGCCGAATCCGGATGCCCAGGGTGATGGTGGTCAGGCCCGCCGAATAGACCGAAAGGTGATTGGACAGCAGGAGCCCCACGAAGGACACCACGAGGTAGACGACCGCCATGCCCGCGGGCAGCGTGGCACGGATCGCGTCCATCGGGTTCGCGGCGCCGAGCAGGGTGGAGTCCGAGGCGCCGAGCATCGATCCCATGGAGATCATGATCACCAACGGGATCCCTGCGCCCGCGGCGGCGGAGAGGACGAGCGCCCCGGCCTTGACGGTGGGCGACTGGTAGCGCGCCATGTCGGCGCCCGAGTTCGCCCAGCCGATGCCGGTCCCTGCGGCAATGGTCCCGATGCCCGTGAGCACGACGGCGAAACCGCCGGCGGGGACCTGGAAGACGTTGCCCCAATCGACCGAGCCGACGAGGAACGCGATCACCACGAGGTTGATCGCGCCGAAGATCCAGGTGGCCCACTTCTGGACCACGAGGATCGTGGCGTGGCCCATCCCCGACACGGACACTGTGAACCCGACGAAGAGCACCACGCCGAGCACGGTGACGAGCGGAACGTCCTTCGCCACGGAGCCCGTGTTGAAGACGAGCGAGGACATCGTGACGAACGCCAGCGCCGCGGTCGAGGTGTTGACCGTCTCCCAGCCGAGCCGGGAGCACAGCGCCACGACCGTCGGGCCGATGTTGCCCCGCACGCCAAAGGTCGCTCGCGAGAGCGTGAGGCTGGGGGCACCGCCGCGCCTCCCCGCGATCGAGATCACGCCAACGATGGCGAACGAGCCCAAAGAGCCAATTGCCGCGACGACCACGGCCTGCCAGATCGAAAGCCCGCTCGCGACGAGCGCGACGCCGAGCGGCAGCCCGAGCACCGAGATGTTCGCCGCGAACCAGACCCAGAAGAGCTGGAGCGGGTTGCCCGTGCGCTCGGCGATCGGCACGGGTTCGATGCCACGCTGCTCGACGACGCCGTGCTCAGCGGCACCGTCGTCGGCGACTGCGGTAGTGGGATTTGAGGTATTCATGTCATCTCTCCATTGAGGTTCGTACGTCCCGTGCGTGACGGTGGTTCATTCGGCCCGTCGGCGTAGGGCGAGGAGCCGATTCGCGAGTGGTTCGAGATCGAGCGCGTTGACGGACTCGACGATGGCACCCGCCTCGGGCGGGAACGCCGCGGCGCCTCGGCAGGCGCCGAGCACGGCCCCCGCCATGGCGGCCACCGTGTCGGTGTCACCGCCGAGCGAGGCGGCGACGGTCAGCCCCTCGAAGGGGCGTTCGTGGTAGCGATCGGCAATGAGCAGGGCGCTGACGACGGACTCCTGCGACTGCACCGAGGTGCCCACGACCTGATACAGGAAGTCGGCGAACGCCCGCTCGCCCAGGGTCCGCGCGCGAGGCCGCACCGCCTGGAAGCGCTCGGCGATGGAGGCCCCAGCAATCCAGTGCCCGAGCCGCTCACCGTCGCGCGCCGCGTCGACTGCGGCCTCGAGTGCGCTCGGGACCCACTCGCCGTCGATCCCCGCACTGACGGCCGCCGCGATCGCCGCGGCCCCGGAGATGCCCAAGCCCGTGTGGTGCGTGACTCGGCTCGCCCCAACGACGGCCTCGAGCAGCCCTCGACCCACGGGGTACGCGATGCCGACGGGGGCGATCCGCATCGCCGCGCCGTTCGTGGTCCCGTACCTCCCGGCCTCCTCGATGGGTGTCCCCGCCTGAAGAGCCGCGAGCGCGGCCTTGGTCGAGGGGCCAAGGAGGTCGAACGATCCACGTTCGATCATGCTCGCCTCCCAGTCCAGCAGTGCCTGGGCGAGCACGTGGGCGTCGATACGTCCATCGCCCTCGACCAGGAGCCGTCCGACCAACACGGCCTGCTCCGTGTCGTCCGTCACGGATCCGGCCGGCATCCCCGGGGCGATGGGCTGTGCGTCGTCGGCGCCGAGGAAGCCCGTGATCCGCCCGTAGCGCTCGCGGATCGTCTCGCGCGCGAGCGACTGCGTCGGCATTCCGAGCGCGTCCCCGATCGCGAGCCCGAGGAGCGCGCCGTGTGCGCGGTCGTCGATGGTGGTGTGGGTACTCATGACGCGTCTCCGAACGTGAGGTTGAGCGTGAAGTGGTCGGGATCGAGCAGCGAGACCACGTGCTCCACGAACCGGCCGTCGGCGGTGAACGAGGTGCGGATGCTGCGCAGGAACGCCGTCCCCTGCGGCCGCGCGAGGATCCCGGCCTCGCGGGCGTCGAGCGCGTGGATGTCCACGCGCTGGGAGCCCTGGTTGGCGACAAGTCCCTCGGCGGCCAGCGACGCCCACAGGGAGCCATCCTTGAGGCCGTTCGCCGGCAGCTCGCGCAGACTGCCGATACTCGGGATCCACGCGCACTCGAACGAGACCACAAGCGGCACGCCGCTGGGTCCGAGCGTGCTCCGCAGCCGGCGCACGGCGATCCCCTCAGTGTCGGGGACGGCCTCGGGCAATGACGTCGTGGCGCTACGCGGTGCGGGGCTGATGTCCAGGACACTCGTGGCGATATCGAAGCCGGCGTCGCTCAGGGCCTGCGCCCAGCCCCTCCGCTGGTCGAGCGTGTGACCGTCGAATGTCACGAACGATCCGATACCGGTGCGCGTCGTGATCAACCGGCGGCGCTGCAGCTCGCTGAGGGCCGACCTGATAGTGCCCCGGGAGACGTCGAACTCTTGGGCAAGCTGGTTCTCGCCTGCGAGGCGCTGGCCGCGGTCGAGGTCACCGCGCTTGATCTTGTCGGCAAGGGTGTCCACGACGAGCTGCCGCTTGCCGAACGCGACCTGAGTGTTCATGTAGATACATGTACGCTCCTGTACATTCGGTGTCAAGGGCACCGCATCAGCGACGCAGCTCGTCCAGCCGGGAATTCACCAAGCTCGCCACGCCCGTGACCCCGAGCGTGGCGACGATGACGACCAGCGAGACCCAAGTCGGGAAGTCAAGTCGGGAAGTGCGGGGCCCATGTGAAGGGCTCGCCGCTGATGGCGAAGGAGAGCGAGTTCTCCATCGCCGTGGTGACGACGAGCTTGACCCCGATGAAGCCGAGGAACATCGCCAGCCCGTAGCGCAGGCACACGGGGCCCCTGACGACGCCCCTCCGGCGTCACAGGCGCGTTGGCGTGAACCACGAAGACCTCCGTGGTCAGGGGTGAGTGTGGTGGCCCGCATCCTGCCCGGAGGTTTTCGTCTCACGTCACCCGTTCGCACGCTCCCCGAGGAAGTACTGCTAGGCCGCCTGTCGGGATCTGTCGACGCCATCACCACATGCCTCAAACGTGTCGAAATCTTTGCTCTTCGTCGACATGTCGGCGCGACATGGTTCCGGTGTCACCATGTCGCCGAACCCGAATCTGCCCTACAGGATCTCCCGCGATTGCCCCCACCCGGCACGATCGAGACTCCAGCAATCCTGCACGTCGGGCGTTGGCCCGGTTGGGCGGCTACAAGCGTTTGCCCGACCCCACCATGCTCATCAATCTGATCCCCTTGATGGAGGCGCAGGCGTCCAGCGAGATCGAGAACATCGTCACCACCAACGACGAGCTGTTCAAGGCAGCAAGCGGCGCTCTCACCAACGAGACACCCCAGATCAAGGAGGCCCTGCGCTACCGAGAGGCGCTGCGCGCCGGCTTCGAGTCGTTGGCTTCACGCCCCTTCACAACCCAGACAGCCATCGACGTGTGCTCGCACATCCAAGCAAGCCCTGCCATCATCCGCGACCAGCCCGGCACCTCCATCGGCAACCCGGTGACCGGCCAGCGCATCTACACCCCGCCTGAGCGCAAGGACGTCATCCTCGATCACCTGTCCGCATGGGAACGATTTGTCCACGGGGGCCATGGGCTCGATCCTCTGGTCGTCATGGCGTTGGCCCATTACCAGTTCGAGGCCATCCACGCGCTCTTCGACGGTAACGGCCGTACCGGGCGCATCCTAAACATGCTGATCCTGATCGAGACCGGGTTGCTACAGCTTCCGATCCTCTACCTGTCGGGGCATATCGTCCGACACAAGGACACCTACTACGAGCGACTCAACGCCGTCACACAAGGCGCCGAGTGGGAGCCCTGGGTGCTCTTCATGCTCTCCGGAGTCGAATCGACCGCTCAATGGACGCTCGACCTTGTCGAGAAGACCGACCGGATGCGATCCGACCTGGAGCACCAGATCCGCGCTCGCAACTCCAAGCTGCCGGCCGACTCGATCGCGCGCCTGCTGTTCAGCCAGCCCTACCTGCGCATCGACAACGTCGTCGATGCAGGTCTTGCCAAGCGGCAAACGGCAGCACTGTGGCTGACGGATCTCGCCGATTCCGGTCTCATCATCAAGGAACGCGTCGGACGCAACGTCGTCTTCATCAACAACAGCCTGCTGCAGACGCTCTTCCGAACACCGCTTCCCGAGTGAGGCGCCGATCCATGAGTTGATCCGGATCCACCGCGTCACGGAGCTGATTGGAATCGGCGCAGCATTACCGCGGGCTCGGCCCGCCCCCACCGCTCCGCGATACAGCGGCGGAGCGATCCATGGATGGCTCCGCGACTCGCCCGCTGGGGGCGGCCGTTTGTCACGCGGGACCAGACCTAGTTGTTGAGCCTGAATTCCACCACGTTCCGCGTGTGGTGAGTATCTACTGAGCAACTATGGGTGCTTCTGGGTGACTGGAGTAGGCGTATCAGATCAGCGGCGACCCTCACGTCTATGGCTAGCCCGGCAATCGACCCCATGCGAAGTGATCCCTACCACCTCACCCATCGAGCATCGGGATGCGGTCGATCGACGGCGTCGGGTCAAATTGCAGACGTCCATAAGTATCGACATCGATGCGCACCTCGTCGACGAGGAACTTCTCTCGTTCGGTCCCTTCCTTGACGAAACCCGAATGCCGCGCGATCGCTCCGGATGCCGGGTTGTTCACGCGATGCCCAAGTTCTAGCCGTTCCAATCCCCGCGACGTGAACGCCCAGTCCGCAACTGTCGCGGCAGCCCGTGCCATCCAGCCCTGCCTCGCAGGGCATCCGTCATCCAGTACCAGAACCAGCCGCTGCGGTTCGCTTCATCGGCAGTCACGCACACGAGCCCAACGAGCGTGTCATCGTCGTCAACGATTGCCCACGCCTCATTCGGCGAATCGGGTGCGATCAGACGACCGACGTATACCTCTGCCTGGGATTGGTTCAAGACCTCTCCCTGGCGTGCCATGTCAACGTTGGAGGCGAATGCTCGGCATACAGCATCGGCATCCGCGGCGCGCAATCGACGCATCGCCACGTAGAGATCATGCGCCTTCACTCGACGCTCTCTTGTCCGGGGGCGACGACATCAAGTCCCACATCCAACGCAGCCCCAGCAAGCCGATGGTCATAGGTAAGGATGGCCTCGACGTCGAGCCGCATCGCTGCTTCCAGATGCAGAGCATCGAGAGTGCGCAAGTACGGCATCGGGAGGAACCCCGCCGACCGATACGCCGCCCGATCCAATGCTGCCAACGAAACGCCATCGAGGATTGCGCTGACCTTCGCTTGGTCTCGCCCCTCCCGCGTTGCCATCCGACGCAACTCTGTCTCTAGCAGATCACTCGACACGAGCGCGACATCTGCGTGGTCGAGCCATTCCGCCAGTGCCTCTGTCTCGGTCTGCCTGATCAGAAGCGCTCCAAGTGCAGACGTATCGACGTATACGAGCGGGACTCGGCTCACACTCGATCCTCTCGAAGGTCGTCAATGATGTGAGACATCGGACGATCGCCCTGCGAAGGCTGAGGCTTGAGCGACTCCCAGCCACCGATGCGCTTAGCGGGTCGCACGATGGGAAGTGTCGCAATGGGCGCGTCAAGGGGGACGATGCGACCAACTGCGATACCACGGTTCGTCAGCACGAAAGACTGGCCTTCGCTGACGGCCCGAAGGACACGGCCCGATTCATTGCGCAACTCACGCTGCGAGAGACTCTCCATCTGCGATTCGGTCGGATCCATACAGCCAATGTAGCACGCGTGCTACACGTTGAAACGGAACTCCGCCGAGTTCCGACAGACACCTACCTCTGGGTGGATCCTGCGCGACATTCGCGCCCGCATGCCCCTCAAGACCTCGGTGATCCAGAGATCGTCAGGGCGCGCCTGCTGCTTGCGAGGCAGTCAGCGGCTTCACCATGATCAAACAGGGGTTGCCTTCGCCCCAGAGCGCGGTCTCCTCCAGCGACAGAAAACCCCACCGCTCATAGCAGTGACGAGTGCGCGCATATCCTGGATCTGGGTGCAAGGCTCCGAGGGTCTTTACCTGCAACAGCCCCACCTCACGGCGACCCGCATCGTCTTCGACGGCCCTGAGCATTGCCGTGCCGGTGCCGGCCCCGTGCATTGACCGGTCGACGACGATGAGGTGCACTTCAGCGACATGCGGAAAGTGGCGATCGATCAGCGTGACACCAACAACCGCTCCCCCTCTGTTACGGACCGTCCATGTCTCCTTGGAGCGAGCCGCTTCGATGTACTCCTCGTTGGATTCCGGCTGCGCGAACCACTCAGGAACCGTGGTGAGCAAACTCGCAACGTCCTCAGGCACCTGCCGGTCGAGCCCAGCAACCCATGCAGTACTGCTCATGCGACCGCGAGAGGCGTGATCGCGGCTACCTTGTCGCGCAACGCTCGGCGCTCCAGGCGCAGCTCGTAGTTCGACTGCAGGTTCATCCAGAGTTCCTCGGACGTCCCGAAGTACCGCGCCAGACGGATCGCCGTATCAGCAGTGATGCCACGCTTGCCGTGCACAATCTCGTTGATTCGCCGCGGCGGAACGCCGATCGACACCGCGAGCTTGTTCTGCGTGATCCCGAAGCCCTCGATGAAATCCTCCATCAGGATCTCTCCCGGGTGGATCGGCTCGATCAGGTCGCTCTCAGTGGTAGTCGACGAGTTCGACATTGTCCGCACCTCCCTCTCTCCAGACGAAGCAGAGACGCCATTGCGCGTTGACGCGGATGCTGTGATGCCCGCGTCGGTCGCCGACCAGACGCTCCAGGCGGTTGCCAGGCGGGGCCCGGAGGTCCTCGACAACCTTTGCCGCATGGATCAGCTCGAGCTTCCGCAAGGTCGCCCGCTGCACCGTCCGGTCAACGCGCTTGACGTACTGCTCATGCCAGATGCGCTCGGTGTCCTTGCTGCCGAACGATCTGATCACGTCACCAGCGTATACCGGACACCGTCATTAACGCTAGACGTTAAACCGAAACTCGACCACGT
>JBAQVA010000135.1:0-7794 GCA_049297835.1 Propionibacterium sp.
TGATGTGTGGAGTGGGCATGGCATCCTCTCGATACGGACGGACGGGCGCTGCGAACGGGTCCCGCCGGTCGCCGCAGGCTCCCGCCGATTCTTGCACCACGACGGTGACGGCACCCCGAGGCGGACGCTCGCGCGGGCGGCCGGTGCCCGCCGGTGTTCACCATGCGGGACTCCCAGATGTCGGATTGACAGCCCAAGATCACGACATTAATTTGTAGCCATGCCTCGTCAGCTCAGCCTTCGTTTCACCGGTGCTGGTCATCCAGCGCCCTGTTGTTGACATTTCGCATCCCACTCCGGGGACCACGCGTCCTCCGTTGAGTTCAAGAATCTGCTGGGTACACGCCGGGGCACCGGTGTGTACGAATTCGGGTACCCCCGCGTCACCGTAATCGCGCATTGTCGTCGTTTCGCATTGTCGGCAATCCGCATTGTCGGAAATCCGCATCGTCGTGATTGCCTGCGTGACCTCGCGCCGGGTGCCCGTCACATCACTTTTCCCGAGGACAGGTCCCTGTCATGCCAGATCGCCCGAATTTCCTGTGGATCGTCTCCGAGGACTGCCCGCCGCGGTTCGGCAGCTACGGCGACAGGCTCGCCCGGACCCCGAATCTTGACCGTCTGGCCGACCGCGGGGTCGTCTTCGAGCACGCCTACAGCACTGCGCCGGTGTGCTCCCCGTCCCGCTATTCGCTCATCACCGGGATGCCGCCGGAGACGAACGGGCCGGCCCAGCAGATGCGGGCGCTGGCCACCCTCCCGGACTGGTTGCGCACCTATCCGGAGATATTGCGCGGACTCGGGTATTACGTCACGAACAACGACAAGACCGACTACAACGCGCGGATCGATCCGGCGAAGATCTGGAACGAGAGTTCCAGCCGGGCGCACTGGAGGAATCGTCCGGCCGGGAGTCCTTTTCTCGCCGTCTTCAATGTCAACGGGACCCATGAGAGTTCGGTGTTCACGCATCAGGGTGCGGAACCGGACACCGCTGGGATCCGAATTCCGCCATATCTTCCCGATGTTCCCGAGGTCCGCGGGGACATCGCCCGTCACTATGTGCACATCGCCGAGATGGATGCCGTCGTAGGGCAGCTCCTGGCGGAACTCGAGCAGGACGGGCTGAGCGAGAACACGATCGTCATCCACACCTCCGACCACGGCGGGGTCAATCCGCGCTCCAAGAGATTCCTGTACGACGAGGGGCTGCACGTGCCCCTGATCATCAGCGCCCCGGCGCGCCATGCCGGCCGATTCCCGCCGGCCGGCAGCCGGATCGACGCGGCGGTGAGCACGATCCGGATACCGGCCACCCTGGTGGACCTGGCCGGTGGCGCGGTGCCGTCCTACATGGCCGGGAGCAGCCTGGCCGGAGCCGGTTTCGACGGTGCGGGGGAACTGGCCTATTCGACGCGTGACCGGATGGACGAGCGCTACGACCTGAGCCGGACGGTGCGGGACGGCAGGTTCAGATACATCCGGAACTTCCTTCCCCACCGCCCGTGGGGCCAGCACCAGCAGTTCGCCTGGCTGGCCAGGGCCTACCAGGCATGGGAACGCGAGTTCACGGCCGGGCGCCTGGACCGGGTGCAGGAGGCGTTCTGGCACCCGAAGCCGGGGGTCGAGCTCTACGACACGCTCACCGATCCCGACGAGGTGCACAACCTCGCCGGCGACCCGGGACACCGGGCGATCCAGGAGCGCCTGGCGGCAGCCCTGCACGAGCACATCCTGGCCGTGAACGACAACGGCTTCCTCGCGGAGGGCTCCGCCTCGGAGGGCTATGAGCGCAGCAGGGAGCCCGGCCGATATCCGCTCGGCCGGATCCTCGATCTCGCGGAGGCGGTCAGCGAGCACAGTCCCGGTGATCTGCCCCGCTTCCTCGATGCCCTGGACGATCCCGTCCCCGCCGTGCGCAGATGGGGCGGCATCGGCATCCTCGTCCTGGGCGAACAGGCCGTCGGCTCCGGGGTCGTCGCGCGGCTGGAGCGCCTGCTCGCCGAGGAGCCGGACGCTGCGGTCCGGGTGCCCGCCGCCGAGACCCTCGGCCGCTTCGCGTCGAGCACCGAGGCGGTCGGGGAACTGGCCCGGCTCACGGGCGCGGCGAACCCGGTCCCGATCCGGCTGGAGGCCCTCAACGCGCTGACCGCCCTGCCGCTCGAGCTGGTTCGCGCACACCGGCAGGCGATCGCGACGGCCGCCGAGGACGAGCAGGAGTACGTGCGGGGCGCAGGGCGATACCTGCTGCTGCTCATCGACGGACAGTACGAGCCGAGCGCCACGATCTTCGACTGGTCGCGGTTCATCCGGCGCCTGTACGAGGCACAGAAGGAGAACAGCTGATGGCAGGGATCATCGCCCGACGGGCGGCCTCGGGACTGCTCACGCTCCTGGTGGCCTCGGTGCTCGTCTTCGGCGCACTGCACGCCATTCCCGGGGATCCCGTCCAGGCGATCGCCGGGGTGGATGCCTCACCGGAGACGGTGCATGCGGTGCGCGAGAGCCTCGGCCTGGGCCGGCCACTGGTCGCGCAGTACGGCCTGTGGCTGTGGCACCTGGTCCGGCTCGACCTGGGCACCTCCTACCGGCTGGGCGGGCCGGTGAGCGCCCTGGTGGCGCACGGCCTGGCCAACACGGTGGTGCTCGCCGTGAGCGCCATCGCGCTGGCGATCGTGCTGAGCCTGGTGGTCTCCCTGCTCTGGGTCACCCGGCCCTCGCGATGGCTCGACCTGCTGGCCGGGGCGGCCGTGACGCTCGCGGTCTCGGTGCCCTCGTTCGTCAGCGGCGTGCTGGGGGTGCTGCTGTTCGCCATCGTGTGGCCCGTGCTGCCGTCGGGCGGGGTGCCCCCGAAAGGCTTCTTCGCGGATCCCGGCATCACCGCCCAGTACCTCCTGCTGCCGGCCACCTGCCTCGCGCTGCCCGCCGCGGCCACCCTCACCCGATTCCTCAGCGAGGCGCTCCGCGACGAGTGGGAGCAGCCCTACGTCCTGACCGCCAGGGCGCTGGGGACCCCGCGGTGGCGAATCCTCACCGGAGGCGTGCTCCGCAATGCCGTGCCGACCTACATCACGACGCTCGGTCTGCAGGTGGGCGGCATGCTCGGCGGCGCCGTCCTCATCGAGGCGATCTTCGCCTGGCCGGGGCTGGGGCAGTTGATGTCGCAGGGGGTCGGCGCACGCGACTACCCGGTCGTCCAGGCGCTGGTGCTCCTCGCGGTCACGGTCTTCGTGGTCGTCCAGATCTTCACCGACATCATCCAGGTCCTCCTGGATCCGCGCGTTCGTCTGGAGGCGTGATGAGCCAACTCCCACCACCTGTCGATGCCGCCCGTCTCGAGGGCGTGGGCATCGAGGGCATCGAGCCCGGGAATCTCGCGGCTGCCGGCGGTGCCCGGCAGGACGAGGCCGTCGGAGGGTCCAGGCGCGGGCGAGGCATCCGCCTGGGCTCGCCGCTGGACCCGTCGGGGCTGGCAGGGCTCGTCCTCGTGGGGCTCGTCGTGCTCCTCGGCCTGCTCGCGCCGCTGCTCACCCCCTGGGACCCGATCCACCAGATCCCCTCGGCCCAGCTCCTGGCACCCAGCGTCCAGCACCCGCTGGGCACAGACAATCTCGGACGCGACCTGTTCGCCCGGGTGCTCTTCGGAATCCGCACCAGCCTGCTGGTCTGCGTGATCTCCGTACCGCTCGGCGCGGTGCTGGGCATCACGCTCGGCATCCTGGCGCCGAGCTTCCGGGTGCTGGACGTGGTCCTGCAGCGGGTCTTCGACGTGGCGTTGTCCTTCCCCGCGCTCATCCTCGCCATGCTGCTGGCGCTGGTGCTCGGCCCCGGTCTGTGGACCGTCGTCGTGGTCATCGTGATCAGCGAGACACCCGTTGTCGGGCGGCTCGTGCGTTCGCAGGTGGTGAGGGTGCGCGCGCTGCCCTATGTCGAGTCGGCGGAGGTCATCGGCGCCGGCCGGTTGTGGGTGATGGGACGCCACATCCTGCCCAATGTCCTGGAGCCGGTCGTGGTCCACATCCCGCTGGCGGTCTCGGGCGCCATCTTCGCCGAGAGCGCGATGGGCTTCCTCGGGGTGGGGGTCCGCCCGCCGATGCCCTCCCTGGGCGCGGTCATCTCCAGCTCCTTGCTGTACCTGGAGATCCGGCCGCTGTTCGTCCTCGGGCCACTGCTGGTGATCCTGGCACTGAGCCTGGGGCTCTACCTGATCTCCCTCGCGCTGGGAAGGGGCCGACGTGGCTGAGCAGACGAATTCCGCGCCTGACGAGCTGTTGCGGATCAGCGGGCTGACGGTGACCTTCGCGGCCTCCCGGAGGAGCCGTGGCGATGGTGGTCCCACCAGGGCCGTCGACGGGCTCGACCTCGAGATCGGGGCCGGCGAGATCCTGGCCCTGGTGGGGGAGTCCGGATCCGGGAAGTCGATGACCGGGCGGGCCATTCTCGGCCTGCTGCCGCCGGGCGGGCAGGCCGAGGGGTCGATCCTGCTCGACGGCACCGAGGTGCTCGGGGCCGATGAGTCGACGCTCGACAACCTGCGCGGGCGGGTCGCGGCGATGGTCTTCCAGGAACCCCAGACCGCCCTCAACGCCGTCCACACCATCGGACGCCAGCTCACCGATGCCGTGCGCCTGCACTCGCAGCTCGGCCGGGCCGCCGCCCGCGAGCAGGCGATCGGCCTGCTGCGCGAGGTGGGCATACCCGAGCCCGAGCGGCGCATGGGCTGGTTCCCCCACCAGCTCTCGGGCGGTCAGAAGCAGCGGGTCGTCATTGCCCTGGCGCTGTCGGCGAAGCCCCGCCTGATCATCGCCGACGAGCCCACCACAGCCCTCGACGTCACCGTCCAGGCCGAGATCCTCGAGCTGCTGGCCCGACTGCGGACCAGCACCGGTACCTCGATCCTGCTCATCACGCACAACCTCGGGGTGGTCGCCGAGGTGGCCGACCGGGTCCTGGTGATGCGTGGCGGACGGCTCGTCGAACAGGCCGGCGTCGATCAGTTGTTCGCCGCGCCCGCGGCCGAGTACACCCGCGAGCTGCTGGCGGCCGTCCCCCGTCTCGACCCGCCCTCGTCCCGGTCGGAGGGGCCGGACGAGCAGCATCCGGCGACACAGCCGCTCCGGGACGGGAGCGGCGAGCCGCCACGGAGCCGGCGGACCCTGGTCCTGGACGAGGTCACCGTCGTCTACCCGAAGCGAGGTCGTGGTGAGGCATTCACGGCTCTCGACAAGGTCGGTCTCGAACTCGGCGCCGGGGAGGTCCTCGGGATCGTCGGCGAGTCGGGCTCGGGCAAGACCACCCTCGGGCGTCTGGCGCTGGGCCTCATCCGGCCGACCCACGGGCAGGTCCGGCTGCTGGGGCACGATCCCTACGGGTCGACCCGCGCGCAGCTCCACGCGCTGCGACGGGAGGTCGCGCTGGTTCCCCAGGATCCGGCGTCCTCACTGGATCCCCGGTGGACCGTCGAGCAATGCGTCGCCGAACCCCTACTGGTCCACCGGGTCACCGACCGGGCCGGTGCCCGCAGACGGGTGGCGGAGCTGCTGGCGGCCGTTCACCTGCCGGACTCGCTGGCGCGCCGGCGTCCGGGCGAGTTGTCGGGAGGCCAGCGCCAACGGGTCGCGCTGGCCAGGGCACTGGCGCTCTCACCGAAACTCGTGGTCGCCGACGAGCCCACCAGCGCACTTGACGTCTCCGTCCAGGCGGCGGTCCTCGACCTGTTCGACGAATTGCGCCGGGAGTTCGGTTTCTCGGCGCTGTTCATCAGCCATGACCTGGCAGTGGTCAGGCGGGTGGCCGACCGGGTGGCGGTCCTGCAGCGAGGACAGGTCGTCGAGGAGGGCCGGTCCACGCAGGTGTTCAGCCGGCCCGCCGCGCCCTACACCCGGGCACTGATCGAGGCCGTGCCCATCCCCGATCCCGTGGCGGCCCGCCACAGGACGAGCACGAGGACGCCGGTGGACGGGCAGTTCCCGGCCGGACAGCCGGCGGCAGCGCGTCGCCGGAACAGCGAACAAGGAGTGGTCCAATGAATCACCTACCCCCATCGGTACGAGCGCGGAAGCTCGTCGGAGTCGTGTTGGCGGCACTCCTGTTCGCGATGACCGGGTGCACCTCGGCGGTGAACCAGGCCAAGCAGAGCTCCTCCTCGGGTGCCTCCGGCGGGACACTGGTGGTGGGTGCGTTGTCCGACCTCACCCCCTCGGCCATCTACAGCCAGAGCACCACGTCGATGACCGTGGGCCGGCTGCTGTACGACACGCTCATCCACTACAACCGGGAGACCGGCACGCCGGAGCCCGCGGTGGCGAAGTCCTGGAATGTCTCGGGTGACGGGCTGACCGTGACGCTCAACCTGCGCGACGACGTGAAGTACCACAGTGGCCGGACGCTGACCTCCAAGGACGTCGAGTACGCCCTGACGACCTACGCCTCCGCCGCAGCGGGATCCCAGCTCCAGCCGGCGGCTGCCGCCGTCGATTCGGTGGACACCAGCCAGCCCCAAGTCGCCGTGCTCCATCTCAAGCACGCCCTGGTGAATCTCTTCGACCTGCTGGAATTCGTGCTGCTGACCGACAGCGAGACGCCGAAGGAGCTGGCGGCCGGTGAGAAGTTCATCGGTACCGGGCCGTTCGAGTTCAAGTCCTGGGACCGCGGGCAGCAGGTGACCCTGGTGCGGAATCCGGACTACTGGAATGGCGCTGCCAAGGTCGACCAGGTCGACGTCAAGGTGTTCACCGACCAGACCGCGCTGCTCAACTCCGTGCGCTCGGGCCAGACGAATGTCGTCACCGATGTCAGCGTCCAGGCGCTGGCGCCCTTCAAGGACAACGACCAGTTCACCATCCAGGCGGAGAACGTCTGGGACGTGAACTACTACCTCGGCGTCAATCTGAAGAATCAGACACTGGCGAACCAGGAGCTGCGTCAGGCCCTCGCCTACTCGCTCGATCGCGAGCGCATCCTCAAGGACGTCTTCGGGGGAGTCGGTTCGGTGAACAGCTCACCGTGGTCGCCTGCCTCACCCGCCTACAACAAGGAGTACGCCACCCGCTACTCGCTGGACCTCCAGAAGGCGAAGACCCTGCTGGCGCAGGCGGGCGGTGCACCGGCCCAGACCCTGACCCTGGCGTACAACACGGCCCTCGCCCCGGCCAAGGAGGTCTCGGAGATCGTGCAGAGCAATCTCGCCGACCTCGGGGTCAAGGTCAATGTGCTTCCCCTGGACAGTGCCGCCTATTCGGCCCAGATGTCCGCGGGCAAGGTGGACCTGTGGATCGGGCCGCACGGCTTCGGGCAGAACAGCCCGGCGACCCTTGCCACCGGTGCCGCGCCCTTCAAGCCGAAGAACAACCTGTCGGGATACAGCTCCGACGGCTACACGCAGCTGGTCTCGAACGTGTGGAATCAGCCGGATCCGAGCAGCACGGCGGCCCACACCGCCTATGACGCCTACACGAAGGAAGTCAGCGACCAGCAGTTCGTCATCAACATGGTGACCACGACCGTGACGAATGTGTACACCTCGTCGGTCCGGGGTGTGGACTGGAACACCTACAAGTACCTGATCCTGGACAAGGCCACCGTCAGGTAGGAGGGTCAGTCGTCGCACTCTCCCACGGTCGGTGGCCGGAGCAGGCCGATCCGCCTGCCCCCCACCGGCCGTGGGTCGCACTCCCGAACGCCGGACCGAAGAGGTTCATCGTGAACATTCTCTACATGCACACCCATGACATGGGCAGGTACAACCAGGTGTACGGGTATGCGATCCCCACCCCCGCCTTCTTCGCGATCTCC
>JBAQVA010000136.1:0-11233 GCA_049297835.1 Propionibacterium sp.
CCACTGCGCTGTGCCATACTTGCCGTGGGTAAAGGCCTGCATGAAGGGGCCCGAACTCCCAGGACCTTGATGTCCTCACCGCGACGAGCAATCGACCGCGGGGGACCGTCAGGTGCCTGCGGAAACCGCCAGCTTTCGTCGCACACAGTTGCGACTTACCTGCACCTGTTGAGGTGCAAGAGGAGCACCACATGCTCGATGAGTCCACGCCGACCACGTCGTCATCGTCCACCACATCCGACGACGGACTGCCGCGCCCCCCGCGCGGTCGTCGCGCCGCCAGCAGGCCAGCGGGGCCGCCGGAGGTCCTCGCCGGGCCGCCGCCCAGCAGTCACCCGGCGCTCGACACCACGGCCCAGCGCCGCGGGGAGATCGCCGCGGACACATCGCATGCACCCAAGGGCGAGCTGCTGGCAGGCAGCACTGACTCCGAGCCCGCCCAGGTGCCACTGCCGCAGGCCGTGGAGCCTGCGGACGATGCCCCCGCGGACGAGACCGTCGTGGAGACACCGGCGCAAGCCCTTCCCGCGCCGGCCGACAGCGAACCGGACGGGGACGAGCCGGTGGCCGCCGTGACCGATGCCGAGCTGCCGTCCGCCGAGCAGGACGCCGAGCCCGCCGAGGAGGCCGGCCCGGAGGAGAGCACAGCCGAGCAGGATGATCCCGTCGCGGCTGCGATTGCCGCGGTGATGCGCGAGGTGGGACCCAAGAAGACGCGCTCCCGCCGTGCCCCGAAGGCATCCGGCAAGGTTTCCGCGCAGACCGAGGCGGCATCCGAGGGGAAGCCCCAGGAAACCGCCGAGTCCGAGACGCCAGAGGCCTCCGAGGGATCGCGGCCCAGGCGCAGGAGGGGCTCCCGTCGTCGCGCCGAGCCGGCTGCGACCGAGGAAGCCACCCAGACCACCGACACCGACGACGTGGACTCCGCGCTCGCTGCCGCTGAGAAGAGCGCAGAGGCGCGAGGCCGCCGTCGCCGCAAGTCCGCGAAGACCGACTCCGAGGAGACGACCGGCGAGGCCGAGAAGCCGGCCGACAAGGATGCGGTGCTCGAATCGCTCGTCGCAGCCATAGCCGGCGAAGAAGCTCCCGTCCCGGACAAGGGGCAGGAGACGAGCCAGGAGAAGCCCCAGGACAGGGCACAGGACAAGGACGCCGACGAGGAGCCGGCCGAGGACGACTCCGATTCCGAGTCCGAGTCGGATGACGGCGAGTCGACACCTCATCGCCGCCGTCGTCGTCGTGGCGGCCGTCGTCGTCGCCGCGGTTCGGACTCCGCCGAGGAGGATTCCGAGGAGGGTCAGTCGGACTCCGACTCGGAGTCCGAGGCCAAGGAGGATTCCGAGGCCGGTGACCAGGGCGAGAACTCCGAGGGCTCCGGATCCCAGCACCGCCGTCGTCGCCGTCGTCGTCGTCACAATGACGAGGGCTCGGACGACGAGGGCTCCGATTCCGTCGTCTCCCGCATCCACGAGTCGGGCCACAACCTTGCCGACGAGGTCACCGGGATCGAGGGCTCGACCCGGCTGGAGGCGAAGCGTCAGCGACGCAAGCAGGGCAGGGCCGCCGGACGCCGCAGGGCACCGATCCTCAGCGAGGCCGAGTTCCTCGCCCGCCGCGAGTCGGTCGACCGCAAGATGGTCATCCGTCAGCGTGACGACTACACCCAGCTGGCCGTCCTGGAGGACGGCGTGCTGGTCGAGCACTATGTCGACCGCAAGGCATCGGCCTCGCTGATCGGCAACATCTACCTGGGCAAGGTGCAGAACGTGCTGCCCAGCATGGAGGCTGCCTTCATCGACATCGGCCGTGGCCGCAATGCCGTGCTCTACGCCGGCGAGGTCAACTGGGATGCCATGGAGAATCCCAGCGGGCCGCACACCATCCAGTCCGCGCTCTCCTCCGGGCAGACCCTGCTGGTGCAGGTCACCAAGGATCCGATCGGGGCCAAGGGTGCGCGCCTGACGGCCCACATCTCGCTGCCGGGTCGTTTCGTCGTCTACTCGCCCGACGGCCATCTGTCCGGGATCAGCCGCAAGCTGTCGGACTCCGAGCGTCATCGTCTCAAGGGCATCGTCAACGAGACGGTCGACGAGTCGGCCTCCGTCATCGTCCGGACGGCCGCGGAGGGTGCCGACGAGGAGTCGCTGCGCCAGGACGTCGACCGGCTCAAGGCCCAGTGGGAGGTCATCCAGAAGAAGGTGGCCCAGGGCAACGCCCCGCAGCAGCTCTATGCGGAGCCGGATCTCACCCTGCGCATCGTGCGTGACCTGTTCACCGAGGACTTCGGCGAGCTCGTCGTCGCCGGCAACGGTGGCCCGGAGGATGCCTTCGAGACCATCGACGGCTATGTCGAGCACGTGGCCGGCTCGTTGCGCGACCGCCTGCACCGCTGGGACCCGGAGAAGGGCGACCCCTTCGCCGAGTTCCGTATCGACGAGCAGATCTCCAAGGCACTGGAGCGCAAGGTCTTCCTGCCCTCCGGTGGCTCACTGGTCATCGACCGCACCGAGGCCATGAATGTCATCGACGTCAACACCGGGAAGTTCATCGGCTCGGGGGGCAACCTCGAGGAGACGGTGACCAAGAACAATCTCGAGGCCGCCGAGGAGATCGTGCGCCAGATGAGGTTGCGCGATCTCGGGGGCATCATCGTCGTGGACTTCATCGACATGGTGCTGCCGGCCAACCGCGAGTTGCTGTTGCGTCGCCTGGTCGAATGTCTGGGACGTGACCGGACCCGTCACCAGGTCAGCGAGGTGACCAGCCTGGGTCTGGTGCAGATGACCCGCAAGCGGATCGGTACCGGTCTCGCCGAGGCCTTCACCGAGGAGTGCGAGGCCTGCGGTGGCAGGGGCTACGTGCGTCATGACGAGCCGGTCAAGTCGCAGGCCCCGGCGGACGGCGGAGACCGTCACCACAAGGGTTCGCACCGCTCGCACTCCGGCAAGTGAGGCGGGGGTCGGCGGTTTGACCGTCGAGGGCCCGGGACGGTAGTCTTGGCCCTCGGTGCCTTGTCCTGTACAGGGCTGTCCGGGTCCGCGAGGGCTCGGCGCGAGACCAGTGTCAGTCACGATGTCGGCGGTGATCCTGCCGATGGCGTCCGGTGGTTGCCGGCCATGGCTGGCACAGCGGGAAGCTGTCGGCCCTGCCGGCTGCGTGAACAATGTCGGCCCGGCCGACACAGATCAGTATGTCGGCTCCGCCGGCAGGAACCGATGCGATGCCGCCAGAGGCGGTTCGAAAGAGGGAGTGGGTCAGTCATGTACGCGATCGTGCGCAGTGGCGGCCGCCAGCACAAGGTGGCAGTGGGCGATGTCGTCGAGATCGACAAGGTCTCCGACGAAGTCGGCAGCAGTGTGGCGCTCGAGCCGCTGCTCGTGGTGGACGGCAAGGAAATCACCACCGACAAGGATGCTCTCGGCAAAGTCTCGGTGACCGCTGAGATCCTCGGCCCGTCCAAGGGCCCGAAGATCCACATCCTGAAGTACAAGAGCAAGACCGGGTACCGGCGCCATCAGGGTCATCGCCAGCACTACACCCGGATCAAGGTCACCGGAATCAACGCCTGAGGAGACAGAGATGGCACACAAGAAGGCTGGTTCCAGCTCCCGCAACGGTCGCGACTCGAACGCCCAGCGCCTCGGCGTGAAGCGTTTCGGGGGTCAGCAGGTCAATGCCGGTGAGATCATCGTCCGCCAGCGCGGCACGCACTTCCACCCCGGTGAGGGTGTCGGGCGGGGCTCCGACGACACGCTCTTCGCGCTCGTCGAGGGCAAGGTGCAGTTCGGCACCAAGCGCGGTCGCCGGGTCGTGAACATCGAGACGGCAACCGCCGAGGCTTCGGACGTGCAGGCCGTGGAGGCCACCGCCTGAGCCAGGGCGACAACGCCAGGGCAACAAGTCTGTCGGGAGGGCCGGTCATGGGACCGGCCCTCCCTGCTTTTCAGTCATGGAAATGGCTCCAACCTAGAATGGATTTCGACCACTCCTCAGCAGAGAGACACTTCATGGCAATTCCCACATTCGTCGATCGCGTGCGTCTGCGCGTCAGCGCTGGCGACGGGGGCAACGGATGTGCCTCGGTCCATCGCGAGAAGTTCAAGCCGCTCGGCGGCCCCGACGGCGGCAATGGCGGCCGCGGCGGCTCGGTGGTTCTCCGGGTGGACCCGAATGTGAACTCACTGGTCGACTACCACCGGATCTCCGAGCGCAAGGCCGAGAACGGCCAGCCAGGTCGCGGCGACCACCAGTCCGGGTCGACCGGCGAGGACATCGTGCTCGCCGTGCCCGAGGGCACCGTGGTCAGTGACGCCGGGACCGAGGAGGTGCTCGCCGATCTCACCGGAGTCACCGGCGAGTTCGTCGTCGCGCAGGGTGGGAACGGGGGCCTCGGCAACGAGGCGCTCGCATCGAAGGCCCGGAAGGCGCCAGGCTTCGCCCTGCTCGGCGAGGAGGGCGAGAGCCGCGAGATCCAGCTCGAACTCAAGGTGGTCGCCGACATCGGCCTGGTGGGTTTCCCCTCGGCCGGAAAGTCCAGCCTCATCGCCGCGATGAGCTCGGCGAAGCCACGGATCGCCGACTACCCCTTCACGACGCTGGTGCCGAACCTGGGGGTCGTCAAGGCCGGCGACGCCACCTTCACGGTGGCCGACGTGCCCGGGCTGATCGAGGGTGCCAGCGAGGGCAAGGGGTTGGGTCATGACTTCCTTCGGCACATCGAGCGCTGCAGGGCCATCGTCCATGTCATCGACGCGGCCACCTACGAGCCCGGGCGCGATCCGCTCAGCGACCTCGACACGATCGAGGGCGAGCTGGCCGCTCACGGTGGGCTCGAGGACCGACCGAGGCTGGTGGCGCTCAACAAGATCGACGTCCCCGACGCCCAGGCGATCGCGGAGATGGCCCGTCCCCAGCTCGAGGAGCGCGGCTACCGGGTCTTCGAGACGTCCGCCAAGACCTCCCAGGGGCTGACCAAGCTCATCTTCGCGATGGCGGCACTTGTCGAGGAGCAGCGCGCCGCCGAACCCCACACCGACGAGCAGCGCATCGTGGTCCGGCCGAAGCCGGTCGACCACGGCGAGGGCTTCACGATCCGGAAGATGGGCGACGGCGAGGGAGGTTTCGTCTGGCGGGTCCGGGGTGAGAAGCCCGAACGCTGGGTGCGCCAGACCGACTTCAGCAATTCCGAGGCGGTCGGCTATCTCGCCGACCGGCTCAACCGGATCGGGATCGAGGACGAGCTGGTGCACCTCGGCGCGGTCGCCCACGATGCGGTGGCGATCGGCGCGGGGGAGCATCCGGTGGTCTTCGACTTCGCGCCCCAGGTGGACATCGGGGCCGAGATCCTCTCCCGCCGTGGCGAGGACCAGCGGCTCATCCAGGATCGTGCATCGGTGCGTCGCCGCCGGGACCGCGATGCGGAGTACCAGGCCGAGCGTTCCGAGCTGATGGGCGACGACCGCACGGCCGACTGGCGTCAGGTCCGAGGTGAACAGCTCGACACCGTGCGCGGCGAGGGCCTCGACGACGACGCCGGCACCGGCGAGGAGCCGGGATCCACGGACGAGGTCGAGGTGGAGTGGACCTTCCACAATCCCGACGACGAGCTGGAGGAGTACACGGGAGTCGACGGTGACGACGAGCACTGAGACCGCGATCGAGACCGAGGAGCAGGCGCGTGCCGCCATCGGGCGGGCGCGCCGGATCGTGGTGAAGATCGGTTCGTCGTCCCTGTCCAGCGCCCGCAAGGGTCTCGACGAGGAGCGTCTCGACCAGCTGGTCGAGACGCTGTCCGCCGCCCACAAGGCCGGACGTGACATCGTGCTGATCAGCTCGGGGGCGATCGCGGCCGGTCTGCGCCCCCTCGGACTCCAGCGCCGGCCCCGTGACCTCGCCCACCAGCAGGCGGCCGCCGCGGTGGGCCAGGGCCTGCTCATGGAGCGCTACGCGGAGGGCTTCTCCCGCCGCGGGATACGGGTGGGACAGGTCCTGCTCACCGTCGACGACGTCACCCGTCAGTCCAACTACCGCAATGCCCTGCGCACCTTCGGCACCCTGCTGCGGATGGGGGTGCTGCCGATCGTCAACGAGAACGACACGGTGGCCACCCACGAGATCCGCTTCGGTGACAACGACCGGCTGGCCGCGCTCGTGGCGCAGCTCGTGCGGGCCGATGCGCTCGTCCTGCTCTCCGATGTGGACGCTCTCTACACGGCCCATCCCGACGACCCCGATGCGCAGCGCATCGATTTCGTCCCGGACGTGGAGGAGCTCGACGTCGACACCCATCGGCTCTCCGGCACCGGGGTGGGCAGTGGTGGCATGACGACCAAGATCCAGGCGGCCCAGATCGCCGCCTCGGCCGGCATCCCGGTGATCATGGCGAAGGCCAGGGATGCCGAACGGGCACTGGCCGGTGTCGACGGCGGCACGGTCTTCGCGCCCATCGACCACCGGCGGCCGAGGCGTCTGCTGTGGCTCGCCTTCGCATCCGAGGCCCGTGGCAGGATCACCATCGATGCCGGGGCCGTTCGGGCGCTGACCAGGCGTCATGCCTCGCTGCTCGCTGCCGGTGTCACCGGGACGAGCGGCGATTTCGTCGCCGGGGACCCCGTGGAGCTCGTCGCCCCGGACGGGGATACGGTGGCCCGCGGAATCACCAATTTTTCCAGCGAGGAGTTGCCTGCCATGTTCGGGCGCAACTCCGCTGAACTCGCCGCCGCACTGGGGGTCGAGTACGAGCGGGAGGTCGTCCACCGCGACATGCTCGTACTCATGCACCACGTCGGCATCTGATGAGCACGTGAGGGGAACTGTGTCCTGGGTTGACGTCATGGGTTGGATCGCTGCGGTGGTGGGCGCCTTCTA
This sequence comes from Propionibacterium sp., assembly GCA_049297835.1. Lineage (GTDB taxonomy): Bacteria > Actinomycetota > Actinomycetes > Propionibacteriales > Propionibacteriaceae > Propionibacterium. The sequence goes on from JBAQVA010000136.1 coordinate 6,868, forward strand.
CGCGCTGCCGCAGACCCTGAGGGTCATCCGGGCGGGCAGCACCGCCGGGGTCTCGTTGCGCACCTGGCAGTTCCAGGTGGCAGCGAGCATCGGCTGGACACTCCACGGCCTGACCACCGGGCAGCCGAGCGTGCAGTGGGCCAATGCGACCATCCTCGTGTCCGGCGCCGTGGTCCTGTGGCGCATCATGCGTGATCGCGCGCTCAGCCTGGTCGTCTGGCTGCCCACGATCCTGGCCGGAGCCTTCCTGCTGTGGATGGACCAGTTCTTCGGGGCAGCGGTCTTCGGGATCGCCGTGATCATTCCGCAGGCAGTGAGCATCCTCATCCAGTTCCACGGGCTCCTGCACGCTGTCGACTACAGCGGTGTCTCCTGGATCTTCATGGCCTTCGCCATCTTCACCCAGATCCTCTGGTTCGGCTACGCGATTCCCCGACACGAAGTGGCAGTCATCATCTGCGGTGTCGTCACCAGCGTCCTGCAGGGCGCCTGCCTCGTGCTCTACGCAATGCGCCGGGCCGGTTGGACGCCGGCATCCGTCCGGGAGGCGCAGAGATCGGCCCCAGTGGCCGAGCAGCAGGCGGTCGAGCTGCAGGCGGTGGAGGTGCACGAGGTCGAGGTGCACGGGGCCGACAGGTCCTGAGCACCGCTTCCCGGGGCATTGCCCCGCCGGCGGCGCGGCTCCTGCCTCGCGATGGGGGTGCCGGGCCGGGTCCGGTTCCCCGGGCGGGTTGCCGCGGGGGGAGGCGCTGGCCGCTGGGCGTGATGCCCACCGGCAGCTACCGGTAATCTGTATCCGTGCAGCTCTCACAGATCACACCGGGCGCCCGCGCGGCTTCGCGCGTGCTCGCCACCCTCACCCGCGAGCGCAAGGACGCCGGCCTGGTGGCCATGGCCTCGGCCCTGGAGGCCGGCACCGATGACCTGCTGGCCGCCAATGCCCGCGACATCGAGCGGGCGCGGCAGGCCGGCACCGAAGGATTCGTGCTCGACCGGCTCAACCTGGCCGGGGGCCGGATCGAGGGCATGGCCAAGGGCCTGCGCGATCTCGCCGGGCTCGCCGACCCGGTGGGTCAGGTGGTGCACGGCTGGGATCTTCCCAACGGCGTGCACGTGGACCAGCGCAGGGTTCCCTTCGGAGTCATCGGGATCATCTACGAGGCGCGGCCCAATGTCACCGCCGATGCGGCCGGCATCTGCCTGAAGGCGGGCAATGCCACCCTGCTGCGGGGAAGTTCCAGCGCGCTCGAGTCGAATCGTGCGGTCGTCGCGGCGCTGCGCAGCGGGCTCTCCCAGGCAGGGCTGCCCGCGGACGCCGTGAATCTGGTCGAGGGCGGCCACGAGACGACGCGGGAGATGATGGCGGCGCGCGGGCAGATCGATCTGCTCATCCCGCGCGGCGGAGCAGGACTGATCCACGCCGTCGTCGCGGGCTCCCAGGTGCCGGTGATCGAGACCGGCACCGGGAACTGTCACCTCTTCCTCGATGCCTCCGGCGACCAGAAGCTCGCCCTGGGCGTCATCCTCAACGCCAAGACCCAGCGTCCGACCGTGTGCAACGCACTGGAGACACTGCTCGTGCACCGCGACGTCGCGGCACAGTTCCTGCCAGTGGCGCTCGACGCACTCAGCGCGGCCGGGGTCACCGTGCACGGTGACCCGGCGTCGGTGGCGATCGACCCGCGCATCGTGGCGGCCGGTGAGCACGAGTTCGAGAACGAGTACCTCTCGCTCGACCTGGCCTGCCGTGTCGTGGACGACCTGGATGCCGCCCTGGAGCACATCCGCAGGTATTCCACCGGTCACTCCGAGACGATCATCACCGGTGACCTGGCCACGGAGCGCCGCTTCACCGCGGAGGTCGATGCGGCGGCGGTGCTCGTCAACACGTCCAGCCGATTCGTCGACGGCGGTGAGTTCGGCTTCGGTGCCGAGATCGGGATCTCCACCCAGAAGCTCCACGCCCGCGGGCCGATGGGGCTGACCGAGATGACGACCACGAAGTACGTCCTGGTCGGCGAGGGCCAGGTGAGGGCGTGAGACTGGTCGTCAGACCCTTCCCACCGCGCTCCTGGGTAGGCTGAGCGCATGCCCGAACAAGCCCCGGTCCCCGGCGGCGAAGGCGCCGACGTGTCCGCCGCAGGCGGCCACCCAGGGCTCGATCTCGGCCTGGCCCGCACGAACACCTGGCGGCGCTACAGGTTGGGCGTGATGGGTGGCACCTTCGACCCGATCCACCACGGCCACTTGGTGGCAGCCAGTGAGGTGGCCGCCCGCTTCGACCTCGACGAGGTCGTCTTCGTGCCCACCGGTGTGCCCTGGCAGAAGGCCGGACGGAGGGTCAGCAAGGGTGAGGACCGCTATCTCATGACGGTCATCGCGACCGCCTCGAATCCTCGGTTCACCGTGAGCCGGGTCGACATCGACCGGCCAGGGAACACCTACACGGTCGACACCCTGCGCGATGTCCGCGCCGAACGCCGCGGCAACCTTGACCTGTACTTCATCACCGGCGCCGATGCGCTCCGCTCGATCCTCACCTGGCGTGGCGCCGAGGAGCTCTTCGATCTCGCCCACTTCGTGGGAGTCACCCGGCCGGGCGTGAACCTGCACCGCAGCGATCTCTCCCACCTGCCCTCGGACAAGGTGACCCTCCTGGAGGTGCCCGCACTGGCGATATCCTCCACCGAGTGCCGCAGCCGCGTCTCGGAGGGACTGCCGTTGTGGTACCTGGTGCCGGACGGCGTCGTGCAGTACGTCGCCAAGCGGGGCCTGTACACCGAGGCCAACGAATCCCAGATACTCACGCCGGACCCGGTTCCGGCGGACACCGTCGACGAACGCATATCGCAGCGCCACATCCCGCTGCAGAAGGAGGAGAACGACTGATGGCGGCCACTGATCACGCGCGCGAGATCGCCCAGATCGCAGCCCAGGCAGCATCGGACAAGCTGGCGGTCGACATCGTCGCGCGCGATGTGAGCGAGCAGCTCGCCATCGCCGATGTCTTCCTCATCATGTCCGGACGCAACGAGCGTCAGGTCGGCGCCATCGTGGATGCCGTCGAGGACGCCCTGGTGGCGGTGGGGGAGCACACCCTGCGCCGCGAGGGCCACGGCACGAATCGCTGGGTGCTGCTTGACTACGGCGACCTGGTCGTCCACGTCTTCCATGTCGAGGAGCGGGTCACCTATGCCCTGGAGAGACTCTGGCGGGACTGTCCCGCAGTGCCCCTCGAACTCACCGAACACGAGGAGGGGGCCTCATGAGCGCGCCGACCCGTCTGGTGCTGTGGCGCCACGGCCAGACCGACTGGAATCTTGCCAGCCGTTTCCAGGGCCAGACCGACGTCCCGCTGAACTTCACCGGCGTCACCCAGGCCCAGGAGGCCGCGCCACGGGTCGCCGCCCTGCACCCTGACGCCATCGTCAGCTCTCCGCTGGGCCGCACCACCGCGACGGCCGACGCGCTGGCGGAGCTGACCGGGCTGGCGGTGACCACCGACGACCGGCTCAAGGAGATCGACGTCGGCAGCTGGTCGGGCCGCACCTTCGCCGAGATCGCCGCCGAGGGCGGCATCGACCCCCGGGCCACCAGCAAGGTCGACCGTCGGTACTCGCCGACCGGGGAGACCCGCACGGAGGTCGGCCAGCGGGTCTGCGCGGCCCTGCGCGAGATCGCGGCGGCCCACCCCGGTCAGACCGTGGTCGTGGTGAGCCACGGCGTCTCGATCCGGATGGGCGCCGCCGCGCTGTGCGGGCTGAACTACGTGCAGGCCCACGAGCGTGGCTCGATCAGGAACTGCTCGTGGACGATCCTCGAACCGAGTCATGGCCGCTGGCGGATCGTCGACTGGAATCTCAGCGCGTCCTCGGACGGTCCCGACACCGACTACTGAGATCGCGACCGGCCACCGGGCGGGCCGGAGGCGCGGCGGGGCGTACGGCCCGCCCGGTGGTCAGCCCAGCCGCGTCATCCGCACCTCGACGAACATCGTCGACACCGCCTTGCCACGGAACATTCCCCGCAGCGGCGGGACGTCGCGGTAGTCGCGGCCCAGGCCGACCTGCACGTGCGTCTCGCCGGGGACGGTGTCATTCGTCGGGTCGAAACCGACCCACGAACCGTTCCACCACTGCACCCAGGCATGGGACTGGCTGACCACCTCCGTGCCGATCGGGGCATCCTTGTCGCCGATCACATAGCCGGAGACATAGCGGCAGGGGATGCCCAGGTGACGCAGCGCGCCGATGGTCAGGTGTGCGTAGTCCTGACAGACGCCCTTGTGGGCCTCCCACGCCTCGGTGGCCGCGGAGGTGACCGTGGTGCTGCCGGTCGAGTACTCCAGTGAGTCGTGCACGAGCCT
>JBAQVA010000137.1:0-4680 GCA_049297835.1 Propionibacterium sp.
GGCCGGGCCAGCTCGCGGGCCACGAGCCGGCCCGCCGCGGCGGACGCGTGCCGTGGCAGGCCGGGGACGGTAGCATCACAGCTGTTCCGTCACCGTGGGGAAATTCGTTGGGAATCCGAAGCTGACCCGCAACCGTGACCGCCCCAGAGGCGGCAAGCCGGAAAGCCCACGGTGTCGGTGATCGCTCCCGCATCCGTCGAGGCCGCGGATGGAGTGACGTTCCTTCGCGGGGACGCTGCACGCCGGTGCCTCGTGAAAGGAAGAACAATGAAGACCGTTCCCAAGATCGCTGCCGCAGCCCTCGGACTCTGTGCGGCGGTGAGCTTCGCCGGCTGTGCCTCGTCCAGCTCCAGCTCCTCCACCACCGCTGCGACCGCCACCGCCACGGCCCTGTCACAGGACCAGTGCACCGGTGCCGGGAAGGTCTGGCTGGTCGTCTCGACCGACTCGGACAAGGTCCTGGCGAACCAGTGCGTGGGCAACCCCGCCACCGGCACCGCAGCCCTCCAGGCGGCGAATCTCGCGATCGGGCGTGACGCCAAGGGGCAGTTCATCTGCACGATCGGCGACTACCCGCAGACCTGCCCGACCAGCTACGACAAGTTCTGGCACTACTACCACGCCACCGCCGGCGGCAGCTGGGAGTTCTACCAGGTCGGCGCGGACAGCTCCAAGCCCGAGAGCGGCTCGATCGAGGGCTGGTGCTTCGGCTCGGACTGCACTCCCAAGGGAGCACAGGGCATCTCGGCTCCCGCCAGCAGCGCCGCCAGCGGCTCGTCCAGTGACAGTGCCACCGCCAGCGCCTCGCAGACCGCCTCAGCCTCCGCCTGAGCAGACCCGATCGTGAGCAGACTCCTCGCCCGCCCCGCCGAACCGGTGGTCGCGGCGCCCGTGGCGATCACTGCGACGCGCCGGGCCACGCATCCCTGGGCCTGGTGGTGCTGGGCGATCGGGGCCGCGGCGGCGGTGAGTCTCACCCACAACTTGGTGCTCATCGTGCTGGTCTGCGCAGCCGTCACGACCGTCGTCCTGGCCCGCCGCAGCGATGCGCCGTGGGCCAGGGCGATGGGCCTGTACCTGTGGCTGGCCGGCATCATCGTGCTCACCCGGCTGTTCTTCCAGATCACCATCGGCGGCATCCGCTACGGCACGGTGCTGTTCACCCTTCCCCAGATCGCGCTGCCGAAGTGGGCGGCCGGAATCCAGATCGGCGGTCCGGTGACGCTGGAGGGCATCGTCTTCACCGTCTCGGACGCCGGCCGGCTGGCCGCCATGATCATCTGCCTCGGCTCGGCGAATGCCCTGGCCAACCCGAAGAAGGCGTTGCGCTCGGTGCCCTCCGCCCTCTACGAGGTGTCCACCGCGCTGGTCATCGCGATGTCGGTGGCCCCGCAGCTCGTCGAGTCCATGCAGCGCGTGCGCCGCGCGCGCAGGCTGCGTGGTGGGCGTTCGACCGGCCTGCGCGCGGTGGGCTCCCTCATCGTCCCCGTGCTGCAGGACGCCGTGGAACGCTCGATGACCCTGGCCGCGGGCATGGAGTCGCGCGGCTACGGCTCCACCCGGGACCGCGCCCGTGTCGGCCGGGGCGCCGGGCTGGCGATGCTCGCCTCGCTGACGCTGCTCGGCTTCGGTGCCTTCGCGCTGTTGGCCCTGTCCGACGGTGCCGTGCTGGCGCTGGTGAGCCTCGGCGCGGGAGTGCTCGCCGCGGTGGCTGCGCTTCGCATCTCCGGGCGTCAGCTCGCCGTGACCCGCTACCGTCCGTCCCCCTGGCAGGCGCGGGAGTACCTCACCGCGCTCGCCGGGCTGTCGACCCTGCTCGCCACGCTCGCGCTGGGCAGTCTGGCCCCGACGGTGGCGACGCCGACGAACAGCCCGGTGGGCTGGCCGCCACTGCACCCGCTCATGCTCGTCATCGTCGCGCTGATCCTGGCGCCGATCGCCGTCACCACGACCCCGCCGGCAGGTGAGGCATGATCAGCTTCGAGCACGTCAGCTACTCCTACGGCACCGGCACCCCGAAGGTGCTCGACGACGTGAGCTTCACCGTCCCGGAGGGGGATCTCTGCCTGCTGGTCGGGCGCACCGGCACCGGCAAGTCGACCCTGCTCAATGCGATCAACGGGCTTGTGCCCTGGTTCGCGGGGGGCCGCCTGGGCGGCACCGTGACGGTCGACGGGCACTCGACCCGCACGAACCGGCCCCGCGACCTGGCCGGCGTGGTGGGCAGCGTGGGCCAGAACCCGCTCGCCAGCTTCGTCACCGACCGCGTCGAGGACGAGATCGCCTATGGCATGGAGCAGCTGGGCCTGGCTCCGGCCACGATGCGCAAGCGGGTCGAGGAGACCCTCGACCTGATGGGGATCGCCGACCTCCGCCGCCGCCCGCTGCTCGACCTGTCCGGGGGCCAGCAGCAGCGCGTCGCGATCGCGGCCGTGCTGGCCGCCCAGCCGCGCGTCCTCGTGCTGGACGAACCGACCAGCGCGCTGGACCCGACCGCCGCCCAGGACGTGCTGGCCTCGATCACGACGCTCGTCCACGAGGTCGGGCTGACCGTCGTACTGGCCGAGCACCGCCTCGAGCGGGTGATGGAATTCGCGGACACCGTGGCGTGGCTGCCCGGGGACGGATCGGTGCAGCTGGGGCCGGCCGGCACCGTGCTGGCCGAAGCCGACGTGCGCCCCCCACTGGTGGGCCTGGCCCAGGCGCTGGACTGGCCGAGCGTGCCGCTCACGGTGCGCGATGCCCGCCGGCGCGTCCGCAGGATGGGGCTCGCGGTCACCGACCCGCCGGTCCGGACCCCCTCGGACGGTGAGGTGGTCCTCGACATCGAGAAGCTCGGCGTGCGCTACGGCCAGGTGGTGGCGGTCGATGGACTGACAGCCCGCCTCCGGGCCGGTGAGATCACCGCCCTGATGGGGCGCAACGGGGCCGGGAAGAGCTCCCTGCTGTGGGCCGTGCAGGGTGCGGTCGAGAGCTCGGGGAGCGTCGGCGTGCGCGGTGCGGATCCCCGGACGGAGAGCCCGGCGAAGGCCAGGAAGCTGGTCACCCTGGTGCCCCAGACCGCGGCGGACCTGCTCTACCTGCCCACCGTGGCCGCGGAGTGCGAGCAGGCCGACAAGGAGAGCGAGCAGACCCCGGGCGCCACCCTCGCGCTGCTGCGCGAGCTGGGCGTGGAGCTGCCGACGGACCACGACCCGCACGACCTGTCCGAGGGCCAGCGGCTGGCGCTGGTGCTTGCCATCCAGCTGACCAGCCGCCCGCAGGTGGTCCTGCTCGACGAGCCGACCAGGGGCCTCGACTATGCCACCAAGGCCCGTCTGGCGATGACGGTGAGAGGGCTGGCGGCCAGCGGGACCTGCGTGGTCATCTCCACCCACGATGTCGAGTTCGCGGCCGCCAGCACCGAGCGCACCATCGTGATGGCCGACGGCGAGATCATCGCCGACGGCCCCACGCGGACGACCTGCACGAGCTCGCCGAGCTTCTCCCCGCAGCTCGCCAAGGTCTTCTGGCCCCATCCGATCCTCACCGTCTCCGACGTCCTGGCAGCCGGCCCCCGACCGGGAGGCGACCCCTCATGAGCACAGCACTGAGCACCCGGCGCGCGTCCCAGCCGCCCGGCGACCCGGCTCCCGCGCGCCCACTGCCCGAGATCCGCCCGCGACTGTCGATGCGGGCCGCAGCCATGCTGACGCTCGCCTCACTCACCGGCGCGGTGGCCTTCTTCTGGCCGCTGTTCCTGCGTCCCGGTGCCCTGCTCGGCTCGGACTCGTCGGGACGCACCGCGACGCCCTTCGTGATGGCCGCGATCATGGCGGTCGTGCTGGCACTGCTCGTCAGCGAGCTGTCCAACGACGGCCTGGACGTGAAGGCGCTCGCCATGCTCGGGGTGCTCACCGCGATCGGGGCCGTGGTGCGCCCGCTGAGCGCCGGAACCGCCGGCATCGAGACCGTCTTCTTCCTCATGATCCTGGCCGGGCGCGTCTTCGGGCCGAGTTTCGGCTTCATGCTGGGCACCCTGACGATGTTCGCCTCCGCCCTGATGACAGGGGGTGTGGGCACCTGGCTGCCCTACCAGATGCTCGCGGCGGGATTCGTGGGCCTGTTCCCCGGTCTGCTGCCCCGGCGCCACCCCCGGCCCGGTTCCCGCACGGAGATCGTCGTGCTGGGCGCCTACGGCTTCCTCTCGGCCTTCCTCTACGGCTATCTGATGGACTTCGCCTTCTGGCCGTTCGCCGTCGGCCTGGGCGCCGGCACGCAGGGCGGCTTCGACCCCGCGGCGAGCCCGCTGCACAACATCCACACCTTCCTGGTGGTGAACACCGTCACCTCACTGGGGTGGAACCTGGGCCGCGCCGTGACCAATGTCGTGCTGGTGACAGTGCTGGGCCATCCCCTGTTGAGGATCATGCGGCGCACGGCCCGCCAGGGCAGTTTCCGCGACGCCCCGGCATCCTGAGCCGCTCACACGCTGATCTCGCGGACCCTCACCAGCACCTCCGGCCAGTGCCTGTCGAGGCGCCGCCCGCCCAGGGTGACGCCGGCCCACAGGACCAACGCGCCGGATCCGGGGCCCCACAGCAGGCCGGCCCAGCCGAACTCCGGATGCCACACCGCGAGCAACGCCAGCGCCACGGCCGGGGCGGTGAGCACGGCCGGCAGGACGACTGCGACGAACGA
>JBAQVA010000138.1:0-1858 GCA_049297835.1 Propionibacterium sp.
GCCCGGCGCCGTGGATCGCGGCGGGCCGGGTGCGCCCAGGTCGGGCCGGGGGAATCCGGGATTGGTGGGCCAGTCGGCCTCCGGGTCGTAGCCCGGGCCGCTGTCCCGCCCGGAGCCCTCGCGGGGATCCTTCCGATCTGCGTCCACGAGTCCTCCTCCCCCGGCCTTCGCCGGCCAGTCGCCTCACGCCACCCTAGTGGGAGCGCAGGTCCTGGCCGGCGCGGGGACGGGCTGCGGATCAGTGACTCGTCTTGCCGGTCTCCTTCTCGCTGACCAGGTCGCCGATGATGCCGGCGCCCTCCTTGCTGAAGGTCAGGTAGCGGACACCGAGGTTGATCATCGACTGCAGGCGGTTACGCCCGCCGAGCAGGAAGTACAGGTGCAGGGCCACCCAGGCGACCCAGGCCGGGGCGCCGGTGAACTCGATCTTGTGCTCCCCGGCAGCGAGCTGGACGACGGCGGCGTTGCGCCCGATCGTGGCCATCGTGCCCTTGTCGTGGTACTCGAACTTCTCGGTGGGGCGAGCGGCCTCAAGGTTGAGGATCTGCTCGGCGGCGAAATCGCCCTCCTGCATGGCCGGCTGGGCCAGCTGGGGCAGCGGGTTCTCGTCGATGATCGCACCGTCCCCGATCGCGAAGATGCGGTCCTGGCCGTGCACCCGGAGGTCCGGACCGGTGACGATCCGACCGCCGCGGCCGAGCTCGAAGCCCCAGTCGAGGACGTCCTTGTGGGCGCCGACCCCGGCGGCCCAGATGACCATGTCGGCCGGCAGCGTGGACCCGTCCTTGAGCAGCACGGAGTCGTCGCGGACCTCGGAGATGGCCGTCGTGGTGCGCACGTCGACACCACGACGCTGAAGCTGGCGCCGGGTGTAGTGGCGCAGCCGGGGACGGAAGGGCGCCAGCAGGTGCTCGCCCATCTCGACCAGGGTCACGTGGACTCGATCGGTGGAGACATCGGGGAAGATCGCCGGGACGCCGTAGGACTTCATCTCGGCGAGGGTGCCGGCCATCTCGACGCCAGTGGGACCGCCACCGACGATGATGACGTCGAAGTTCTTCTTCGGGTAGGCGTCCAGCGACTCCAGATTGCTGAGGATCGTGTCGCGCGCAGCCACCGAGCTGGTGCGGGTGTAAATGGTGTGGGCGTGCTCCTGGGCACCCTCGATGCCGAAGAAGTTGGCACCCACGCCCTGGGAGAGGATGACGTAGTCGTAGTCGATCGGGCCACCGTCGGCGCACTTCACCTGGCGGTTCTCGACGTCGATGCCGGTAACCGCGGTGAGGCGGAAGCGCACGCCCGGGACGTGCGCGGCGAAGGAGCGCAGCCGGAAGGTGACATCGCCGGGGTTCAGGCCGCCGGTGGCGACCTGGTAGAGCAGCGGCTGGAAGCTCGTGTACGGGTTCTTGTCCGCAACGACGACACGGCACCCGGCGCGTCCCAAGGCCTTTGCCGCGTGCAGGCCGCCGAATCCGCCTCCGACGATGACGACGCGCGGCCCCTGCCCTGGCTCGAACGGCTCCTTGGAATTGTCCAGACGCACTGGGAACTTCATGCATACCTCCTGGTCATTGGGACGGTTCGGCCCATGGCACGACCCACCACGGACCGAGGCCGCTGACCGGACCAGGCCAGCTGACAGCACCGCCCCGCCGGACAACGCTGTCAGCCATCCCCCATTGTGCCGAAGTCAGCGCCGGCAGACGAACGCTCACCGCGAAATCTGCCAGGAGAGGACATCCCACTAGGGTTGGGCGCATGATTGCGATCGTCACCGTGACGGGCCTGGACCACACCGGCATCGTCGCAGCCGTCAGCGCACGCCTCAGCGAACTCGAGATAAACATCGTCAACATCT
>JBAQVA010000139.1:0-46670 GCA_049297835.1 Propionibacterium sp.
GTGCTCGCGCTGGTCGTCCTCACCCCGCTCGCGCTGCACGAGAGTTTCGGCGATCTCGGCCAGGCGGCCCAGACCTTCACCCGCGCCCGCGCGGCACTCGACCGGGTGATCGCCCTGCTCGTCGAGCCGGCCGTGGGGCACGGCGATCGGGTGTCCGCTCCCTCCGCGGGCGCCGGGGAGCTGGAGCTGGACCACGTGGACGCCGGCTGGCCGGGCGGCCCGGTCGTCGTGAGCGACGTGAGCCTCCAGCTGCCGCCCGGCGAGCGACTCGCCCTGATCGGCACCTCCGGGGTCGGCAAGACCACGCTCGCGGCGACCATCATGGGGCTGATCGACCCGCTCGCCGGCACCGTGCACGCCCCCGGCTCGATCGCCTATCTCGCCCAGGACGCGCACATCTTCGCCACCTCGGTGGCCGAGAACGTGCGGATCGGCGACAAGGACGCCGACGACAGCCGCGTCCGCGAGGCGCTCGACCTGGCCGGGCTGGGCGGACTGGCCCTCACCCGCGAGGTCGGCGAGGAGGGCGCCACGCTGTCGGGCGGGGAGGCCCGTCGGCTGGCCCTGGCGCGGATCCTGGTGGGCCGGGTGAGGGAGCAACTGGTCATCCTCGACGAGCCGACCGAGCATCTCGACCACGAGACCGCCGAGGCGATCATGTCCGACCTGTGGGCCGGGGTCGGGGACGCCGCGGTGCTCGTCATCACGCACGATCCCGAGCTCATCGCGGCCTGCCCCGCGGTGCTGGATCTCGACGGGCACCGGGCCGGGGCGCCCACCGCCGGCCGTGGAGCGGGCGGCAACCCGCACCACGAGGCCGGGGAACAGGGCTGACAGGCCGGAAGCGGGCCCGGGCGGGGCCCCTGTCGGCGGCCGGTCCTAGGCTGGCACCATGCTCGTCGCATTCACCATCAGCCCCATGGGCAACGACAATCCGGACGGTTCGGTGCATGACGCCGTGGCCGCCGCCGTCAAGGTGGTCCGGGAGTCCGGGCTGCCCAACGAGACAAACAGCATGTTCACCAACATCGAGGGCAGCTGGGACGAGTGCATGGCCGTCATCCACGACGCCTGTGCAGCTGTCGCCGCCGTCGCACCACGCGTCTCGCTCGTCCTCAAGGCCGACATCAGGCCGGGCCGCAGCGGCGAGATGAGCGCCAAGGTCGAGCGCCTGCAGGTCGCCCTGGACAAGCTCGAGGACTCCGCGCACTGACCTCCGGGTCGCCCGAGGGTGCCGGATTGTTAACGTACCCACCCCCATCGCCATTGGTAGTACCAACCAGCTAGCATCATCATCGTGGTCTCTCGGCGGGAGCCGGGTGGCCGTCGGCCCGGCGGACTCGGCACAGCAGCTCAGCTCCGTTCGACAAGGCCTCCGGACCGGAGGCATGCACTGACGAGGTAGAGGAACAGACCTTCATGACTCCTGAACGTCGCGACATCACACTGCTGCCCGATCTGGCGGCCGCCTCGGGCCGCGTCGGGCCCGTGCGCACCCGGATGCCCATCTACGTCGACCTGCTGCCACCGTGCAACAACGCCTGTCCGGCCGGCGAGAACTGCCAGGAGTGGCTGCGCCTGGTCAAGGAGGAGGGGCAGGAGACCGCGTGGCGTCAGCTCGTCCGCGACAATCCCTTCCCCGCCATCCACGGGCGCGTCTGCTACCACCCGTGCGAGAGTGCCTGCAACCGCAAGGATCTCGACCAGCCGGTGTCGATCCACTCCGTCGAGCGTTATCTCGGCGATCTGGCCATCGAGAAGGGCTGGTCCTTCGACAGGCCCAGCACCCAGACCGGACGCCGGGTGCTCGTCATCGGCGCCGGCCCGGCGGGCCTGTCCGCCGCCTACCACCTGGCCAGGCTCGGGCACGAGGTCGAGATCCACGACGCCGGCGAGCAGGCCGGCGGAATGATGCGCTACGGCATCCCCGAGTACCGCCTGCCGCGCGGTGTCGTGGACGCCGAGATCGCCCGGATCGAGGCGCTGGGCGTCAAGATCGTCCTCAACCATCCGGTCAAGGACCTGGCGGAGGAGAAGCGCGAGGGGGAGTTCGACGCGGTCTTCGTGGCCGTCGGCGCCCACCTCTCCCGGCGGGTCGAGATCCCCAGCTCGGACGCCTCCCACATGGTCAATGCGGTCGACTTCCTGCGCGGGGTGGCCAGCGGCGAGAAGCCGGTCATCGGCCGCCGGGTGGCCGTCTACGGCGCCGGCAACACGGCCATGGACGCGGCCCGCACGGCGCGCCGGCTGGGTGCCGAGGACGCGGTCGTCATCTACCGCCGCACCGAGGCGCAGATGCCCGCCCACAAGGAGGAGCTCAAGGAGGCCGAGCGCGAGGGCGTCCAGGTGCACTGGCTGCGCACCATCAACGAGATGCACGAGGGCGACATCGAGGTCGAGATCATGGAGCTCGACGAGGACGGCAAGCCGCACGGCACCGGCCGCTTCGAGAAGCTGGCCGCCGACACCGTCATCATGGCTGTCGGCCAGGTCGCCGACACCGGCTTCCTGCACGACATCCCGGGCATGGAGTTCAACGACGACGTCGTGCGGGTCGACCCGACGACCCTGATGACCGATGTCCCGGGCATCTTCGCCGGCGGCGACGCGGTGCCCTCCGAGCGCACCGTCACCGTGGGCGTCGGCCACGGCAAGCGTGCCGCCAAGCAGATCGACACCTGGCTGAACCACCAGCGGCCGGTGCGCCACGTGAAGCACCCGCTCGTGCACTTCGACGACCTGCACCTGTGGTACTTCGGCGACCACCCCCGCGAGGTCCAGGCCGAGCTCGACCCGCAGGACCGCGTCGTCGACTTCGACGAGGTGGTCAAGGGGCTCACCGCCGAGGAGGCGGTCTTCGAGGCCAGGCGCTGCCTCAGCTGTGGCAACTGCTTCGAGTGCGACGGATGCTACGGATCCTGCCCCGAGGACGCGATCATCAAGCTCGGCAAGGGGCATCGCTACCGCTTCGACTACGACAAGTGCACCGGCTGCGGCACCTGCTTCGAGCAGTGCCCGGTCCACGCGATCGAAATGATTCCGGAGAAATGAGCACCATGACCACCACCATTCCCGCGGGGACCGCGTCCACCGACGATGCAGCGAACACCACTCCCGAGGGCCTGCGCGATGCTGCGGGTGCCCCGCAGGACGCCCGCCGGCAGGCTGACCTGGCCAACCAGATGATCTGCGACGGCAACACCGCCGCCTCCGACGTCGCCTTCCGGATCAACGAGCTGTGCTCCATCTACCCGATCACGCCGAGCTCCCCGATGGCCGAGCTGGCCGACGAGTGGGCGGCGAAGGACCGGATGAACATCTGGGGCCAGGTGCCCCAGGTCATCGAGATGCAGTCCGAGGCCGGTGCCGCCGGCACCCTGCACGGGGCGCTGCAGGCCGGCGCGCTGTCGACCACCTTCACCGCCTCGCAGGGCCTGCTGTTGATGATCCCGAACATGTACAAGATCGCGGGCGAGCTGACCAGCACGGTCATGCACGTCGCGGCGCGTTCGCTGGCCACCCAGGGTCTGTCCATCTTCGGCGACCACCAGGACGTGATGGCCTGCCGCCAGACCGGTTTCGCCATGCTGTGCTCCACCGGCGTGCAGCAGTGCCACGACAATGCGCTCATCTCCCAGGTCGCCACGCTGCGCAGCCGGGTGCCGTTCATGCACTTCTTCGACGGTTTCCGCACCAGCCACGAGCTCAACACCTGTATCCAGCTGACCGACGACCAGCTACGCCGGATGGTCCCCGACGCCCTCATCCGCGAGCACCGCGAGCGGGCGCTCAGCCCCGAGCACCCCTTCATCCGCGGGACCGCGCAGAATCCTGACGTCTACTTCCAGGGCCGCGAGGCCGGCAACAGGTACTACGACGCGGTGCCCGGGATCGTCCAGTCTGCGATGGACGAGTTCGCCGAGATGACCGGGCGTCAGTACCACCTGGTGGACTACCACGGAGCCCCCGACGCGGAGCGCGTCGTGGTGGTCATGGGCTCGGGAGCCGAGACCGCCCAGCAGACGGTGGCCGCGCTCAATGCCCAGGGGCAGAAGGTCGGTCTGGTCGTCGTGCGCCTGTATCGGCCCTTCCCGACCGCCCAGCTGCTCGAGGCGATCCCCACGAGCGTGCGCAGGATCGCCGTGCTCGACCGCACCAAGGAGCCGGGATCCAACGGCGAGCCGCTCTTCCTCGACGTGATGGCCGCGATGGCGGAGGCCTACAACGAGGGCAGCCGCGCCACCCTCCCGATGATCATCGGCGGACGCTACGGGCTGTCGAGCAAGGAGTTCACCCCGGGCATGTGCGTAGCCGTCTTCGACGAGCTGGCGCGCGAGCGTCCCAAGCGCCGCTTCACGGTGGGCATCAACGACGACCTCACGAATCTGTCGCTCAGCTACGACCCGGACATCGACATGGAGGACCCGGCCACCCAGCGCGCCGTCTTCTACGGCATCGGCTCGGACGGCACCGTCGGCGCCAACAAGAACACCATCAAGATCCTCGGGCACGAGCCGGGCGTCTTCGCCCAGGGCTATTTCGTCTACGACTCGAAGAAGTCCGGCGGCCTGACCACCTCGCACCTGCGTTTCGGGCCGGACCCGATCAGGGCCCCCTATCTGGTCAACCAGGCCGGCTTCATCGGCGTCCACCACTGGGCCGATCTCGAGCGCATCGACGTGCTCGCCTTCGCCCGGCACGGCACGACGGTGCTCATCAACAGCCCCTACCCGGCCGAGGAGGTCTGGGACCGGCTGCCGGCGCCGATGCAGCGCAGGGCGATCGATCTCGCGCTCAGGATCTATGCCATCGACGCCGGTGCGGTCGCCCGCGAGGTGGGCCTGGGCAACCGGACGAACACCGTGCTGCAGACCTGCTACTTCAAGATCAGCGGGGTGCTGCCCGAGGACCAGGCGATCGACCGGATCAAGGACTCGATCACCAAGACCTATGCCAAGAAGTCCATGGAGATCGTGCGCAAGAACCACGCCGCGGTCGACGCCGCGGTGGAGCATCTGCACCGGATCACCGTGCCGGCCGATGTCACCTCGACCCGCGACTACGCCCTGCCGGTGCCCGACTCGGCACCGGCCTTCGTCAAGGACGTCACCGCGGCGATGATGACCGAACGCGGCGAGTCGCTGCCGGTGAGCAAGATCCCGGCCGACGGCTCCTTCCCGTCGGGGACCACCAAGTTCGAGAAGCGCAACATCTCCGAGAGCATCGCGGTCTGGGACCCGCAGGCCTGCATCCAGTGCGGGAACTGCTCGTTCGTCTGCCCGCACGGCGTGCTGCGCGCCAAGTACTACAAGCCCGAGACCCTGGAGACGGCGCCCGAGGGCTTCGAGTCGATGCCCTTGAACGCCGCCGGACTGCCCGACGAGCGCTACACCCTGCAGGTCTTTGCCGAGGACTGCACCGGCTGCGGTCTGTGCGTCGAGGCCTGCCCGGTGCACCCGATCGGCCAGCCGCAGCGCAAGGCGATCAACCTGGAGACCGTGCTCGACCGCACGAAGGAGCGCTCCAATGTGGAGTTCTTCCAGTCGATCCCGCATCCGGCACGGACCCGCGTCAACTACGGCTCGGTCCGCGGCACCCAGTTCCTGGAGCCGCTGTTCGAGTTCAGCGGGGCCTGCCCCGGCTGTGGCGAGACGCCCTATCTCAAGCTGCTCACCCAGCTGTTCGGGGACCGCGCGCAGGTCGCCAATGCGACCGGCTGCTCGTCCATCTACGGCGGCAACCTGCCCACCACCCCGTGGGCGAAGAACGCCGAGGGGCGCGGCCCGGCCTGGAGCAATTCGCTGTTCGAGGACAACGCCGAGTTCGGTCTGGGCATGAGGCTGGCGGCCGACCTGCACCTGGAGCTGGCCAGGCAGCGGCTGGTCGAGCTGTCCGCGGTCATCGACGAGCCGGAGCTGGTCGAGGCGCTGCTCAACGCCCCGCAGGCGCTGGAATCGGATCTGCACATCCAGGCCGAGAGGGTCGACGCGCTGCGCGCCCGGCTCAGTGAGCTGGCCGGCTCGGGGACGCTCGACAGGGCCACCCGCGCCAAGGTCGAGGACCTGCGCTCGGTGGTGGACAACCTGCTGCGCCGCTCGGTGTGGATCGTCGGCGGCGACGGCTGGGCCTATGACATCGGCTCGGGCGGCCTGGACCACGTGCTGGCCAGCGGGCGCAACATCAACGTCCTGGTGCTGGACACCGAGGTCTACTCCAACACCGGCGGGCAGAGCTCCAAGGCCACCCCGATGGGTGCCGTCGCGAAGTTCGCCACCGCGGGCAAGACCACGGCGTCCAAGGACCTGGCCATGCAGGCCGTCTCCTACGGCAACGTCTACGTCGCCCGCGTGGCCCTCGGGGCGGACGCCGAGCAGACCCTCAAGGCATTCCGCGAGGCGGAGGCCTACGACGGGCCGAGCATCATCATCGCCTACAGCCACTGCATCAGCCACGGGTACAACCTGCGCAAGGGGCTCGAGCAGCAGTACAAGGCGGTGGCCTCGGGTCACTGGCCGCTCATGCGCTACAACCCGGAGGTCCGCAATGCGGGCGGGAACCCCTTCCTGCTCGACGCGCCGCGCCCCCGGATCCCGCTGCTCGAGTACCACAAGGTCGAACTGCGCTTCAAGATGCTGATGGCCAAGGACCCGCAGGAGGCCGAGCGGCTCATGAAGCTCGCCCAGGAGCAGGTCAACCGGCGGTGGGCCGACTACGAGGAGATGGCCTCCCGCCCGGCCGAGATGTTTGCCGCCGATGCCCGGAAGGATGCCTGAGATGCCCATCATCGACAACGAAGCGCTGATGGCAGCGGCCGCCTCGGCCGCCGCCAAGTCCGTGGCCGGGAACAATGCGACCGATCTGCTCATGTCGCCGACCCAGGTGAACGCCCAGGTGAACAACTCCGACGAGGTCGACCTCACGACGAGCTATCTGGGGCTGAGCCTGCGCACCCCGGTGGTGGCCTCCGCAGGGCCGCTGACCCAGTCGCTGGACTCGATGAAGGCACTCGAGGACGCCGGTGTGGGCGCGGTCGTCATGTACTCGCTGTTCGAGGAGCAGGTCCGCTACGAGGAGGAACAGCGCGTCAGCGTGGTCGAGGCCCATGCGAACAGCTTCGCCGAGGCGCTCAGCTACTTCCCGACCGAGCCGAGCAGCACGAACGGCGAGACGGCCCAGTACCTCGGCCTGCTCGAACAGGGCGCCAAGGCGCTCGACGTGCCGCTCATCGCGAGCCTCAACGGCACCCGCGTCGGTGGATGGACCGCGACGGCGAAGCGCCTGCAGGACGCCGGTGCCGCCGCCATCGAACTGAACACCTACTTCCTGCCCGGTGACTTCTCGGCGAGCGGCGCCGAGGTCGAGCAGCGGCACCTCGACCTGCTGCAGGCCGTCAAGAGCGCCGTCGACATCCCGGTGGCGATCAAGCTGTCGCCCTACTTCAGCAGCTTCGGCTCGCTGGCGAGCCGGCTCGACGCGGCCGGGGCGGACGGTCTGGTGCTGTTCAACCGCTTCCTGCAGCCCGACATCGACGTCAACCGCCAGGAGGTCGTCTCGGGCTTCGAGCTGTCGAACCCCGAGGAGGGGCGACTGCCGCGCACCTGGATCGCCGCGCTGCGGGGCAAGGTCGATGCCTCGCTGGCCGCGTCCAGCGGGGTCGAGGGCTACCGCGACGTCGTGAAGGGCGTGCTCGCCGGCGCCGATGTCGTCATGACCACCTCGGCGCTGGTGCGCCACGGGGCGTCCCATGCCGCCGACCTGGTGAAGGGACTTCGCGACTACCTCAGCCGCGAGCAGCTCACGCTCGAGGCGGCACGTGGCATGCTCGCAGTGCCGAAGAGCGCCTCGGTCACCGACTACGAGCGTTCGGGCTATGTCTCCGCCCTGGAGAAGGCCAAGCGGCGCTACGGCGTCTGAGCCGGACGACGGAGCCGGTTCCGGGGCCGTCGCCTGCCGTGCGGCGCGGGGACGGTCGGGCTGTCGAGGAGGAGCGCACCGTGAGTGACGACACTGATGTCCGCAGGGCCGGCGTGGGCGAGCTGTTCTCGTTGTCCGGACGCACCGCGCTGGTGACCGGTTCGGTGCGCGGGATCGGCCTGCAGGTGGCGCGCGCCCTGGGCGCGGCCGGGGCCAGGGTCATCGTCAACGGCCGTCATGCCGAGACCGTCGCGATTGCGGTCGAGACACTGCAGGACGAGGGCATCGACGCCGATCCGCTGGTGGCGGACATGGCACGCGCGGGTTCGGTCGGGCAGATCGTCGCGGCCGTGGGCGATCGCGCCGACATCCTGGTCAACACGATCGGGGTGCGCGACCGGCGCGGCACCGAGGAGATGAGCGCCGACGAGTTCCGGGTGCTCGTCGAACTGGACCTGGTGAGTATCTACGCGATCAGCCGGGCGATCGCCGAGCAGATGGTGGCCCGCAGCTGCCAGGGCAGGATCATCAACATCTCGTCGGTGGTGGGCCATCTCGGCAAGCCGGGCGATGTGGCCTACAGCGCGGCGAAGGCCGGTCTGGAAGGTCTGACCAGGGCGATGGCGGCCGATCTGGGGCCGCACGGCATCACCGTGAATGCGGTGGCGCCCGGATGCATCGCCACCGAGACGAACCGCTCGATGGCCGAGGACCCGCAGTGGCTGGAATGGCTGGGGCGGCGCACGATGCTCGGGCGCTGGGGGCGGCCCGAGGAACTGGCGGGAATCGTCGTGGCCCTGGTCTCCGGTGCCGGCTCGTTCATCACCGGGCAGACGATCGACGTCGACGGCGGCCTGGCGGCAACCTTCTAGCCTCCCGCCGTGGGTGCGCGCCGGTCAGGGCCGTTCCCAGCCGGCAATCGGGCCGGGCACGACGTGGAAGAGGGGATGCACGAGCGTCCGGGCAGGCGGGACGGATTCCAGCCGGACGGCCGCGGCCGGGCTGCGCGCCGTCAGCTTCGCCAGCAGATGCGCCCGTTCGAACTCGAGCTGGCCGTCGCTGACCGGAAGCGGAGCCGGCTCGCGCAGGCCCTCCTCGATGATCCGCGAGCGGTCGAGGTGGTAGCCACGTCGATCGCCTTCGTCGGCAAGGCCGCCGAGATAGGACGCGATCGCCCGCAGCGGGGCGGGCTGCGCCCGGAAGCGCTCCAGCTGGGGGTGGTGCCGATAGCCCTTGGTGCGGCCGGCGAGCACGGCCTGGGCCAGCAGGCTCTCCCGCCAGCAGCCGAGCAGCCCGGCCCGGTCGAGGTACTGGGGATGCAGCGACCACATTCTCACGAATCCATCCTGCCGGTCCGGGCAAGGCCGCCGTGCCGATGGCCCCGGGTCAGTTTTCCCAGGGCCCCTCCGTCGTCGTCAGGCAGTGGTCCGCCCCGCACTCAGGCGACGGCCTCCGCCTGACCGGTGGTGAACTGGGACTGGTAGAGCCGCCAGTAGGCGCCCCGTGCCTCGATGAGCTCCTCGTGACTGCCCTGCTCCACGATCGCCCCGTGCTCCATCACCAGGATGAGGTCCGCATTGCGGATCGTCGACAGCCGGTGGGCGATCACGAAACTCGTCCGTCCTTCCCGCAGCCGGTTCATGGCCTGCTGGACGAGCACCTCGGTGCGGGTGTCGACCGAGCTGGTGGCCTCGTCGAGGATGAGGATCGCCGGGTCGGAGATGAACGCCCGGGCGATGGTGAGCAACTGCTTCTCACCGGCCGAGACGTTCGAGCCCTCGTCGTCGATCACCGTCCGGTAGCCGTGCGGCAGGCTGTGCACGAAACGGTCCACATAGGCCGCCTTCGCCGCCGCCAGCACCTCCTCGTCGCTGGCCGTGGCCTTGCCGTAGGCGATGTTGTCGTGGATCGAGCCGCCGAACAGCCAGGTGTCCTGCAGCACCATGCCGAGCTGGGCCCGCAGCTGCCCGCGGGGGACGCTCGCCACGTCCACCCCGTCGACGGTGATCCGGCCGGCCTGGACGTCGTAGAAGCGCTCGAGCAGGTTGACCAGGGTGGTCTTCCCGGCGCCGGTCGGCCCGACGATGGCGATCTGCTGGCCGGGGCGGGCCTCGAGCGAGAGGTCCTCGATGAGCGGCTCGTCGGGGGTGTAGCTGAAGTCCACGTGCTCGAAGCGCACGTGGCCCCTGACCGGCAGGTCGAGGGCACCGGTGGCGTCCGGGGACTGCTCCTCGGCGTCGAGCACCTCGAAGACCCGCTCGGCGGAGGCCACTCCCGACTGCAGGAGATTGGTCATCGATGCCAGCTGGGTGATCGGCTGGGTGAACATCCGCGAGTACTGGATGAAGGCCGTGACGTCGCCGATCTGCATCTGCCCGCTGGCCACCCGGAGGCCGCCGATCACGGCCACCGCGACGTAGTTGAGATTGCCGATGAAGAAGTTGACCGGCATGATCATCGCGCTGATCGCCTGCGCCCCGAAGGAGGCGCGGAAGAGCTGGTCGTTGGTCTTCCTGAACTCGGCCTCCACCTCGCGGCGGCGTCCGAAGACCTTGACCAGGGCATGTCCGCTGTAGGCCTCCTCGACCTGCCCGTTGAGCTCGCCGGTCGTCTTCCACATCCGCACGAAGCGCTTCTGCGACTGCTTGCCGATGAGCACCGAGACCGCCAGCGAGAACGGGACGACCAGTACGGTCACCCCGCCGAGCAGGGGACTCACGGTGAACATCATGACGAGCACGCCGATCAGCTGCAGCGCCGCATTGAGCATCTGGGAGAGGGTCTGCTGCAGTGTCTGGGCGATGTTGTCGATGTCGTTGGTCACTCTGCTGAGCAGCTCGCCGCGGGGCTGGTGGTCGAAATAGCTCAGCGGCAGCGAGTCGATCTTGTCGCTCACCTTGTCGCGCAGCCGGTAGACCGCCCACTGCACCGACTTGTTGAGCAGATAGGACTGCAGGAAGCCCAGCAGCCCGGAGACCACGGCCAGTGCGACGCACCAGCTGAGGATCATGCCCAGGTGCGAGAAGTCGATGCCGTGACCGGGCGTGACGTCCAGGCCGGAGATCATCGTGGCCTGGTCGTTCCTGCCCTGTGCCCGCAGCCCGGCGACGATCTGCTCGACGCTCAGCCCGGCCGGGAGCTGTTTGCCGATGAATCCGGCGAAGACCACATTGGCGGCCTTGCCGAGCAGCTTGGGGAGATAGACGTTGAGCGCCACGCCGATCACGCCCATCGCCACGACGGCAGCG
Source organism: Propionibacterium sp. (assembly GCA_049297835.1). GTDB lineage: Bacteria > Actinomycetota > Actinomycetes > Propionibacteriales > Propionibacteriaceae > Propionibacterium. The sequence continues at coordinate 11,163 of JBAQVA010000139.1, forward strand.
AGCATCACCTTGTCAGGGCCCAGTTCGCCGAGCAGCCGGCGCAGCGACGGGCCGAAGCTGACGGCCTTCTCGGTGGCGGCGCCGCCCATCCCGGGGCCGTGCTGCCTGGTCACCGCGGTGGCGTACTCGGGGCGTTCGTTCGCCTTCTTGGTCTTCTGACCGGGTTGGGTACTCATGCCGCCTCCTGTGCGGTCATCTGGGAGTCCACGATCTCCCGGTAGGTCTCGCAGCTGTCGAGCAGTTCGGAGTGGGTCCCGCGCCCGACGATGCGTCCCGCCTCGAGCACGATGATCTGGTCGGCGGCGCGGATGGTGGAGACCCGCTGGGCGACGATGAGCACCGCGGAGTCCCCGGTCTCCTTCGCCAGCGCCGCGCGGAGCCTGGCGTCGGTGGCCACGTCGAGTGCGCTGAAGGCGTCGTCGAAGACGTAGATCTGGGGTTTCTTCACCAGCGCCCTGGCGATGGACAGCCGCTGGCGCTGGCCGCCCGAGACATTCGTACCGCCCTGGGAGATCTGCGCGTCGAGGCGCCCGGTCATCTCCTCGACGAAGTCCGCCGCCTGGGCGGTGCGCAGGGCGGCCCACAGCTCCTCGTCGCTGGCCTGGGGATTTCCGTAGCGCAGATTGGACGCGACGGTTCCGCTGAACAGATAGGGCTTCTGCGGCACGAGCCCGACCCGGCCCCACAACAGGTCCATGTCGAGTTCGCGGATGTCGGTGCCGTTGAGCTCGATCTCGCCGCCGGAGACGTCGAACAGCCTGGGGATGAGGTTCACCAGAGTCGTCTTCCCGGAGCCGGTGGCCCCGATCACCGCGGTCGTCGTGCCCGGGGTCAGTTCCAGCGAGACGTCGTGGAGGACCGGTTCCTCGGCGCCGGGATAGCGGAAGGTGACATCGCGGAGCCGGAGCTCGCCGCCCCGGGGCAGCGCGGTGACCGGCTGCGCCGAGGGCCCGACGGTGGACTCGGTGTCGAGCACGTCGATGATGCGCCCTGCGCAGATGGCGGCGCGCGGCACCATGAGGGCCATCATCGTGGCCATCATGACGCTCATCAGCACCTGGATGAGATAGGTCATGAAGGCGGTGAGCTGACCGACCTGGATGTCGCCGTGGTCCACCCGGATCCCGCCGAACCACCACACGCCTGCGGTGGAGGCGTTCATGATGAGCATGACGATGGGGAAGAGCATGGCGAACAGGGTGCCGATCCTGATGCCGAGGTGGGTCAGGTCGAGGTTGGCGGCGTCGAAGCGCCGGCGCTCGCTGTCCTCGCGGACGAAGGCCCGGATCACCCGGATACCGGTGATCTGCTCGCGCAGGACGCGGTTGATCGTGTCGATGCGCTTCTGGTTCGCGCCGAACAGCGGGCTCATCCGGCCGGCGATGAGGCCGACGCCGATACCGAGCGCGACCATGGCGACGACGATCAGCCACGCCAGTCCGGCGTCCTCGCGCAGCGCCATGACGATCGCGCCGGCCATGGTGATGGGCGCGCCCAGGATGAAGATGCAGCTCATCAGCAGCAGCTGCTGGACCTGCTGGACGTCATTGGTGTTGCGGGTGATGAGGCTCGGGGCGCCGAACTTGTCGACTTCCTGGCTGGAGTAGCCAAGCACCGTGTCGAACAGGTCGGCGCGCACATCGCGTCCCAGACCCATCGCCAGCCGGGCCCCGAAGTAGGCCGCGGCGACCTGCCCGATCACCTGGGCGAGCGAGATGAACAGCATCAGGCCGCCGGTGCGCCAGATGTAGGCCGTGTCGCCCAGGGCGACGCCCTGGTCGATGATCTTGGCGTTGTAGGTGGGCAGCGCGAGGGAGGCGAGCGAGGCGACGACCTGCATGAGGATCACCGCCACGAGTTGCCATCGGTAGGGCCCGAGGTAGCGGCCCAGGAGTTTCAGGAGCATGGGGTTTCTTTCTCGAGACCGTGGACGAGCAGGCCGGCGACGTCGTCGGGGGCGATGCGGACGTGATCACTGAACATGGGGTGGGAGGTCGCCAGGGTGACCGAGCGGACCAGGGCCGCCGCACACGCCAGGTCGGTGTTCAGCTGGGCGGACCAGGGGGCCAGGGTGTCCTCGAGGGCAGCCTGGAGTGCGGCGATGCGCGCGGCCATCGGCTGCCTGCCGCCATGGCGGTGCGGGGCGATGTCGGGCGAGGGCATGGCATGGAGCGCGGCGAAGAGCGCGGCGACCCCGGTGATGTTGTCGTGCAGCAGGCCGATGACACGGGCCACCCTGGAGAGCAGGTCGGGATCGTCGGGGAAGTCCTGGATCGCCCGCACCGTGGGCCCGGGATCCAGCACGTCGTCGATGACGGCGTCGAGCAGATCCTGCTTGGAGGCGAAGACCCTGAAGACGGTGCCCTCGGCCACACCGGCCGCCTCGGCGACCTGCCGTGTGGTGAAGCCCGCGCCGTGGGCCACCAGCAGGGGCCGGGTCGCGTCGATGATTGTCCTGCGCCGCTCGTCGGCGGGCAGTGGTGCTGCGCGTGTCACGTGGACCAAGAGTAATGAGTGAGCACTCACTCATTCAAGATGGGGACGTGCGTTCGCAATCGTGCCATGCCGGCGGCTTGGGCGAAGCCCGGCGGGCCGGCGATGTGCGGTCGGGGTGGTTGCTGGTCGCCGATTCCCCCGCACGGCCGACAGCCCCGCGTCGGGCGGTCGTCACAACGTTGTGACGGCTGCCGCGCGGGGCTGTCTCGGACATCCCGATGTGAGCGCATTGTGCCGGGACGATCCGGTGGAGGAAAGTCTGTTGAGTTGTCATGCCGCCATGCAGGAGCAGCCCTGCCGGTCATCTTCGTGAGAGGGGAGATCGGCTGGTGGGCGGGGTGTTCAGCGATGAATTCCGGCCCGTCTTCCGTTCCCCTCGTCCACCCATACTGACACGTCGGACGAGGGGAGGCCCAGGGCCGACACCGTATCGTTATACGGCCTGGCCACGCCGTCCGGAGGGGGCTTCGCGGCGCGCTGTTCCGCGTGCGAGGAGCCGGGAGAGTCGCTGGTTCAGGGCTGCCTGGCCGCCATCCACCGCGCGATGCGGCCCACCACGGTCTCGACCTCCGCGCTCTCCTTCCACAGGCTCAGACAGCCGTGGCCGAGACTGCCCACGTGGTCGCTGGTCACCTCGACCCCCGCGGCGCGCAGCCGGTGCCCGTAGGCGGCCACCTCGTCGTTGAGCACGTCCCCGTCGGCGGTGACGAGCAGGGTGGGCGGCGAACCGGCCAGACTCGCCGCGCGCAAGGGCGAGGCACCGGGCTCGTCGCGGCGTGCCGGGTCGGGGCAGTAGAGATCCCAGCAGACCCTCACCTCCTCCCGCGAGATGTCATCGGGATGCAGGGCGCGGAAATAGCTCGGGCGGTCCAGGTCGTGGTCGAGCACCGGGTAGACGAGCAGCTGGCCCGCCAGCCGGGGCGAGCCGGCATCGCGGGCACGCAGCGCGCAGGCGGCCGCGAGATTCCCGCCCGCCGAATCACCGCCCAGCACCACCCGCCGTGGCGGCACGATCCCGCAGTCGGCGAGCCAGTCGCGTCCGGCCGGGCCGGTGAGGTGGACGAGCGCGTCCCAGCAGCAGTCGAGCGGAACCGGGTACTGCTGCTCGGGGGCGATCGGGTAGTCGACCATGACCACCGCCCAGCCGGTGCGCTCGGCCAGGTGGCGGCCGAGCCGGTCGTACTCGTCGATGGAGTACATCACCCAGCCGCCGCCGTGCACGTAGACCAGCAGGCCCTCCGGTTCGTCGTTCGGGCTGAGCAGCCGCAGCCTGACCGGCGGGGTATGCCGGGGCAGCAGGGTGTCGGCGACGACCGGCAGCCGCGGTCCCGGCCCGAGCGAGCGCTTGCCGGCGCACGCCGTCGCGCGGACCTCGGCCAGGTCAGCCGGATCGAAGGAGGCCATCGGAGCGTCCGAACGGCTCAGAGCCCGCGCTCGCGCACGAGCGGCGGTCGGTCGCCACGGATGGACGCCACCATGTCCACCACCCGGCGGGTGGCCAGCACGTCGTGCGTGCGGAAGAGCACCGCGCCGAACCAGGCGGCGATGGCGGTGGCGGCCAGGCTGCCCTCGAGCCGTTCGGGCACCGGCAGGTCGAGCGTCTCCCCGACGAAGTCCTTGCGGCTGATGGCCATCATGAGCGGGAATCCCAGCCGGGTGAGCTCGCCGGTCTGGCGTACCAGTGACAGCGAGTGCTCGGTGTTCTTGCCGAAGTCCAGGGTGGGGTCGAGCAGCACCTGCTCGGGCTCGAGGCCGGCGGCCAGGGCCGTCGCGGCGCCCTGCGCCAGCCCCGAGCGCACTGCCTCGAGCACTGCCTCGTCGGAGTCGTCGCCGTAGTGCACGTGCACCGGGTCGGTGCGTGGCGGAAGGCCCCCGGTGTGCGAGACGACATAGGACGCGCCCTGCTCGGCGGCGGTCGTCACGAGCGTCGGATCATTGCCCTGCCAGGTGTCGTTGACCAGGTCGACCAGGCCGTCGCAGGCGTGGGCCACCTCGCTGCGCCAGGTGTCCAGGCTGAGCAGGATCTCCGGGTGGCGGCGCCGGGTCTCCTCGAGGACGGGCCTGACCCGGTCGATCTCCTCGTCGGCGTCCACCCAGGGGCCCTGCTGGCCGGCGCGCACGCCCCCGATGTCGACGACGTCGGCGCCGTCGGCCACGACCCGGTCGATGCGTGCCAGCGCCTCGCCAGGGTCGGTGAAGCGGGCCGGGGAGTAGAAGCTGTCGGGCGTGCGGTTGACGATCGCCATCACCGCGGGGTGGGCGGCGTCGAAGACCCGATCACGCAGACGCAGCGGCGTCAGCACGCCCAGAACAGTCACCTGAACCTCCCGCGCCCATTCTGCTACCTCCCCGGCAGTTTCCCGACAGTCAGACGCCGGGTGGGCGGCGGCAGCGTCTACACTTGGCCCGTCCCCGACGTAGGAGAACCCTTGAGAATGTGAGATCCGGCACCCGGGTTCCGGTGTGCCACACGGCCCCATGAACCGCCGATCCGAGGATCTCGCATGTCCCTCACCTCTCACTCCCCCTCGTCCGCATCCCCGGCCGTCGTCTGCGAACGACTCAGCTTTGCCTGGCCGGACGGTCACCCCGTGTTCAGCGAACTCGATCTCGTCCTGCCACCCGGGCGGACCGGGATCATCGGCGACAACGGCATCGGCAAGTCGACGCTGCTGCGGCTCATCGCCGGGCAGCTGTCGCCCAGCTCGGGCTCGGTGCGCACGGAGGGTTCCTGCCGCTACCTGCCCCAGCGCATCACGGCGCACCGCGAGTCCTCGGTGGCCGAACTGCTGGGCATCGCGCCCGTGCTGGGCGCCCTCGCCCGCATCGAGTCCGGCAGCGTCGACCCCGATGACTTCGACATCGTGGGCGACGACTGGGATGTCTCACCGCGCGCCGTCGCAGCGCTGCGAGTGGCCGGCCTGGACGCGGACGAGAGCTGGCTCAGCCGTCGTCTCACCCAGCTCTCCGGCGGGGAGGCGATGAGCGTCGCGCTGACCGGCGTGGGACTGGCCGGCGCCGAGCTCACCCTGCTCGACGAGCCGACCAACAACCTCGACCACAGCACCCGGGAGCGCTTCCACCGCTCGCTGGACAGCTGGCCCGGGAGCCTGGTGGTGGTCAGCCACGACCGTGATCTGCTCGAACACGTCGACAGCATCTGCGAGCTCGATGCGCGCGGCGCCCAGGTCTTCGGCGGAACCCTGGGTGAGTACGAGGAATACCGGCAGGGCCGGCAGCTGGCGGCACAGCGTCGGCTGCGCGAGGCCGACGCCGAGCTGGCTCGCGTCCAACGCCAGATGCGTGCCGAGCAGCAACGTCAGCAGCAGCGCGACCGGGCAGCCCGGCGGGAGAAGGCCCGGGGCAATGTCGCGAAGGGCGAGGCCGACTACTTCGCGAATCGATCCCAGAAGAACACCGGCTCCAAGCGCACCCTGCATGCCGGCGAGCTCGACGAGGCGACGCGGCTGCGCGCCGAGGCCGATGCAGACGCCCGGCAGGCGGAGCACATCCGAGTGGACCTCCTCGGGACCGCACTCGCCGCGAATCGCCGGGTGCTCGCCCTTCGGCACGGCGACCGGGAGCTGCGGATGGACGACCCCGCACGCGTCCGGCTCGCGGGGGACAACGGAATCGGCAAGTCATCGCTGCTCGGGCTTCTCGCCGGCACCCGGGCGTCCCTGCCGGAGGGGCTGTTCGCCGAGCCGACCGGCGTGAGCCTCGCCCCGGACCTGCCGTGGGCGATGCTGGACCAGCGCCTGGACATGCTCAACGGATTCGGGACCGGTTTCGAGGCGATGCGCGCGGCGGCCCCGTCGCGCACCCCCCAGGAGGCCCGCGAACTGCTCGCCCGGCTGCTGCTCACCAAGGACAAGCCGCTCCAGGACATCGCCAGTCTGTCGGGTGGCGAGCGCTTCCGTCTGGTGCTGGCCTGCGTGCTGTTCGCCCGTCCCGCCCCACAGCTCCTGCTGCTCGACGAGCCGACGAACAATTTGGACATGGCATCGGTCGAGGTGCTCATCGACGCGCTGGACGGCTACTCCGGTGCGCTGCTGGTGGTCAGCCACGACGAGCACCTCGTCGAGGGCCTGCGGGTGGGCCGGGTCTGGCAGCTGGAGCGCGGTCCGGCGGGGACGACGATCCGGGAGCACCTCCTGTGAGGCAGGGCTGTCGGCGGGTGGATCTGCGGATGGTCATCGATGATGCGGTGAGTTCACTGGCGCTGTGATGTCCATCAGCCAGATCCGACACGGCCCGTGCCGGCCACGTGGGGCCCTTCCGCGTGGGATCTGGCCCGAATGGCCCCACGATAGGATCGGCTGGTGAGCCAGCAGCGTCCCGAGGAACCACAAGGCCAGCCGTCCAGCGCCGAGCAGGATCTGCCCGAGCAGATTCAGATCCGTTCCGACAAGCGCAAACGCTATCTCGACGAGGGACTCCAGGCCTATCCCGTCGATCTCCGCCGCGATCACACGCTGACCGAGGTGCGCGCCGGCTGGCCGGACCTGCAAGCCGGCGAGGAGACCCAGGACGTCGTCACCATCGGCGGACGGGTGATGTTCATCCGCAATTCCGGCAAGCTGTGCTTCGCCACCCTCCAGGACGGCTTCACCCCCAGCCATGACGCCGAGCGCCTGCAGATCATGCTGAGCAGGGCCGAGATCGGCGAGCAGGCGCTGGCCGCCTGGAAGACCGACATCGACCTCGGCGACTTCGTCTGGGTGCGCGGCCGGGTCATCGCCTCCAGGCGCGGAGAGCTGTCGGTGCTGGCCCAGGAATGGAAACTCGCCAGCAAGGCGCTGCGCCCGCTGCCGACCCTGCACAAGGAACTGTCCGAGGAGTCCCGCGTCCGCCAGCGCTACAACGACCTCATCGTGCGCCCGCAGGCCCGCGCGATCGTGCGCGAGCGCGCCACGATCACCTCCACCATCCGCCGCAGCCTGGACGAGCAGGGCTATCTCGAGGTGGAGACCCCCATCCTGCAGTCCCAGCACGGCGGCGCCGCGGCGCGCCCGTTCACGACCCATCTCAACGCCTTCGACATCGACATGTACCTGCGGATCGCGCTGGAGCTGCACCTCAAGCGGGTCATGGTGGGTGGCGCCGACCGCGTCTACGAGGTCGGCCGGGTCTTCCGCAACGAGGGCGTCGACTCCTCGCACAGCCCCGAGTTCACCATGCTCGAGGCCTACCAGAGCTGGGGCGACCAGTTCACCATCGCCGAGACCCTCAAGTCGATCATCATGGCGGTCGCCGGCGCCGTCGGCAGGCACCAGATCGAGACCGAGCAGGGCACCATCGACCTGGACGGGGAATGGACCTGGCTGCCCGTCCACGAGGGCCTGTCCCGGGCGGTCGGCGAGGAGATCACACCGTCGACGCCGCTGGCCCGGCTGCGCCAGATCGCCGATGCCCACCACGTCAACTACGACGAGAGCTGGATCGACCAGAAGCTGGTCGTCGAGCTCTTCGGCGAGCTGGTGGAGAAGAAGCTGCTCGAGCCCACCTTCGTCTGCGACTTCCCCGAGATCGCCCAGCCGCTCGCCCGCCGGCATCGCAGCAAGCCGGGCTGCATCGAGGCCTGGGACCTCATCATCGGTGGGCTGGAGCGCGGCACCGGTTTCAGCGAGCTGGTCGATCCGGTCATCCAGCGCGAGATCCTCACCCAGCAGTCCCTGGCGGCGGCCGCCGGCGACCCCGAGGCGATGCAGCTGGACGAGGACTTCCTCAACGCCCTCGAACAGGGCTGCCCGCCGATGGGCGGGCTCGGCCTGGGCATCGACCGGCTCATCATGCTGTTCACGAACGCAGGGATCCGCGAGACCATCCTGTTCCCGCTGCTGCGTCCGCTCGGCTGACGGGCGGGTCGGCAAAGTCTCGGCGCGTACCCTCATGGTGCGCGTTCGTCATCGTCCCCGGGCCCTCCAACGGCGGCACCCGACCCGGGGTGCACTGTTGATGACGTAACCTACGGCACGGTAACTTACTCATTGGTAACTTAGACTTCCCTCACGCGAAAGACCGAGTATGGACTTCGACGACCCCACGCAGCCGGTTCAGCTGCTGACGCCGGACGGCACCGTGGTGGAGCATCCGCGCTTCCGCTTCGAGGGCACCGACGAGCAGCTCGTGACGATGTTGCGGGAGATGAAGATCGGGCGGCGTTTCGACATCGAGGGGGCGGCCCTGCAGCGTCACGGCGAGCTCGGCCTGTGGCCCCCGATGCGCGGGCAGGAGGGCTATCAGGCCGGCGCGGCCGCGGTCTTCAAGCCGCAGGACATGGTCTTCGCCACCTATCGTGACCAGCTGCTGGCGCTGGCCAAGGGCGCGAGCCTGCCGGAGATCCTGGCGATGTGGCGGGGCTCGGGCCTGTCGCGCTGGAACAGCGCCGAACTCCACCTGGCACCCTACTCGCTGATCATCGGCTCGCACCCGCTGCATGCCGTCGGATACGCCATGGGAATCTCCTATGACAAGGCACATCACCCCGATGTCGAGGCCAACGACGCGGTCACCTTCGTCACCTACGGCGACGGTGCGTCCAGCCAGGGTGACACCAGCGAGGCACTCGTCTTCGCCGCCGCGTACAACGCGCCGGTGGTCTTCTGCTGCGTCAACAACCAGTGGGCCATCAGCGAACCGACCAGCATCCAGACCCCGATCCCGCTCTACCAGCGTGCCTTCGGCTTCGGGCTGCCGGGCATCAGGGTGGACGGCAACGACCCGCTCGCCAGCCACGCCGTGCTGAGCTGGGCCTTCGAGCACGCCCGCTCGGGGAAGGGCCCGGTGCTCGTCGAGGCTCTGACCTACCGGATGGGCCCGCACACCACGAGCGACGACCCGACCAAGTACCGCCCCTCGGAGCTGACCGAGCAGTGGCGCGCCAAGGACCCCATCGACCGTCTGCAGAAATATCTGCTCGGCCGGGGGGTCATCGACCAGGCCTGGCTCGACGGCATGGACGCCGATCTCGAGGAGTTCGGGGCCCAGGTGCGCACGATCTGTCATGAGCTGCCCGACACCCCGGTCGAGGAGGTCTTCGACAATGTCGTGGCCCAGCCGGGCATCGATCTGGCCGAACAACGGGCCGAGACCCTCAGCTGGATCGCCACACCCCTCAGCAAGGGAGCCCGGGCATGACGACACTGACACTGGCCAAGGCCCTGAACGCCGGCCTGCGCGCCTCCATGGACGAGGACCCGAAGGTGCTGCTGATGGGCGAGGACATCGGGGCGCTGGGCGGTGTCTTCCGGATCACCGAGGGCCTGCGTGACGACTTCGGCCCGGACCGGGTCATCGACACACCGCTCGCCGAGGCCGGCATCGTCGGCACCGCGATCGGCCTGGCGCTGCGCGGCTACCGCCCCGTGGTGGAGATCCAGTTCGACGGCTTCGTCTTCCCGGCCTTCGACCAGATCGTCAACCAGCTGGCCCGCTACCGTTCCCGGACGCACGGCCTGGCCAGCCTGCCCGTCGTCATCAGGATCCCCTTCGGGGGAGGGATCGGCGCCGCCGAGCACCACTCCGAGTCCCCCGAGAGCTATTTCATCCACACCCCGGGCCTGCAGGTGGTCAGCTGCGCCACCCCGCACGACGCCTACTGGCTGATCCGCCAGTCGATCGCCTGCCCGGATCCGGTCATCTTCCTCGAGCCGAAGCGCCGCTACTACGCCAAGGGCGAGGTGGACACCGCGGTGCCGGACCTGCCGATGCACGCCGCGCGCCTGGCGCGCAGGGGCGACGAACTCACCCTGCTGTGCTACGGACCGATGGTGCAGACCTGCCTGGACGCCGCGAAGTCGGCCGCCGCGGAGGGCCGCGAGATCGAGGTCATCGACCTGCGCAGCCTGGCGCCCTTCGACATGGCCACCGTCCGCGAGTCGGTGCATCGCACGCACCGCGCGATCGTCGTCCACGAGGCGCACCGGACGCTGGGCCCGGGGGCCGAGCTGGCCGCGAGGCTGGACGAGGAGTTCTTCGGCGAGCTCGCCGCGCCCGTCCTGCGCGTCACCGGATGGGACACGGTCTACCCGCCGGCCCGCAGCGAGAAGCACTACCTGCCCAATGTCGAGCGCATCCTCGATGCCGTCGACGAGTCCTTCGCCTACTGACCTGTTGTCACTGATCTGTTCCTGCCGAGTTCGTGATTGAGGAGCCCCGATGCCCGAATACCTGATGCCAGACGCCGGCGAGGGTCTCACGGAGGCCGATGTCGTCGAGTGGCACGTCGCGGTCGGTGACCATGTCGCGGTGAACGATCCGCTCCTGGACGTCGAGACGGCCAAGTCCGTGGTGGAGCTGCCCTCGCCCTTCGAGGGAGTCATCACCGCGATCCACGTGGAACCGGGGACGACGGTCGAGGTGGGCACGCCCATCGTCTTCATCGACGACGGCTCCGAGCCCGTGCCGTCCCCCGACGACAGCACGCCGCCGCACAGTGCGGAGTCCGCCGCCGACGGGGACGAGATTCCCCCGGAGATCGCGGCCGCGCTGGCCGGCGGCATGGTCGGCGAGAGCCTGGTCACGCCCGAGCTGCCCGCGCCCGCCGCCCGCCAGGACGACGACAGCCGCCCGCTGCTCGTGGGCTACGGCGCAGCGGACGAGAAGTCCGTCGGCGGCAGCACGCCCCGGCGTCGTCGCTCCCATGACGTGAACCGCCGCAGCTCGGCCGGCCGGGCGGAGGGCGACGAGTTCATCGCGGTCGACACCGTCCGGCGTCTCACCGCCCGCAATGTGGTGGCCTCGCGCGGCACCAAGGTGCACACCACGACCTTCATCAGCTGCGACGTGAGCGAGACCAAGGAGCTCGTCACGAGGCTGCGGGCGCGCCGGGAGTTCAAGGGCCTGCACGTCACGCCACTGCTCATCTGGTGCAAGGCGGTGTGCCTGGCGATGCGTCACAACCCGATGCTCAATGCCTCCTGGGCGCCGGACGCCGACCGGATCGTGCTGCACCACGACGTGAACATCGGTATCGCCGCGGACACCCCGCGCGGTCTCATGGTGCCGGTCATCCGGCAGGCCCAGGAACGCGATCTGGTGAGCATGGCCGAGGAGCTGACCCGGCTGGTCGACCTGGCGAAGGCCGGCACCCTGCAGCCGGCCGACTACAGCAAGGGCACCTTCACCATCACCAATGTCGGTGGGCTCGGTCTGGAGGCCGGTACGCCGATCATCAACGGGCCCGAGTCGGCGATCCTCGCGATGGGCGCCATCGCCCGCAGGCCCTGGGTGGTCGGCAGCGGGGACGACGAGCGGATCGTGCCGCGCTGGGTGACGACCATGTCGTTGGCCTCCGACCACCGGCTCATCGACGGAGCGGTCGCCTCCCGCTTCCTCGTCGATCTCGCCGCCCTGGTGAGCGACCCGGCGATGGCGATGGCCTACTGAGTCCAGATGCCCCCGGTCACTTCCACAGGGTGGCGATGAAGAAGCTGGCGGCGATCAGGCCCAGGCCGATGAGGAAGTTCCAGTTGCCGATCGCCGACATGACCGGGACCGTGTCGCCGGCGATGTAGAAGACGACCAGCCAGATGACCCCGATCAGGCCCAGTGGCACGAAGACGTAGGGAACCCAGCCGCGGTCCGCGAACACCGAGATGTTGTTCTTGCGCCTGACGTTCTCCTGGACCTTGTGCTTGGCGACCTTCTTGTCGGCGGCCTTCTTGCGAACCTTTGACTCCGGCACGGTGGCGTGGCTCCTTGGGGACTGATGGATGGCGCGCCCGGAGGCGAGCTGAAAGCTGGCGGGCGGACCGCCCAGCCAAGCCTAGACGGTCCGGGCCCGGGTTGACTCGTCCGTTCGGCTGTGAAGTCCGCAGGTACCCTGAGCGCATGAGCAGGATTCTCGTCGTCGACAACTACGACTCGTTCGTCTACAACCTCGTGCAGTACCTCGCCCAGGTCGGGGCGCAGGTCGAGGTCTGGCGCAACGACGATCCGAGGTTGGCGAGCGGCGAGTGGCGCAGCGGCTTCGACGGAGTGCTGCTGTCGCCCGGCCCCGGGACGCCCGAGGAGGCCGGTGCCTGCGTGGAGATCGCCCGCACTGCCGGGCCCGAGCTGCCGGTCTTCGGGGTCTGCCTGGGGCTCCAGGCGATCGCGGTGGCCTTCGGCGCCGTCGTGGGCGCCGCACCGGAGACCCGGCACGGCAAGACGAGCGCCATCACCCACGACGGCTTGGGCGTCTTCGCCGGACTGCCCAATCCCCTCACCGCGACCCGGTACCACTCGCTGGCCATCGATCCCCGCACGGTGCCCGCCCAGCTCGAGGTGAGCGCCACCACGGCCGACGGGGTGATCATGGCCGCCCGGCATCGCAGTCTGCCCGTAGAGGCGGTGCAGTTCCATCCGGAGTCGGTGCTCACCGAGGGCGGCTACCAGCTGCTGGCCAACTGGCTGGCCGCCTGCGGTGACGCAGAGGCCCCCGGCCGGGCCGTGGGCCTCAGCCCGCTGATGACCGCGGTCGCCGGGCGCTGAGACTGCCCGTCCCCGCTGACCCCCGTCCCCGCTGACCCCCCGCCTCCGCTGGCCATGTGGCCTCTTCCCGGCGCAGCCGGCGGTGCACTCGCCCGGCCTGACCGGGTACTTCTTGCACGGCCTGACCGGGTGCTCCTGCCGTGTCACGACTGGCCCGGTCGTGCAGACGCGGCGTCATCACGAGAACGCGGCGGTTCATCCCGCCGCTCCTGGATCATGACGCCGCGTCTGTGGTGTGGGTCCGGTGCCCGGCGGTGATCTGGGCCAGGCATCGGGAGCTGTCTGCCCGGCCACACCAGTTGACCCGGACGGTCAGCCGCGGGCGGCATCGCGTGGCAGTAGGAGCTGGTCGAGGATGCGTCCGGTCTCGTCGAGCGCACGGTCCCCGATGAGCACCTCACGGGTGAGGAGGCCGAGTGCCATCATCCACACGGCGTCCGCGGCCGAGCCGGGATCCAGACCCGGGCGGAGCATGTCGGCGGCACGATATGCCTCCATGACAGAGGTCATCGTCGAACGCAGGGTCTGGTGGCCAGCCCTGGCTCGCGTGGCGAGCCTCGGATTCCGGGCGGTCTCGCCCCACGCGTTGAGTGCCAACCGTGCCGACTGACGGAGGTCGTCGTCGACTCCGAACTCGCGCGTGAAGCCGCGGACCACTGTGGTGAACATGGCGCTCGGGGAAGGCATCGGGTTTTCGGAGATGGCCGCATCGATGCTGGTGAGGATGCTGGTGAACTTCTCGTCGGTGGCGGCATAGATGATCTCGTCCTTGCCGCGGAAGTGCCGGTAGACGGTGCTGGGCGACATGCCGGCCTGCGTGATGATGTCGTCCATCGACGTCGCGTGGAAGCCGTTCCGGGCGAAACAACGACGGGCCGCCGTGAGGATCGCGGCGTGCTGCTGTTCCTCGTGCTCGGGGCTGACCTTCGGCATACCGAGATTCTATTCGGCGCCCAGTGAAACAAGGAACGATCGTTCCTTGTTTTCCGGTCAACAGAGGTGCACGCTTGGGTACACGGAACTGGGAACGATCGTTCCCAGTCGAGGGCGCCACAGGTGAATCTGGGGCTGACGAGGAGTTTCGATGACCCTTGCAGACGGACGTGTCCGTACCGCACCCGGCGCGTCGGGTACAGCACATCGAACGGCGGTGCTCGTCGGGGCCGTCCTGGCCCAGCTCATGATCGTGATGGACATGACGATCGTGTCGGTCGCCCTGCCCAGCATGCAGGCGGGTCTTGGCTTCTCCGACAGCGATCGGCAGTGGGTGGTCACCGCCTACACGCTCTCCTTCGGCTCACTCGTGCTGTTCGGCGGAAAGCTCTCGCAGGTGCTCGGAGTCAAGAGGGCGTACGTGATCGCCATCGTCGGGTTCGGGCTCGCGAGCCTCGCCGGCGGGCTGTCCCAGGGCATCGGGATGCTGCTTGCCGCGCGGGCCGTCCAGGGCGCCTTCGCCGGTCTGCTCGCCCCCACCAATCTCTCCCTGATCAGCACGACCTTCGTCGAGCCCGCGTCACGGGCCAAGGTCTTCGCCGTGTTCGGGGCCACCGGGGGTGCAGGTGCCGCGGTCGGCATGCTCCTCGGCGGCGTCCTCACCGAATACCTGGACTGGCGCTGGTGCCTGTTCGTCAACGTCGCGGTGGCCATCGGCGCCAGCGCCGTCTTCTCCCGCGCCTTCTCGGGAGTGGTGTCGGGGGGTTCCGGGCAGCGATTGTTGGGCGATGTGCCCGGCCTGCTGCTGGGCTGCGGCGGAGTGTTCAGCTTCGTCTACGGCTTCTCGGAGGCCGGCCGCAGCCACTGGGGATCCGCCGCCACCATCTCCTGGCTGGTCGCCGGGGCTGTGTGCGCGCTGCTCTTCGTCGTGCGGGAGCGTGCCGCCTCGGATCCGCTGCTGCCGCTGTGGATCGTGTGGAATCCGGGGCGTGCCGCGTCCTACTTCGTGATGGCCATGGGCGGATGGTTCCAGATGGGCGGCCTGCTCTACCTCAGCTACTTCTTCCAGGATCACCTCGGCTACTCCGCGGCGAGAACGGGCGTCGCCTTCCTGCCCCTGATCGGCGGGCTCATCGTCGCCGCCATCGTCACCAACCGGGTGCTCGTGCCCCGGGCCGGGATCCGCGTCGTCTTCCCCCTTGGCCTGGTCGTCGCCGCTGCCGGATTCTGGTTGTTCACGGGCATCACCACGGGCTCCAACTACGGGGGCGGTCTCCTCGCCGGACTGGTGGTCACCGGCTTCGGCCTCGGCATCGTCTTCGCCCCGGCGTTCTCGGCCGGATCGAGAGGCGTTCCCGCCGAACACAATGGGCTCGCCAACGCGGCACTGTCCACCTCCCAGCAGGTCGGCGCCTCCTTCGGGGTCGCCTTCCTGAGCACCTTCGCGATTCAGCATGCGACGGACCTGCTCCGTGGCCAGACAGCGGCGATCGAGGCGGAGGTCGCCACAGCGCTCGCCGCTGCCCACGTGCTCCCCACGTCGGCACAGGGGCAGAACATCGCCAACCACGTGGTGGCGACGCACACCGCGGCGGCTGAGGTCTCCGCATACGCCGCAGGTTTCCAGGTCCTCACCGTCGCGGCCGCCGCTGCTGCGGCCCTCCTCGTCGTCGCCGGGGCAGTCCTCGGCGCCCGGCGTGCCCGCGGGCGCTCCAACTCGCTCGCCCCGGTCGGCCCATCGAGATGAGGCGGGCCACCGTCCGGTGGTCCGATGCATTGCCCTCGTGCGGGCGGGACCCTGTGCCGGGGCCCGATGACCCCGACACAGGACCGGCTCAGCGGAAGGCGACCTGACGCCCGATGGTGCCCACCAGGGACCGCCGGTAGGACGCCGAACCATCGGCCGCGAGCTCGGACTCCAGCTCGGCGAGACGCTGCTGCAGGGCCAGCCGGCGTGACACCGCATTGTCGCCGGGGCGGCCGATGTACTCCTTGAGCCGCTCGACGCCCTCGGACGCCTGACGCACGTCCTCGGCCTGCTTGGCGTCCAGCCGCGCCGCGTACCAGTCGGAGCCGAGCACGGACTGGGCGGTGAACAGTGCCCTGAACTCCGGGCTGCCCAGCGTCCAGCCCTCGGCGGAGCTGCCGTGCGCCATGATCTCCAGCAATGCCTTCAGCGGCGGGCAGGCGAGGGAGATCGTGCCGTCGTCGAAGTACATCTGCGCGACCCGTTGGTGGGTCTTCACGATGACGGCGACCGAGTCGGCGAAGATCTTCTCGTCCTGCAGCTCCGGACGCAGCATCTCGTCGGTGAACACGACATCGGGATGCAGGAAGATGCGCCCGAAGTAGTGGGTCACGAAGCGATCGTTGATGCGGTACCCGAGCCGGCTGGCGAGCACCCGGTGCCCGTCGAAGTCGAAGTCCTCGAGCCTGTCCAGGTATCCCTCGCGGATCAGCGTCGCGGCGTCGCGCTCGTCGGGGCCCATGTGACTGAAGACCTCGGGCACCAGCATCGAGATGTCGTGGTCGACGCGCACCTTCGGCCCGATGAAACCGGCCGAGCTGAGCCAGCCGTCGTATCCGGTGAGCACATAGGACAGCAGGGCGTTGTTGAGGTCGACGGTCGCCGGCATGGCGTTGAACGGCCCCTTGGTCAGGGCGCCCTCGGAACCGGCACCGGTGGTGCTGGGGGACTTGCCGGTCATGGAGCTGATGAACTCCATGAACAGCTCCGGCAGCTCCATGTAGTGCAGCGGGTTGTAGGCGCACAGCGCCGGGATCCTGCCCTCCGGAGGATTGTTGCGGCGGCCGGCCGCGACCACGTCCACGGGCAGCGGCGCGGGCCCGCCGAGCACCAGCTTGCGGTGCAACTTGCTGGCCACCTCGGCCACCGCCGTGAGCTCCGGGTGCGAGTCGGTGGGACGCACCTGCAGGTAGCGGGGGTTCTTGCTCTTCGTCCCGTCGGGCAGGTGACGCGAGTCGGCCGAGCACACCCAGTACTGCGGCGACTCGTCGTCGGGAAGGGCCGCGGCCCTGCGGATGAGCTCCTGGGCCGGCTCGGTGAACTCGCTGAAGGACTGGACGTCGGTGAGCATCTCCCGGGCCCGGTCATGGGTGAGCGGCTCGAAGTTGGAGATGAAGGTGTCCGTGCCGGTGGACATGTCCAGCTCGGTCTGCTTGTCGTAGCCGCGGATCTTCGCGTCGTCGGGACGCTGGAAGAGCAGGTGCTCGCAGTTGATGACGTACTTGCGCGGCGTCCCCGAGGGATCGTCCCACGGCGGGGTCACCGTGCTGGCGGTGATGTCGTCCTCGCTCTGCACCTTGACCGCCGGGCTGTAGTCGGGACGTAGGCTGAACAGCCGCCATGAGCCGTCCGCCTGGAAGCCGACGCGCAGCATGTTGACGATGATCTTCTGCCCGTCCAGGCGCATCATGTTTCCGTGCCGGCCGTTCATGATGCCGACGGTGAAGTGTCCGCGCCAGTCCTCGCCCCATTCGGGCCGGTAGTAGCGCTTGACGTTGAAGATGAGCTCCTTGACGGCCGGGCTGATCGAGTCGAGGAAGTCGTTGTACCCGTCGGTGTAGCGGCTGGAGCGGGTCAGCAGCTTGATGACCGAGCCGAGCGAGCGCTCCGTGGACAGGATCGGGCGGTGATCGGTGCCGTTCTGCTCGGCATCGGCGAAACGCTGCGAGTAGTCGTGGTCGAGCAGCTCCTGGACCTTGTCCATGTCCGACTCGAAGTCGGCGCTGTAGGCATTGCCGAACTCGAAGGCATCGGCGATCGACTTGCTGATCTCGCTCTTGCCGCCGCCCGAGACGGTGGCCGGCTTGTGACACTGGGTCGGGACCGGTGAGACGCCGACCAGGTGCCACTGGGTGGCGTCCAGCTCGCGGTGCTTGGCGAAGACCCGGTAGCCGTCGGGGGAGAGGTACTGCTTGTCGGCGAGCAGGGTGATGGTCTGCTCCGCGCCGTCGTGCTGCCAGCTGATCTTCTGCTCGCGCATGGAGTAGGTGGCGTGCTCGGGGATGAGCACGATGCTGGGGTGCAGGCGGTCAACGGCATGGCCCTCGGGGCGCGGCTCGAAGCGGCCCGGATTGTTCCCGAGCACCTCGGCGATCGAGTAGTCGTCGGGGGTGCGGTCCACGAACTCGGTGTTGAGATTCCAGGCCGGGTAGACCACCGCGCCACCGGAGTGCTCCTCCTCGGCGCAGCCGAGCAGATTGGCCGAGTAGCTGATCTGGGTCTTGACCTCCTTCTTGCAGTAGCCGAAGTAGTTGTCGGCGATGACGGTGACGATGACGCCTCGCTCGTCGCGGGCACACAGCTTGAAGGCCTTGCCGTCGTTGTACAGCTCGTCGGAGGTCTTCCAGCACTGGCCGTCACGGCGCTGGCGCTCGGTGGCGTCCTCCCAGCGCGGCAGGCCGAGGCTCTGCTTGGTCATCGAGGTGAGATGCGGGGCCAGCACCACGCAGCCGGTGTGGCCGGTCCAGGTGCTGGGATCGAGCGAGGCATCGTTCTCGGGCAGGTAGGGGTCCCCGCCGTTGCCGAAGATGCCCTCGACGAAGTCCAGATTGCAGACCAGCCCGCCGGGCACGATGAAGCGCACCTCGTAGCTCTTCTCCTTGGTGCGTCCGGGCACCGCCGGTACGACGACGGGACGCATGAGCAGCGAGACCCAGGCATGCGCGGGCTTGGCCTGGTTCGCGGTGAAGGGGAGCCGGGTCTCCTCGTCGGGCGCCTCGAAGGCGCGGGCGAGCACCTTCGCGAAGACCTCCTTGTCGACCTCGATCTTCTCCTGGGGGATCGGCAGGCCGCCGGTGGCGATGTGGAAGACCCCGGCGGTGGTGCGACGGTCGTTCTTCGGGTTGTGCAGGACGCCGTTGAGCAGACGGTAGGAGTCGACGATGGGGGAGTGGAATTCGTCCGAGTCGATCGGCAGCGAGAGGCCCCGCGCGATTCCCGGCTCGTCGAGGACGAAGGTGGTCCTGGGGAGCTGGGGGTGGACCTCGGTGTCCGAGAGGTAGTCGTCGAGGAAGTTCTGGATCCGCAGATCAGGGGCACAGAGCCGTTCCTTCAGCCGCCGGTTCTGCTCTCGCTGGCGGGCAAGCAGGGGCGCGACCAGGGCGACGTTCTTGTTGTCGGCCGCCTCACCCGGAAGGGGGAGCCCGAGCAGGCTCAGACGGAGGATGATCGCGGCATTTGTCCGGCTTCTGTCATGCAATGGCATGTCCCCATTGTGGTCGATCCGACCCGCCTGCGGGAGTCCGCCCAGGGCATTTTCGGCGTCCCCCGGGCCGCGACGAGCAGGCGCGACGGTCGCTGACATTCTCACTGTCGAGACGTCGGCGCACTGTGTCGAGGCGGGGGCCGGAGCCGGAGCCGGTGGGGCGGCCCGTCCGCGATCAGTTGATCGGGCTCGATCCCAGGGTCACGTTCACCGTCGAGGTGGCTCCGGTCGTCACGTCGGTCACGGTCAGGCGCGCCGTGGCGCCCGGCTCGAGCTCGTCGAGCGCATCGCTGAGGTCGGACTGGGAGCCGATCTGGGTGCCGTTGAGGGCGGTCACGTAGTCGCCCTCGGTCAGCCCCGCCTGGTCGGCAGGTCCGCCGCTGACCACCTGGGAGACCACCAGCCCGCCGCTGCGGGAGCCCTGGACGGTGACCCCGAGGTAGGCCTTCGGGCCGATCTGCACCGTGCCGGACTCCTTGCCGGACTCGATCTCGTCCACGATGCTGAGCGCCCTGCTGATCGGGATGGCCCAGCTGGCCACTGTGCTGGTCTGGCCGGTGGAACCGCTGTTCGACTGCTCGCCGGCGGTGGTGATGCCCACCACCTCGTCCTCGGCGTCGTACAGCGGGCCTCCCGAGTCGCCGGGCACGGCCTGGGCATCGGTCTGGTAGACGTCCTTGAGGGTCTCCGAGCCGCTGCTGGCCAGCTCGCTGCTCACCGTCACGGTGGCCGAGGTGGAGGTCACGGATCCGGCCGCCGCGGACAGGTAACCCTGGCCCTGGGAGTTGCCGACCGCGGTGACCTTCTCGCCGAGCTTCACGCCGTCGTTGTCCAGCGAGACGGTGCTCAACCCGCTGGCTCCGGAGAGCTTGAGCAGGGCCACGTCATTGGTGGCGTCATGGCCCACCACGGTGGCGGTGTAGCTCTTCGAGCTGCTCGCCAGGGTCACCTTGATGGCGGTGCTCGACTCCACGACGTGGTAGTTCGTGAGCACATAGCCGTCGGCGCTGAGCACCATCCCGGTGCCGGCCGCGCTTCCCGAGGTGGTCGTCGTGTCGATGAGCACGATGCCCTTGCTCTGGGCGGTGGTGGCATTCGTCTGGGTCTGGACGGAGGTCTGGCCGGTGCCCACCTGCCCCGAGCTGGGCTCGTCGCTGCCCTGCTGCGGGGAATCACTCGACCCGGAGCCGGCCTGCACGCTGGAGGAGGACGAGCTGGTGGGCCACAGTCCGCTCTGCTGGGCACTGGGGACGATGACGGCCGCGGCCGCCGCGACAACCAGCGCGATGCCGGCGATCATGGCGGCGATGCGCCTGCCCAGGCCCTTCCTGGGGGGACGTCCGCCGCCTCCCTGGCCGGCCTGGGCGTAGACCGGATCGTTGGGCTGGCCGCCCCCGAATGACGAATACCAGGCGTCCCAGTCGGACGGCGGCACCGAGGAGCCCTGGGGGTACTGGCCACCTTGGGGAAATGGGCTGCCCTGCGGGTACTGGCCGTTGGGCGGATACGGGCCGCCCTGGGGGTACTGACCGTTCTGCGGATACCCCTGCTGCTGGTCGGTGGCGCTCCCGGCGGAGGCGTCGGTGCCCAGGTATGCAGCCTGCGAGGCTCCGGTGCCGGGCCCACCCGCTGCCTGGCCGCCCGCCTGCGGGGTGCTCGTCCAGCCGTCGCCCTCGTGCAGGGTGCGCTGGCTCCATTCCTGGTCCGCCGGTTGCGCTGCGCCGGGCTCGGGCGTCCGCGAGGAGGCACCCCAGTAGCCCTCGGGGGCTGACCATCCGGTCGGCGCGCCGCTCCCGGCGGCCTGCCCGCCGGTGCCCTGCGCACCGTCGGCGTGCTCGTAGGGGACGTCGTGCTGTCCGGTCCCGGAGGTGCCTGACAGCGAGGAGTCGTTCCCGTGCCTCTCGTCCATCTGACTGCCCTTCCACGTCGTACCGGGGGTGTGCGCCTGCTCCGAAGACCGTGCCGACGCCTGTGATTGACACTTCACCGCGCGGCATTGTCCTGTGCCTGAGCACCTGCTGTGGGCTTGCTGTGAAGGATCTCCTGGCGATGGGCGCAGTCTCTCCTCCAGACTGCCGCAGTTGTCACGCCGAACAAACTCCGGTGCCACTCTTCGGGGTCCTTCGGTGGGCGCGGTGCGCTGCCCGGGCCTCGGCGACCGTCGTCTGCGTGCCCGCCCCGACCGGGGCGGGCCGGACACCACCAGCGGCGTCCACGGCCCGTCCTCCGGCGCGCGGAGGGGCCCCCACCGGGGCGGGGGCCCCCGAGCCGAAGAGGCGCGGTGACAATTCCGGCTCGGCGCTGCGCAGGTCATGACCCCACCAGGTGTCACCCTCTCCGGTGGTGGCAGCGCCGCCCCCCGTCGGGGATAGTGCAGGCCTGCCGAGTGGTCACTCTGCGGTGCGTCGCCACGTCGTCCGGCCCCAGGGGGCTCGCCGACGTCGCCCTACCGTTCTAGGTGATCGGGAGAGGGCCCACAACCGGACCCGGTGAATTACATCCGCGTTCTTCGCGGCTCCACACGGTGATGCACAGCCAGGCGCGTGTCGTGCACAGCTCTTCGCAGTTGTCCACACGTCACCCACAGGGCCTGTGCAGAAGACGCGAGCACGTCGCCCCCCGATCGCCTACCCTGTGGGTCTGGGACGTGCCGCCGCGGTCCCACGGTCCGTGCCGGTGGAGCAGCAGGGCTGCCCGGCCGGTGGACGGCCACCGGCGGTGGGATGGGCCCAGCAGGTGGCCGCAGACGAACGGGGGAGCGACGATGAAGGTACCGGCACCGCTGTCGCGGCTGCTCAAGGAGCTCACGGTGGTCTACGGGGCGAAGGTGGCCAGCGAGCTGGTGCACCGCCTGGCCAGCCCGGACAATGCCGAGCAGGCCCGCCATCTGCTGGAACGCCTCACCGATGCCGCGCGTGCCCACACCCCCGAGGGACACATCCGCTCGACGCTGGGCGTGCTCTCGGCCCAGCTGTCCATGGTGGAGGTGAGCGGGGAGGACGACCGCGTGGTGGTGGAGTCCTGGCGGCGCCGGGTGAAGGCCCTGAACGCCACCCTCGACCTCGTCGCCAAGGGCTATCACGGGCGTGAGCGCAGCAAGCAGCTCAGGCGTCTGCGCACGCAGACCGACGCCCTGCTGCACGAATTCCTCGACCGGGAACGCGCCATCATGGAGGGCGAACGGGACGTCCGGCCCCCCAAGGCATGAGCAGTTCGGCATTCGAGCACCTTTCGCCGGCCTTCCCCGGACGCGCGCCCTGGGGCACCTCCGGGCGGCTGCGCGCCTGGCAGACCGCGGCCCTCGAGCTCTACCGCGGCACCACCTCCACCGACTTCCTCGCCGTGGCCACCCCCGGCGCCGGGAAGACCACCTTCGCCCTGCGGGTCGCGGCGGAGCTGCTCAGCGCCCGCCGCGTCCAGCGGATCACCGTGGTCTGCCCCACCGAGCACCTCAAGGCCCAGTGGGCCGAGGCGGCCGCGAAGGTCGGCATCCAGCTCGATCCGGGGCTCGGTGGCGGCTCGCGACGCGGCCGCTCGCGCCAGTACGACGGCATCGCCGTCACCTATGCCGGCGTGGCGGCCCGGGTCTTCCACCACCGGGCACGCACCGAGAATTTCAGGACGCTGGTCATCTTCGACGAGATCCACCACGCCGGGGACGCGCTGAGCTGGGGCGATGCCATCGCCGAGGCCTTCGCGCCGGCCGTCAGGAGGCTGGCGCTGACCGGCACTCCCTTCCGCAGTGACGAGACGCCGATCCCCTTCGTGCACTACGAGCGCTGCGAGGACGGTGCCCTGCACTCCCACGCCGACTACTCCTACGGGTACGCCGAGGCGTTGCGCGACCACGTCGTGCGTCCTGTCATCTTCATGACATACGGCGGCCAGATGCGCTGGCGGACACGGGCCGGCGACGAGGTGGAGGCGGATCTCGCGGCCCCGCTGACCAAGGACCTCACCGCCAGTGCCTGGCGCACCGCGCTCGACCCCAAGGGCTCCTGGATCCCCTCGGTGCTCGCCGCGGCCGACACCCGGCTCACCCAGGTGCGCGCCGCGACGCCCGATGCCGGTGGTCTGGTGATCGCCACCGACCAGCAGGTGGCCAGGGCCTATGCGCGCATCCTGCGGTCGATCACCGGGGAGGCCGCCACCGTCGTGCTCTCCGACGACGCCGGCTCCAGCGCGAAGATCGACGACTTCGCCGCCGGGGACTCGCGCTGGATGGTGGCCGTGCGGATGGTCTCGGAGGGGGTCGACGTGCCGCGGCTGGCGGTGGGCGTCTATGCGACGGCCACCAGCACCCCGCTGTTCTTCGCCCAGGCGGTGGGGCGTTTCGTGCGCACCCGGCATCGCGGCGAGGTGGCCACCGTCTTCCTGCCCACCGTGCCGCTGCTGCTGTCCCACGCCACCCTGCTGGAACGCGAACGCGACCACGTCATCGGCAAGCCGAAGAACGACGAGGCGGAGCTGTGGGCACCCGAGGAGGCCCTGTTGGCGCAGGCGAACCGCTCGGAGTCGGCCAGCGACGATCTGCGGGGCTCCTTCGAGGCCATCGAGTCGACCGCCAACTTCGACCACGTGCTCTTCGACGCCCAGGACTACGGCCTGCCCGCCGAGCCGACCAGCCGCGACGAGGCCGACTACCTCGGCCTGCCCGGGCTGCTCGAGCCCGACCAGGTGCGCACCCTGCTGCGGGAGCGCCAGCGCCGCCAGCTGAGCCGTCAGGAACGCCAGGACCGCAAGGACCGCGTCCCTGTCGAGGTGAGCCTGCACAGGGCCCTGGAATCCGCCCGGCGCGAACTCAACTCGCTGGTCTCCCAGTACGCGCGGACGGCAGGAATGCCGCACTCCCACGTCCACGCCGCCGTCCGCCGGGAGTGTGGGGGCCCCCCGCTCGCCAGGTGCACCACGGAGCAGGTGCACGAGCGCACCGAGACCCTGCGTCGCTGGCTGCTGCATCCCGGGAGTGGGCCGAGTTGAGCGCGACCGCGTCCGCACCTCCCAAAGCTCCCGCCAGTACCATCGGTGCCGTGTCAGCCACCTCCCGAAGTCATCGTCGCGCCCGCAGGCTGCTCGTGGTGCTGCTGGTGCTGGCGGCGCTGGCCGTGGTGGTCTTCGGCGGGCCGTGGATCTGGGTGCGGGCCGCCTCGCACGGCAGGATCTACACCGCCGCCGACGCTCCCCAGCGCGACGTGGCACTCGTGCTCGGCGCCGGTCTCAACGCGGACGGCACGCCCTCGCCCTATCTGCGCGGCCGGCTCGACGATGCGCGCGCCCTGTACGAGCGCGGCGCGGTGAGCGTCATCCTGGTCAGCGGCGACAACCGCACCCTCGAGTACTCCGAGCCTGGCGCCATGGTGAGCTATCTCGTCGCGGAGGGGGTGCCCAAGGACGACGTCATCGCCGACTACGCCGGACTGGACACCTATGACTCCTGCTACCGGGCCAAGCACATCTTCGGCGTGGACTCGGTGACGGTGCTCGGCCAGAGCTACCACATCGCCCGCGCCGTGACGACCTGCCGGATGCTCGGCCTGGACCCGATCGGGGTCGGTAACGAGCAGCCGCACAGCAGCTCCACCTGGCGGCGCGGCGAGATCCGCGAGCTCGGCTCGAACGTCAAGCTGGTGCGAGATCTCGTGACCCACCGCCAGCCGATCCTGGGCAACCAGGAGACCTCCGTGCGCGAGGCGCTGGCCCGCCACGGCCGCTGAGGCCCCCACCCGGGTCCACCACCGATCCGGGCCCCCGTACCCGAGCCACGGCGCCCGGGCCGGGATGGACCCGATCGGGCCGGGGTCACCCCGGAAGGCTGACCCGCCCGATGCCGAGCAGACGGGCGCGCAGCGGTGCGTCGAGCTCGCACTCCTCGACGCACCGGCCGGTTGCCGGGGCGTGCACCATCCGTCCCGGCGAGACCACCACGCCGACATGGCTGACGTGCGCGTCGTCCGCCCCGAAGAAGTACAGATCGCCCGGGCGCTCGGCGCCGGCCGGGATGCTCTGGCAGGCATCGCGCAGGTCCCCGGCATCGCGGGGCACTACCGCCCCCAACAGACGGCAGCCGTAGTGCACGAGCCCCGAGCAGTCGAAGCCGTGCGGGCCGGTGCCGGACCACAGATAGGCGGTGCCGATCCGGGAGCGGGCGAAGGCCACCAGCGGGGCGATGTGCTGGGCTCGTGACTCCTGCCGCAGTGTGCGTGCGTCCGGGGAGTCCGCCGGGTCGCCCACGGCGAGGCCCGGCAGCGGCCAGTGCTCGGACAGGTGGGCGCTGCGTATCCATCCCGGATATCCCCGCGGGTCGAGCCTGCTCGGCTGCCAGGGGCAGCAGACCCGGCTCCAGCAGCGGTCGGCGTCCAGCAGCTCGACCGGCTCGCACCGGCTGAGCTGGGAATCCGCCCGTCCCAGCAGGCCCAACCGGCCCGCCTCACCGTCGTGGGAGTCGAGCTCGGCCAGCCAGGCGTCGATCTCGGGAGTCGGCTCCAGGGCTCGGGCGTCGACCGTGCGCGGGGCGCTGGGGCTGCGCCACAGCACGGTGGTCTCGGCGATGACGTGCGCGGTCCGGGGCATCTTCCCTCCTGGCCGGCAGCCTAGGCCGACGGGGGACCGGCGGACCCGCCGGCCCGCCCTGTCCGGACGCGGCGGCGAGCGTCCCCCTCGTGCGCGGGCGCTCGGGGCAGGCGCCGGCCGTCGCGTGGAAGAATGTCCGCCATGTCCTCCCTGCCCTCCCAGCTGTCAGCACGCGTCGAAGCCGTCACCGGAGCGGACCCGGAGCTGCGGCCGGCCACCAAACCCCAGTTCGGCCACTTCCAGTCGAATGTCGCGCTGCGGCTGGCGAAGGTGCAGGGACGCCCGCCCCGCGAGGTGGCTGCCTCGATCGTCGCCGAGCTGGACGTCGCCGACCTGTGCGAGCCCCCCGAGATCGCCGGGCCGGGATTCATCAACTTCCGGCTGCGCTCCGAGGTGCTCGCGGCCGCGGTCACCGAGCAGCTGCGCGACCCGCATGCCGGGATCGTGCAGGCCGAGCACCCCCAGACAGTGGTCATCGACTACTCGGCGCCCAACGCCGCCAAGCAGATGCATGTGGGCCACCTGCGTTCCACGATCATCGGCGACTGCTTCAACCGGGTGCTGTCGGCGCAGGGCAACCGGGTCATCGCCCAGAACCACATCGGCGACTGGGGACGCCAGTTCGGGATGCTCATCGAACAGGCTCTCGACGAGGGCTTCAGCCTGGACGGGAAGGGTTTCGACGAGCTCGACCTGGCCGGTGCCGAGCAGCTCTACAAGCGCGCCAACGCGCACCTCACGGCAGATCCCGAGTTCGCCGACCGGGCCCGCGACAGGGTGGTGGCGCTGCAGGCCGGCGACGCCGCGACGCGTGCCATGTGGACGCGCCTGGTCGACCTGTCGAAGCGGGGATTCGACGCCACCTACGCCCGGATGGGCGTCAGACTCAGCCCCTCGGACTACGCCGGCGAGTCCACCTACAACGAGGCCCTGCCGCAGGTCTGTCAGGACCTCGAGTCCCGCGGCATCGCCGTGCAGGACCAGGGCGCGCTGGTCGTCTTCGTCGAGGGCTTCGACGCCCCCGCCATCCTGCGCAACTCCCAGGGCGGCTACGGCTACGACGTCACCGACGTCGCCGCGGTGAGGCACCGGGTCAGCGATCTGCACGCCGACCGGCTCGTCTACGTGGTGGGCTCGGAGCAGACCTACCACTTCAACCTGGTCTTCGGCGTCTGCCGGAAGGCCGGCTACCTGCCCGAGCAGGTGCGCGCCCAGCACATCGGCTACGGGATGGTGCTCGGCGCCGACGGCAAGAAGTTCTCCACCCGGGAGGGCACCGCGGTCCTGCTCAACGACCTGCTCGACGAGGCCGAGGAGCACGCCGCCCCCGCCATCGCGCTGGCCGCCATCAAGTACGCGGACCTGTCGAACAGCCTGCAGAAGGACTACGTCTTCGACCCGGAGCGGATGACCCAGACGACCGGCGACACCGGTCCCTATCTGCAGTACGCGCACGCCCGGGTCAGCCAGATCCTGCGTCGTGCGCAGGCCGAGCGCGAGGAGCAGGCCACCGGCCCGGCGGAGCCGGAGATCACCGTCCTCGACGAGGCCCCGGAGCAGCAGCTGGCGTTGTGGCTCACCCGTTTCGGTGAGGCCGTGGACGAGGTCGCCGAGGAGCTGACCCCGCACAAGCTGTGCACCTATCTGTTCGAGCTGGCCACCACCTACTCGTCCTTCTACGAGAACTGCCCCGTGCTGCGCAGCGAGGGTGCGGTGCGCTCCTCCCGGCTCGGGCTGTGCGCAGCCACCCAGAAGGTGCTCGCCGCCGGCCTCGACCTGCTCGGCATCGAGGCGCCGGAACGCATGTGACCCCGGCGCGTGTGTCCCGGGCGCGCCGGCCAGGCCGGACGCGGGTCGGCGCAGGCGCTCAGTCCTTGGTCGCCGGCGTGCGGGCGGCGACCATCGCGGCGCCGATGATGCCGGCCTCGTTGCGCAGCGCCGCGGGAACGATCGGCGTCCTCAGGTGCAGCAGCGGCAGGAACTTGTCGTGCTTGCGGCTGATGCCCCCACCCACGATGAACAGATCGGGCCACAGCAGCTTCTCCAACGCCGAGTAATAGGCCTGCAGGCGCTTCCCCCAGCGGCGGTAGCCGAGCCCCTTGCGCTCGCGATAGCCGGCGGAGGCCCGCGTCTCGGCGGCGTGGCCGTCGATCTGGATGTGCCCGAGCTCGGTGTTGGGCACCAGGACGCCGTCCTGGAACAGTGCCGTGCCGATCCCGGTGCCCAGCGTCGTCATGACGACCAGGCCGTCGTGGTCGCGTCCGGCCCCGAAGGCCATCTCGGCGACCCCGGCGGCATCCGCGTCATTGATGAGCGTGACGGCCCGCCCGAAGCGCTCGGAGAAGAAGTGGTCGGCGTCAAGCCCGACCCACGACGGATCCAGATTGGCCATGAAGGGAATGTGACCGTGCACGACCGGTGCCGGCACGGTGAGACCGATCGCGGTCCCCGGATCCGGGTCGAAGTGGTCGATGACCTGCTCGATCACCTCGGCGCAGGCCTGCGGAGTGGCCGGTTTCGGCGTGAGCACCTTGAAACGCTCAGCCGCCAGGGTGCCGTTGTCCAGATCGACCGGGGCGCCCTTGATGCCCGATCCGCCCACGTCGATTCCCAGTGCAGTAGCCACCCATGCATGGTAAAGGTCCGCGGGCCCTGTCGGCGGCGAAACCGGAGGTCGTGCCGTGTCGGCGCCGGGGGCATTCCCGGTCACCGCTCGTGCATGCCACTGACCGGGCATCCGTGCTTGTCAACGGCAATGCAGACGGCATCTTTGCACCGGCGCCCCGCAACGGGAGGGTTGTGGCAGACTGGCCGGGGCGTGTGCCGGGATCCTGTGGAGGGTCCGCCGCACGAGTTGACGGCGCTGCCGGCCAGGCAGTGCCAGGGCCGCCCTGCGAGGCGGATCGACAGGAGGACTTGATGAGCTGGTTGGTCACTGGGGGAGCGGGATACATCGGCTCGCACGTGGTGCGGGCATTCCAGGAGTCCGGCATCGATCCCGTGGTCATCGACGACCTGTCGAGCGGGCACGCATCCTTCGTGCCCCGGGGCGTTCCGTTCGTCCGCGGATCGATCCTCGACACCGCACTGGTCCAGCGCACCCTCACCGAGTACTCCTGTGAGGGCGTCGTGCACGTCTCCGGCTTCAAGTACGCAGGCGTCTCGGTCTCCCGGCCGCTGCACACCTACACCCAGAACGTCACCGGCACGGTGAGCGTGCTCCAGGCGATGAACGATGCGGGTGTCCACCGCTTCGTCTTCAGCAGCTCGGCCTCGGTCTACGGCACACCGGACACCGAGGTGGTCACCGAGGACTCGGCCCTGCACCCCGAGTCGCCCTACGGGCAGTCCAAGCTCATCGGTGAATGGCTCAATGCCGACATGCAGCCGGTCGATCCCGCCTGGCAGGGCGTCAACCTGCGCTACTTCAACGTGGTGGGCTCGGGCAACGACGAGCTCTACGACACCAGCCCCCACAACCTCTTCCCGATCGTCTTCGACATGCTGCTGAAGGGCAGCACGCCGCGCATCAACGGTGGCGACTACGCCACCCCCGACGGCACCTGCGTGCGCGACTACGTGCACGTGGCCGACCTGGCCCGCTCGCACGTGGCGGCGGCCGAGGCCATGATGGCCGGCAAGCCACTGCAGAAGGCCTACAACCTGGGCAGCGGCGAGGGCTCGTCGGTCCGAGAGATCATGGATGCGATCTCCCGGGTGACCGGCAAGTCCTTCACACCTGAGGTCGGACCGCGGCGTCCCGGTGACCCGGCGCGGATCGTGGCCCGTGGCGAGCTGGCTGCCCGCGACATCGACTGGACGATGCGCAACAGTCTCGACGACATGGTGGCCTCGGCCTGGTCGGCCAGGCGGGCGCACCAGGCCTGAGCCCGGCCCCGGCCGGTTCGGGCCGGCCCGGGTGCTCAGCGCCCGATGGCTCCACGTGCCCGTTCGCCGAGCGTCGGCCCGTCGTGACCGCGCACCGTGATCTCGCCCATCATGCACGAGCCGGTGAGCACGACGACGGGGGCGCCGGGGCGCGGGGCGCCGAGCTTCTTCAGCGTCACCTGTCCTGCCACCACCCTGGTGTGGTCCTCGACGAAGAGGCCTTGCGGGACGTGGATCTGCAGCTCGGCCATCAGCAGGCTGACGTCGATGACGGTCCGGTGCGCTGCGAAATAGGCCTCGCGCATGTCCAGGCGCACCGAGCCCATCATGGACGTCACATTCAGATGCTCCGGCACCAGCCAGATGCCGGTTCGCCGCAGCTCGCTCATGATCGCGCGGGTGCTGGGATAGCTCGGCAGCTCGACCGGTGCCGCCGCCTGGCCCGGCGCCGAGGGCACGATGCTGCGGGGGCCGCGGCCGAGATCGGCGATCAGCTCGCTGAGCTCCCCGATCGTCCTGGCCCGCAGCGCGGTGTCCGTGCGCTCCGAGTGCTCGGGCAGGGAGATCCGCCCGTCCGCGCAGGCCGACTGGAGGATGTCGACCACCGCTGAGCGGTCCAGGTCGCTGGCTCGCAGGCTCAGTGCATTCGGGGTGGGCTCGGATGCGCTCATGGGTCAACCGTAGGCCACCGGGGCCGTCCTGCCGGTCCCGGTCGTGCACCTCGCCGCCGGCCGCCTCCCGGTCAGTCGGTGGCGGCGAAGTGGCTCACGAAGTTGCTGAGCACCAGGTGCTGGCGTCCGTCGACGGGGCCTGCCAGCGCCTCCTCGCGAAGCTGCTCGAAGGCCTCCGGGTCGAAGTAGCCGGAGTGCTTGTAGTAGCTGATCCGGGTGACGAAGTCATGCGGCCCCAGCTCCGGGTGGAACTGGGTGACATAGACGTTGTGGCCGACCCGGTACATCTGCACCGGGCAGTGCTCGCCCAGCGCCAGCACCGCGGCGCCGCGCGGCGGGATCGTGCACGCCTCCTTGTGCCCGACGAAGGCGTGGAAGCTCGGTGCCAGCCCGGCGCACACCGGATCCGCACCGCCCACCTCGGTGAGCCGCACCTCGACCGCGCCCGCGGACTCGGCGTACTCGCGGCCGACCACACCGCCCAGGGCGCTCGTCACGACACCGACCCCGTAGCAGAGCCCGAGGAAGGGCATGTCCTGGGCGATGACACGGCCGAGCAGGGCCTGCAACTCCGACTCGACGCGCTGCTGCAGCCGGTTCTTCACTGCGTCGGTGGTGTTGAAGGAGCCGCCGCCGAGGATGACGCCGGAGAAGTCCGAGAGGTCGAGCGGCGGAATCGGCTCGGCCTCGACGCGCAGATGGACGAGATCGCCGGAATCCAGGCCGCAGTGGCGCTGGATGGCCTCGAACTCGCCGACGGCCGCCGAGTCGTCCTCACGGGTGCCGAGCAGCAGGAAGGGTTTCACGGGTTCTGCTTCCTCTCCGAATCACGCGGTGACCCCCAGATCGGGGCGGGCGCACCGGTCTCGGCCACCAGCTGGCGGGTCACCTCGACCGGGTCATGATCTGCGGCCACGGCGCGCTGGCGCTCGTAGCTCGGCCCGCGGCGGGCCAGCTCCGCGGCGAAGGCCAGCTCCTGCGCACAGTCCAGGTCCGCGGCGACCGGGGTCAGCCGCTCCAGCCAGCCGTCGAGATGGTCACGCAGCGGGCGGACGCGGTGGTGGTGCTCCGAGGTGATCACCTCGGCGTCCAGACCGTAGCGGGCCGCGCGCCACTTGTTCTCCTTGACGAACCAGGGTTCGAGGGTCACCAGCTCGCGCCCCTCGTCCAGCTCGCGGACGGTGAACTCGGCGATGCACTGGGTGAGCGCGGCGAGGGCGCCGAGCTCGGCCAGGGTGGGCACCGAATCGGGGGTGCGGTTCTCCACGGTGCCGAAGCGGGGCGCCGGGCGGACGTCCCAGCGGATCTCGCTGGGGCTGTCGATCATCTCGCAGTCGGTGAGCCCCTCGGCGAAGTCCTCGAACTGCGACCACTCGGTGAACTGCCAGGGCAGGCCATTGGTCGGCAGCTGCTGGAAGAGCATCGTGCGTTGTGAGGCGTAGCCGGTGTCCTCCGCCTCCCACAGTGGGGAGGACGCCGACAGCGCGAGGAAGAAGGGGTAGAAACGGGCCAGTGTGTTGACCACCGGAAGGGCGTACTCCTTGTCGGACAGCCCCACGTGGATGTGCATCCCGCAGATCGCCATCCGGCGTCCCCACCACTGGTTCCGCTCCGTGACGATGTCGTATCGGGGCGTGTCGAAGGGCTTCTGCGCGGAGGCCAGGCTGAAGGGATGGCATCCCGAGCCCAGCAGCGCGACCCCCTGGCTCTCGGCGACCGTGCGCGTGCGGGCGAGTCTGGCGGCCAGGTCCTGTACCGCTTCGGCGATGTGCTGGTGCGGGTCGGAGACCAGTTCCACCATGTTCTGCAGGTATTCCTTGCGGATCGGGCCCTCGTCGGTGGCGCCCAGCTCCCTGAGCAGCGGGGACGCAGCGGGGGTCAGCTCGAGCGTCTGCGAATCCACCAGGGCGAGTTCCCACTCGATGCCGACAGTGGCGCGTCGTGAGGCGTGGAAGTCAACATGCATCGTTGGCACCTCTCCGTCCGGATCGGTCAAGTTTAGTCGCGGCCCGCGGCCCGGTCCGTCGTCGTGGGGACCCGGGGCCGTCGTGGGCCCAGCTCGTGGGGCAGCGCAGGACCGGGCATCCCGGCTCAGCTCGTGGGGTCGCTCTCGTGGTCGAGGGCCGGCAGTGCGCTCGGTGGGTAGTTCACCAGCCGCGCGGGCACGCCGGCGACCGTCGTGTAGGGCGCGACATTCTCCAGCACCACCGAGCCGGCGCCGATCTTGGCGCCCTCCCCGACGGTGATGTTTCCCAGCACCTTGGCTCCGGCGCCGATCATCACGCCCCGCCCGACCTTGGGGTGCCGGTCGCCGCCGATCTTGCCGGTACCCCCGAGGGTGACCTCGTGGAGCATCGAGAAGTCGTCGCCGACCACGGCGGTCTCGCCGATCACGACCGAGGTGGCATGGTCGAACATGATGCCCTTGCCGATCCTGGCGCCCGGATGGATGTCGACCGCGAAGACCTCGGAGTTGCGGCTCTGCAGGTACAGCGCCAGGGCCTGGCGTCCGTTGTTCCAGTAGTGGTGGGCGACCCGGTAGGACTGGAGGGCATGGAAGCCCTTGAAGTAGAGGAAGGGCACCGAATACCCGCGGGTGGCCGGGTCCCGGCTGAGGACGGCCCGGAGGTCCTCGCGGATCGCCACGCCGATCTCGGGATCCTCGTCGAAGGCCTGCTTGATCAGCATCTGCAGGCTGAGCGAGGTGATCGTCTCGCTGCCGAGCTTGCTGGCGAGGATGAAGCTGAGGGAGTCCTCGAACTCGGAATGGGACAGCACGTTGGTGTGCAGGAAGCTCGCCAGCGCCGGCTCACTCTGGGCGTCGGTGCCGGCCTCCGTCCTGATCCGGGTCCACACGTCATCGCGATGTTCGGTCATGTTGCGCCTTCTGGAAGCTGGGATGGGGGTTCATGTGCGCTGGCACGGCAGTGCCCTGCCGTGGGCGCGGGAAATGTGGGGTTGTTGCGAGGGCGTCAACAACAACAGCATCGGAGGGCGTTGTCGGCCGACGGCAGGCACACGCTCACGATCCCCATCACGTGGGACAGGATACCTGCCGAGGCTGAGCCGTCCGGTCGATCGGTCTAGGGTCGTCGTGGACGAAGGGGCGCGCGATGAGCCTTTTTCACTATCTTCTTGCGGCGCTGGCCGGCTTCGGTGCCGGCACGATCAACGCGGTCGTCGGCTCCGGCTCGCTCATCACCTTCCCGGTCCTGGTCATGCTGGGGCTGCCGGCGCTCGACGCGAATGTGACGAGCAACATGGGCGTGCTCGCCGGCAACATCTCCAGCCTGAGCGGATATCGCTCCCAGTTCCACCGGGCCGGTCCGCTGCTGCGCACCCTCGTCCCGGCCGGAGCGCTGGGCGGTCTGGCGGGAGCCCTGCTGCTGCTCGTCCTGCCGGCGGCCGCCTTCGAGGCGGTCGTCCCGATCCTGGTCGGGGTCTCGCTGGTGCTCGTCGTGGCGGGGCCGTGGATCAACAGACATGCCGGTGGCGGCAGGGGATGGGCGGCGCCGATGGGCGTCGTCGTCACCGTGACGGCCTTCGTCTCCCTGTACGGCGGCTACTTCGGGGCCGCCCAGGGCGTGCTGTTCGTGGGCCTGCTCGGCGTGGTGACGCAGCTGGAGCTGCAGACCATCAACGCGGTGAAGATCGTCAACACCCTGGTGGTCAACCTCGCGGCGGCCCTCGTCTTCCTCACCAGGGGGTGGGTGCACATCCACTGGCTGCTGGCCGGCGTGGTGGGGGCCGGCGCCGTCGTCGGCGGGGTGATCGGCTCCTACGTGGGGGCGCGGCTGCCGGCCTGGCTGCTGCGCACGATCATCGTCGTGGTCGGCGCTGCCGCGCTGGTCGTGCTGCTCCGGCGCTGATCCGGCTCAGTAGAGCTGCATCGGCCGGCCGCCGGCGACGATCGTGGTGCCGGCGGTGCCCGCGAGCAGCTCGTCCAGCTGGGAGAGCCGCCCGATGACGGCATGGGCGCCGGTGCGGGAGACGAATTCGCAGGCCGCAGCCACCTTCGGGCCCATCGACCCGGCCGCGAAGTCGTGGCTCGCCAGCTCGCCCGCGCCGACGGTGTGCAGGGCACGCTGCCGGGGGGTTCCCCAGTCCAGCATGACGGCGTCCGCGTCGGTGGCCATGACGAGCACGCTCGCACCGATCTCGGAGGCGAACAGGGCGGTGCTGGCGTCCTTGTCGACCACGGCCTGCACGCCGACGAACTCGCCGGAGCCGTTGCGGGCGATGGGGATGCCGCCGCCGCCGACGCAGATGACGATGTGGCCGGCGGCCAGCAGGCGCTTGGTGGAGTCCACCTGGACCACCCGGTGGGGACGCGGGCTGGGCACGACCCGGCGTGGCGACCCCGAGTCGTCCGCGAAGGTCCAGTGCCTGTCGGCGGCCAGCGCCCGGGCCTCCTCGGGCAGGTAGACAGGCCCGACGAACTTCGTGGGGTGCTCGAAGGCCGGGTCGGCGAGGCTGACCTCCACCAGGGTGAGCACGGTCGTGATCATCCGCTGGTCCTCGTGGCGGCTGACCAGGGCATTGCGCAGCTCGCTCTCGATGAGATAGCCGATCATGCCCTGGGTCTCGGCGCCGAGCACGTCCAGCGGCATGTCCTGGCTCCCGACCGGGCCGTGACGCAGCGCGAGCATGCCCACCTGGGGGCCGTTGCCGTGCGTGATGACGAGCTCGTGGTTCTCGGCGGCGTCGAGCAGCGGGTCGCAGGCGGTGCGGATGTTCGCGCGCTGCTCCTCCACGGTGAACGCCTGTCCACGCCTGGCGATGGCGTTGCCACCCAGTGCTACGACGACTCTCATGCGGTCTCCTCTTGGTCGGCCAGGAATTCGCCCAGCGCCGCGACGCCGGCGAGCAGGTCTGCACCCGAGCTGTGCCCGATCCGGGCCACCTCGCGGACGGCCACGGCCAGCGCGGGCCGGTCGATCTGCGTCGCAGGCGCTGGGCTGTCCGACTGCGCCGTCGGGGCGACTCGTGCGCCGAGCGCGTCCATGAGCCGCAGTACCGGGATCGAGAACTCGCCGCCGAGGGCCAGGCGCAGGTAATCGAGCGAGACCTCGGTGCTCATCCCCTCGTCGAGGCGCTCGGCGAACTCCTCGCACGTGCCGGTGGCCCTGCCGGCGCGGCGGGCCAGCGCGAGCATTCCCACCAGGGCGTCGTCGCCCGAGGGGGTCAGGCCGATGCCCAGCCCGCACAGCGCGACCAGGGCGTCCGCCCCGGAATCCGTGGCC
>JBAQVA010000140.1:0-5113 GCA_049297835.1 Propionibacterium sp.
AATCCAGCTGTGACGAAACCAGCGTCGGCATCGTGCGGGGGGAACACCTGCTGGCCAATGAGGTGGCCAGTTCGGTGGAATTGCACGCCCGCTTCGGTGGCGTGGTGCCCGAGGTGGCCTCGCGGGCGCACCTCGAAGCGATCGGCCCCACCCTGCGACGCGCCATCGAGACCGCCGACATCGACCTTGCCGAGCTGGACGCCGTCTCGGTGACCGCCGGACCCGGACTGATGGGCTCCCTGGTGGTGGGCGTGGCGGCCGCCAAGGCGCTGGCCGCCTGCCTGAACAAGCCCCTGTACGGACTCAACCACCTGGTGGGCCATGTGGCGGTCGACCTGCTTGACCATCCGGACGACGAGCCGGCACGCCCGATCGCCAAGCCCTGCCTGGCGCTGCTGGTCAGCGGCGGGCACACCCAACTGCTCAAGGTGGACGACATCACCGGCGGCATCACCGAGGTGGGCACCACGATCGACGATGCCGCGGGGGAGGCCTATGACAAGGTGGCGCGCCTGCTGGGATTGCCCTATCCCGGCGGCCCGGTGATCGACAAGGCCGCCCAGCAGGGTGATCCGAAGGCCATCCGCTTCCCGCGGGGCCTCACCGCCGGCCATGACATGGTCAAGCATCGCTTCGACTTCAGCTTCTCGGGCCTCAAGACCGCCGTGGCCCGCTGGGTGGAGACCCGTCGCCTGTCAGGGGACGAGGTGCCCCTCAACGACGTGGCCGCCAGCTTCCAGGAGGCGGTGGCCGATGTGATCACCGCCAAGGCGGTGGCGGCGGCGCAGTTCCACGGCATCACTCACATGATCATCGGTGGGGGTGTGGCGGCGAACTCGCGCCTGAGGGGCCTGCTGGCGGCCCGCACCGCGTCGGCAGGCATCGAGCTGCGGCATCCGCGTCCGGCCCTGTGCACCGACAACGGGGCCATGATCGCCTGCCTGGGTGCGCAGGTGGTGAAGGCCGGCCTGGCCCCCAGCGGGCTGACGATCGCGGCCAATTCCGGTTTGCCGGTCGAGACCGTGGTCGTGCCGCCCGCCGCCTGAGGGCGCGGGTGCCCGGTCGAGCAGGACCTGGGCACCCATGACGCGGGGGTCGTCACCGTCGGGACGCCGCCCATCACTAGGCTGTTCGCCATGAGTGATGAGGCGCGTGATCCCGAGACGACAAACCCCGCTGACGAGCCCTTGCCGGGCGACCACCTGTTCGAACGTCCCGTCCCGAATGTGGGCGACGACTCATCGGTCAACGAGCGCGACCGTGATGTGAGTGGTTGGGCCTTCGACCAAGCCACTCAGGCGGCCCTCGACCGGGTGATCGGTGCCCGTCGCGATATTCGCCGCTTCCGTCCCGACCCCGTGTCGGACGAGCTGGTGCGCGAGGTGCTCAATGCGGGCCATGGCGGCCCCAGCGTCGGTCAGTCGCAGCCCTGGCGCTTCATCATCGTCAAGGATCGTCGCACCCGCGAGCGTGCCGCGCTGATGTCGGATCGTGAGCGGATGCGCCAGTCGCGTCAGCTCACCGCAGAACGCTCCCAGCGGCTCCTCGACCTGCAGCTCGAGGGCATCCGGGAGGCGCCCCTGGGCATCGTGGTGGCCTGCGATCGTCGCGCCCCCGCTGCCGGGGTGCTGGGCCGCAACACCTTCCACGACGCCGACATGTGGAGCTGCGCGGCGGCCATCGAGAACATGTGGCTCACGGCCCGTGCGCTGGGACTCGGCATGGGCTGGGTCACGCTGATGCAGCCCGACGAGCTGGCCGGCCTGCTGAACCTCCCCGAGGGCGTCACGACGCTCGGCTGGCTGTGCCTGGGCTGGCCCAACGAACGTCCGCCCTACCCGGGGCTGGAGCGGCGTGCCTGGTCGCACAAGCTGCCCCTCGACCAGGTGGTGATGACCGACCGCTGGCCCGACAACGGCCCCGAGCCGCCGGTGTCCGCCCTGGCCGGCATGGCCCCGGCCGAGCCGGTGGAATCACTGATCACCCGGCCCATCCCCGACGATCCCAGCTCGGTGCTGTGGTCCGATGTGCACGCGCCCAGCCCCCAACAGGTGGTGGATGCGCGCGACAAGGGCGAGAAGCTGCTCACCCCACCCGGATCGCTCGGCAAGCTCGACCAGGCACTTGACCGCCTGGTGGCTGCCAGCGGCGACCAGGTCACCGGCGGCACCCTGGTGCTCGTGGGTGCCGACCACCCGCTGAACGCTCACAAGGTGTCGGCCTTCGACCAGTCAGTCAGCCGTCAGGTGATGGAGGCCGCGTTGGAGGGACGCGCCGTGGGCGTGGTCACCGCTCGCAGCGCCGGACTCGACGTGATGGTGGTCGACGCCGGCATCGACGGCGGCCCGGTCGCCGGTTGCGAACTGGCCCGTCCCGAGGACGTGCGTGGCGACCTGGTGAACACCCCGGCCATGACCACCGCCGATGTTCGTCGCCTGGTGACCCGGGGACGCGAACTCGGTGCCCGCGCCGCGCAGCGCGGTGTGGTCTGCCTGGGCGAGATCGGCATCGGCAACACCACGATCGCCTCCGCGCTGGCATGCGTGTTCACCGGCATCACACCCGAGCAGGCCGCCGGGATCGGCGCCGGCTCCGACGCCAAGATGGTGGAGCACAAGGCTGAGGTGCTGCGCGCGATCTTCGCCCGCACCGACATCACCGCGCTGCGTGCCGATCCGGCCCTCGCGCTGGCGGAGGTCGGCGGCCCCGAATTCGCCGTGCTCGCAGGCGTCATCCTGGGCGCCGTGGAGGCCGGCTCCACCGTCGTGCTCGACGGACTGGCGGGCAGCGTGCCGGCCCTGGCCGTGGTCGAGGTGAACCCGGCCGTGCAGTCCTATCTCATCGCGGGGCAGGTCAGCCGTGAATTCGCCCATGGTGCGGTGCTCACCCGCCTGGGCCTGGAGCCGCTGGTCAGCCTGCGCTTGCGCGCCGGTGAGGGAGTCGGGGCCTCACTGGCCACCCAGATGCTGTTCAGCGGACTGGCCGTGCGTCGCCAGTCCGGACGCACCGAGGAGTAGCGCTCCCGCAGCGCACGCGCCCGTGCCAAGGAGCCCCGGCCGGACCATCCGGTCCTACCGGGGCCCCTTGGCCTGCGGTGGCCGGTTCGGTGGGCGGCTACCGTTGAATCATCCGCGGCGATGGCCGCTGGAGCCGACGCCGCTGCGATTCCGCGGCGTGACGCACCGACGTGATGAGGACCCATGAGCGAGAACACCGATCGGGCGAAGACGCCCACCACCAAGCCGAAGGGCGCCGCAGCCCAGCCGACCGGGCAGCCGTCGCAGGCCGACGAATTGCTGGCCACCACTGCGGTGGAGGGCTCACTGGCCGCCCTCGATGAGGCCCGCGTGCTCGATCCGTCATGGGCCGACACGGCCGCCAAGGACTTCCTGGGGCACAGCGCGGCCCGCGTGATGGGCAATGCCGTGGCCACCACGGACGTGGAGAAGCTCTCGCTCGATCGCACGGTGGTCACCTCGATCGATTCGTCGATGAGCGATCTCATCAAGGACGCGGCGATCACCGACCAGAAGCGCTCCGGACGGTGCTGGGCGTTCGCCGGACTCAATGTGTTGCGCGCCGCGGCCATCAAGCAGCTGGAGGTGCCCGACTTCGAGTTCAGCCAGAACTTCATCTTCTTCTACTCGAAGCTCGAGAAGGCCAACTGGTTCCTGGCCCAGATGATCGCCGACGCCGATCGTCGCCTCGACGACCGCGAGGTGGCCGAGCTGCTCGCGTCGCCGATCGGTGACGGTGGCTGGTGGCCCGAGTTCACCTTCCTGGTGTCCAAGTACGGCCTGGTGCCCAAGTATGCGATGCCCGATACCGATTCGGCCGCGAATTCGGCGGCGATGAACAAGCACCTCTCGGAGCTCCTGCGCCGCGCGACCCTGCGCCTGCGCCGGGCGATCGAGATGGGCGACGACCCCGATGCCGTGCGCCTGGAGACGATGGATGCCGCCTTCCGCATGCTGGCCACCCACCTCGGCGTGCCGCCCACCGAGTTCGTCTGGCAGTACCGCAACAAGGACGGCGACTTCACCCGCGTCGGCACGCTCACCCCGCGGGAGTTCGCCGAGAAGTACATGCCCGATCCCGATGTGTGGGCGGTGGTCGCGCATGATCCGCGTCCCGAGATCAGCCTCCACACGCTGTACGGCATCGACCGCAGCAATCGTGCGGTGGGGGCCCGCACCGCCAACCACGTGACCGCCGAGCTCGAGGTGCTCAAGGACGCTGCCATCGCCGCCGTCAAGGCCGGCCAGCCGGTGTGGTTCGCCTGCGATGTGAAGGCCCAGTTCGACAAGGACCTGGGCGTGTGGGACGCCCACCTGCACGACTACGAGGGCGTCTACGGCGTGGACCTGGCCATGGACAAGGCCGAGCGGCTCACCACGCGCAGTTCGGCCCCCACGCACGCCATGTGCCTGACCGGCGTCGACCTGGTGGACGGCGAGCCGCGTCGCTGGCGCGTCGAGAACTCGTGGGGCGACACCGTGGGCGAGAAAGGCTACTGGACGATGAACGACTCCTGGTTCGACGAATACGTCTACCAGGTGGTCGTGCCGGTCACCGACCTGCCGGAGGATGTGCGCGCAGCGCTCGACACCGAACCGACGATCCTGCCGAGCTGGGATCCCCTTGCCTGAGCAGGGAATCGCCACGCCCGTCGTGGGTCGGGGCGGAGCCGGGGGAGCGCGGACATGATCACGCCCACGCTCACCACCCTGGCGTTCATCCTGAGCCCCGATCGGCGTCAGGTGCTGATGGTGCATCGCATCGCCCGCTCGGATGACGACCAGCTGGGCAAGTACAACGGGCTCGGCGGCAAGGTCGAGCGCTATGAGGACGTGGTGGCCGGCATGCGCCGCGAGCTGCGTGAGGAGGCCCATCTCGAGGTCGACTCGATGCAGTTGCGCGGCACGGTCAGCTGGCCCGGGTTCAATCCCGACGGCTCCGACCAATTCGGGTTCATCTTCCTGGTCGATGCCTGGCACGGTGACATCCCCGAGGCCAACGAGGAGGGCCCGCTCAGCTGGCAGCCCATCGACGCCCTGGGGGAACTGCCGATGTGGGAGGGGGACCGCTATTTCGTGCCCCTGGTCTTCGATTC
>JBAQVA010000141.1:0-2855 GCA_049297835.1 Propionibacterium sp.
CCAGGGCTCGCAGGTCAACGCCGCGGTGGCCGGTTCGCTGATCGGTGTGCTGCCCGTGGTGTTCGCCTACATATTCCTGCAGAGGTATTTCATGAAGGGCATGCTGGCCGGGGCGGACAAGGGCTGAGCGATGCCAGCCCGTCCGATCAGGCCAGCAGGCTGCGGATGTCGTCCAGGCTGATCGCCCCGGAGGCCAGTGCCTCGTCGCCGAGGACCTGGTCGAAGAGCTCCCGCTTGTGCTCCTGCAGCGCCACGACCTTCTCCTCGATCGTGTCCACGCAGACCATCCGGTAGACCATCACCTGCTTGTCCTGGCCGATCCGGTGGGTGCGGTCGATCGCCTGGGTCTCGGCCGCCGGGTTCCACCACGGGTCGAGGACGAAGACGTAGTCGGCCTCGGTGAGGGTCAGTCCGAAGCCACCGGCCTTGAGGCTGATGAGGAAGGCCGTGGAGTCGCCGTCCTTGAAGCTCTGGACCCGCTCGTCGCGGTGACGGGTGCGCCCGTCCAGGTACTCCCAGCTGATCTTCTCCTCGGTCAGCCGGTCCCGGACCAGGTGCAGGAAGCTGGTGAACTGGCTGAACACCAGCGCCCGGTGGCCCTCGGAGCGCAGCGCCTTGAGGTGCTCGACGAGGCTCTCGATCTTGGCCGACTCGACGTACTTCTTCGAGGAGTCGATGAGCCCGGGATGAAGGCTCAGCTGGCGCAGGCGGGTGAGGGCCGCGAGGATCTCGATGCGGTGCTTGCCGGCGTCCGCGAACAGCCCCAGCGTGCGCAGCCGCTCCGCGTGCAGCTGACGGTCGTAGAGCTTGCGGTGCTCGGGGCCCAGCGTGACGGGCAGCACGAACTCCTGCTTGGGCGGCAGTTCGGCTGCCACCTGGCTCTTGGTCCGGCGCAGCACGAGCGGGTGGACGCGCTTCTTGAGCTGGTCCAGCAGCTCCGGCTGCCCGCCCGATTCGATGGGCTTGACGTAGTGGGCGGTGAAACGGCCCGGATCGGGGAAGACACCCGGGGCCGCGATCGACAGCAGCGACCACAGGTCCATCAGCGAGTTCTCCAGCGGCGTGCCGGTGATCGCCAGGCGCATCTGCGCCCGCAGCTCGCGGATGACGGTGTAGGTCTTCGCCTGGTGGTTCTTCACGAACTGCGCCTCGTCGAGCACGACGGCGCTCCAGGTCATCGACTGGAACTCCTCGGCGTCCAGGCGGGTGAGCGTGTAGGAGGCGATGACGAGCTGGGCGGTGCCGATCGCCTCGCGCAGGCTCTGGCCGGACTTCGAGCTCGTCCGCTCGATCGTGGCCAGCTCGAGGCTCGGGCAGAACTTCGCGGCCTCGCCCTTCCAGGCGCCCATCACCGAGGTGGGGGCGATGACCAGCACCGGAGCGGTCAGCTCGCCGCTGACCCGCAGGTGCTCGACGAGGCACAACGTCTGCAACGTCTTGCCCAGGCCCATGTCGTCGGCGAGGATCCCACCCAGCCGTGCGTCCCACAGCGTCGAGAGCCACTGGAAGCCCTCGACCTGGTAGTCGCGGAGGCTGGCGTGGATGCCGGCCGGCACCTCGGGGCGTGGACGCGCCTCGAGGTCGACCACGGCCTGGACGCTGCGCCGCCAGCGCGCCGACTGCTCGACGATGACGCCGCTGTTCTCCAGCTCCTGCCACATCCCCACCTGCCAGCGGTTGATGCCGAGCTTGCCGGTCTCGGGATCGACCTGGGTCGCCGCCTCGGCGAGCAGCTTGCGCAGCGGGTCGAGCTCGGGCTGGTCGAGGCTGAGCCATTCGCCCGTGTCGAGCACGAGGTAGTCCTTGCCCGAGACCAGCGCGCCGAGCAGCGAGCGAACCGGCACTTCCTCGTCGCCGACCTTGAGCTGGATGTCGAGGTCGAACCAGTCCGTGGGCCGGCGCAGCGTCGCCTCCTCGGTGGCGGTGTGGGCGGTCCGCTCGGGGGTTTCGTCGGAGTCGTCCTCCGCCATCGTCAGCCGCAGCTGAGGGGCCCCGGTCAGTTCCACGTAGTCAGGACGGCTTCCGAGCACGTCCACCAGGGTCGTGCCATCCGCCTCGACGCCCGGCAGGGCGTGACTCGCGAAACTCAGCATCTCGCGGCCTTCGAGCTCCGTGCGGTCCTCGTCGCCGATCAGCGCGCGCAGCTTCGCGAGCCTCACGGCCAGCAGCTCGTCGCCCGACGCCGGGTTCGTCTCGTCGGGGCCCAGCCGGGTGATCTGCCCGTCCGCCTCGAGGGCCACGCCGACGAGCACGTTCGCGCTGTGCCGGGAGGTGAAGCGCACCTGCAGCCACGGCCTCGGGCGCGGCTGTGCGTCGATGTCGGTGCTGTCATCGCTGCTGCCCAGCGCGAGGCGGGAGCGCAGCACCGGCGCGTACAGGCCGAGGAACCGTGGCAGGTCGTCGGCAGGCAGGTTCAGCTCGCTGGCCTCGCCGAGCAGGCTGCGCAGCGACTCGTCGACGCTGCGGGTGAAGGCCGTCAGCCGCAGCGCCCCGCGGGGCGCCTCGCGCAGGACGCCGTGCGCCGGGGTGCCGAGCAGGGTCCAGGCCGAGCGATAGGGGTGTGTGCCGTCGGAGTCCTGCAGGACGGTGCGCAAGCGGTAGCCGTCGCCGTCCGGTGCCGCGATGAGGTCCATTGCGAGGTCGACCGGCTCCGGATCAAGGATCACCGGCGCCCACGAACCCTCACCGATCTTGTGCAGCAGCGAGACGCCGGCGGTCACCGCCCGGCGCAGGCGGTCCCACAGCTCCGAGGGCATCGATTCGAGGAAGACGTCGTTGGAGTAGGCGGACTCGGTGTGGCTCAGCTGGGCCAGCTCGCGCACGGCGGAGCG
The DNA here is from genome assembly GCA_049297835.1 of Propionibacterium sp. Classification (GTDB taxonomy): domain Bacteria; phylum Actinomycetota; class Actinomycetes; order Propionibacteriales; family Propionibacteriaceae; genus Propionibacterium. The sequence goes on from JBAQVA010000141.1 coordinate 2,832, forward strand.
CTGCACGGGCAGCAGGGCGAGCCG
>JBAQVA010000142.1:0-3251 GCA_049297835.1 Propionibacterium sp.
AACATTCGCGACCCGGGGCCCAGCACACCTCATAATCTGGATCAGTTCCACCACGGTGCCCAGCTACGGCGCGCCGCCACCATCGCCCCTCAGGAGAGGCCATGATCCAGACCCGCAGAACTGTCCTGATCGCGTCTCTTATGGTGGTGTCAAATCTGTGGTGATCGCTGGGGCGCTCGACCAGCGGGTCTGAGACGTTGAGGGGTCACCGCGGTACCCGTCTCTATCAACGACCAAGAATCTAGAAAGAAGCCACCGCGATGACCCAGAACCAGTCTGCCCTGTCAACCCTGCTCACGGAACTCCTCGACGATCCTGACATGGCCCACGACCAAGTCTTCCGTCGCCTGTTGCAGGCCGGCCTGCAGGACCTGATCGACGCCGAGGCCACCGCCAAGATCGGTGCCGGTCGCTACGAACGCAGCTCCGCCCGAACGACCAGGCGTAACGGGTCCCGATCCAAGACCCTGGAGACCCCGGCCGGCGAGGTGAACCTGGAGATCCCCAAACTGCGTCAGGGATCGTTCTTCCCGGCCCTGCTCCACCCCCGCCGCCGGGTCGACAAGGCCCTTTACGCCGTGGTCGCCCAAGCCTGGGTCGACGGGGTCTCCACCCGCAAGGTCGACCAGTTGATGCACGCCCTGGGCAACGAGTCGGGGATCTCGAAGGCCACAGTCTCCCGAGTGTGTGACGACATCGATCAGACCGTCACCGAGTTCCTCACTCGCCCACTGGACCACACCTGGTTCCCCTACCTGTACCTGGATGCCACCTTCCTCGACGTGCGCCTGCACGGCCGCGTGGTCTCTCAGGCCGTGGTGGTGGCCACCGGGGTCTCGGGGCAGGGACGCCGCGAGATCCTGGGCATGAGCGTGGGGGACACCGAGTCCACCGACTTCTGGACACAGTTCTTGCGCAGCCTGCGCGACCGGGGTCTCAAGGTTTCCACCGAGACCGATCCCCTCGGTGTCGTGCTGGTCACCTCGGATGCCCACGGTGGCATCCGTAATGCGGTCAAGGCCATCCTGCCCGGCGCCGGCTGGCAACGATGCCGAGTGCACTTCGCCCGCAATGTGACCCAGAAGCTCGGCAGTAGAGCGGCCAAGCCGGTCAACGCCCTGATCTCGGCGGTCTTCGCCCAGACCACCCCGCACGCGCTGAAGGCCCAGTACCGCCAAGTCGCCGAATCGTTGGCCGGCCCGTTCCCCGAGATCGCAAAGATGATGGATGCCGCGGAGCCCGACCTGACCGCGTTCACCGGGTTCCCGCCCGAGCACTGGGTCAAGATCTGGTCCAACAATCCGATCGAACGGCTCAACCGGGAGATCAAACGCCGCTCCGACGTGGTCCAGATCTTCCCCGACCGTGAATCGGTCACCCGGCTGGTAGGAGCCGTGCTCCAGGAGCAGCACGAGGAATGGCAGTACGGGGAACGCCGCTACCTCTCCGAGACCTCCATGCGCCGCCTCGTCGACGCCCTCACCAACACCGATGAGCCCCAGCCTCACGCTCTGCCCCTGACCGCCTGATCAAAGAACACCACCTCATGAGACTTGACCAGCTTCAGCGACTTCATCGTCCACATTCACCTCGCCTGGCAGAACCTACTTCACGCTGACCGCATGCGCCGCAAATCCGAGATCTTCTACCGCGAATCGGGCGGTCGACGCATCTTCAAGCGAAACCCGGATGGCTCCAAGAAGACCTGGGACCTGAGCCAGTGCCTGAAGCACGAGTTCAAGGACAACGACCCGATCAGAGCAAACGTCGAGTTCTTTGTCGGACTGCGAAACCACGTCGAACACCGCTTCCAAGATTCTGTACTGGTGGCGACCGCAGCCGAAGCGCACGCTTGCATCATCAACTTCGAGGCAGAACTGGTGCGGAGGTTCGGCTCCCGTGAGACGCTGGGCTCCGAACTGAAGTTCCCCGTCTTCGTACAGTCCCTCAGCCCGTCGAGATACGAGGAGCAACGCAACCTCCGACGTGGACTGCCCGCTACCGTCTCGAACTTCATCACTGAGTTCCAAGTCGGCCTGCCGGAGGAGATCCGAAGCGATGAGCGATTCGCCTACCGACTCCTCTTGCTTCCGATGAAGGGGCCAAAGACGGAGGCGGACCTTGCGCTCAACTTCGTTCGCCAGGACGACCTTAGCGAGGAAGAGCTTCAGGCACTCCTCGGGCAAGACGGCAGCGTGATCGTGGCGGAGAAGTACCGAGAGGCGATCCACGGTGACGAGATGCTCCCCAAGGCAGCCGCGGCGGCCGTGGAGGAGCGTATCGCCTTCAAGTTCAGCGTCAATGACTTCACGGTTGTCCGAAAAGCCTGGCAGATTGGCCCAGCGAAGAGTGGTGACAAGGAGCAGCTGTCGAAATCGGACGGCTACTGCCTCTACTCGCCCGCCTTCAAGCAGTTCGTATATCGGTCGAAACTCGTGGAACGGATGGCCGAGGCCGTGGATACCGCAGAGAAGTACCAAGCCCTGTTGCGCCGTCCGCCTACCGCGAAACAGCCGGTGCAGACATAAAGCGGCGGGGCCACCTCCTCATGCGAAGGCCGGTTCATCAGCCTGTCGTACGCCGTATCTTGGCCCACACCGTGCCCCGGTGAACGCCGAACTGACGCGCCAGCGTGTTGACGCCGGCGCCTTGCTCGCGGGCTGTTCGCATAGCGTCCACTTCCTTGTCCGTAAGCCGTGTTCGAGGTCGTTTCTTTGGTTCCGCCGACACGCCGATCCGCCGGCCGTCCAACTCTCCGGCAGAGTCGGCACCCTCGCGGATGCCTTGATTCCACGCGGAAACTAGCCTCGCGACCCGTGGTCGCCTGTTCCCGCAGCGCTCCATTGCTTCCACCGGTAGGGGGAGTTCCTTGATCGCGTCTGAAGCCCAGGATGCGAGCAGGGTGAGGCCGTCATGTGAGGGTGAGCCGATGGGGGCGGTGTACACATTCACCTGTAGGCCGGTGTCGCCGGGGAGGACGAGCGCTTTGTAGTCGAGTTGGAGCGTTCCCACGGCTGGGTGGTGGAAGGTCTTGGTTCCCGAGCGGTGGTACCGCACGTCGTGGTTCGCCCACAGCCGCCGGAAGTCCTCGCTGCGGGTGGACAGCTCCCCGACCAGATTGCTGAGAGCCTTGTCATAGGGATTTCGTCCTGCTTCGGCGCGCAAGATCGCCACTGCATCATGGTTCATCCGGTCGGACTGGTCGCCCCAGAACGAGCGCGCCGAGGTGGGGTCGAGGAACTGAAAGCGCG
>JBAQVA010000143.1:0-13758 GCA_049297835.1 Propionibacterium sp.
GACGCGAGCTACATCTCCGGCCAGGTGATCCACGTCGACGGCGGGCTGACCGTGGTCGCCCCGCCGTACTGGTCGGACACCACCTCGCCGCTGCGCGAGGCGGTGGAGCGGCCCTCCCACGACGCGGAGAAGTGATGGGGCGTCCGGTCTCCGGTGACGCCGAGCCCGGCGCACCACGGGTCGGGCGCGTCGCCAGCCCCTGGCAGTTCGGCCCGCTGACGGTGCCCAACCGGCTGCTGATGGGCAGCATGCATGCGGGCTTCGAGCGGGACGGACGCCGGCTCGGCGCCTTCTACCGCGAGCGCGCCGAGGGCGGTGCCGGGCTGATCATCACCGGCGGCTATGCGGTGGAGCTGCGCGGCCGCTCGGTGGGTGACGACATCGTCTTCGGGCTGCCCGAGGTGGACGCGCCGCTGGCCGAGTCGGTCCGCTGCGTCCACGAGGCCGGCGGGCTCATCGCCGTGCAGCTGTTCCACGCCGGGCGCTATTCGCGCGGACCGGGCGGACCCGGCGAGCCCCCGATCGCGCCCACCGCGATCCCGTGGCGTGCGGCTCGCGGCGTCGAGCCGGTCGAGATGACCGTCGAGGACATCGAATCGGTCATCGCGGCCTTCGCCGGCGCGGCCCGTCATGCCGGGGAGCTCGGGTACGACGCGGTCGAGATCTCCGCGTCCGAGGGATATCTCATCAATGAGTTCTGCTCGCCCCGGACGAACAAGCGCGACGACGAGTGGGGCGGTGACCCGGTGCGGCGTCAGCGCTTCGCCGAGGCTGTGGTGGCGGCGGTGCGGGCGGCGACCGATCTGCCCGTCTCCGTGCGGCTGTCCGGCGACGACCTGATGCCCGGTTCCTCGACCCCCGAGGAGGTCGACGAGCTGGCCAGGGTGCTGGTCGCGGCGGGTGCCGATGCGTTGAGCGTGGGCGTCGGATGGCACGAGTCGACGACACCGACGGTGCAGTTCTCCGTGCCGCACGGCGCGTGGCTCTCGATCGACGACCGGGTGGCCCGCGCGGTGCCCGGGACGCCGGTGATCGGCAGCAACCGGATCCTGAACTACGGCGAGGCGGAACAGGCGCTGGCCGGGTCCGCGCTGACCGCGGTGGCGCTCGCGCGTCCCTTCCTCGCCGATCCGCAGGTGGCGAGCGGGCCGGGGCACACCGCGATCGCCTGCATCGGCTGCGACGAGGCGTGCATCGACCACTCGCTGTGGGGCAAGCCGGTCTCCTGCCTGGTCAATCCCCGGGCCGGCGTCGAGACGGAGCTGCCGAGGCAGCGCAGCGGGGCGGTGAAGCGGCTCGCGGTCGTGGGCTCGGGGCCGGCCGGTCTGTGCGGGGCCTTCGATGCCGCCTCGCTCGGGCACCGGGTGACGGTCTTCGAGCGCAGCGAACGGCTCGGCGGGCAGCTGAGGCTTGCCGCGCTGGTGCGCGCCAAGAAGGACTACGGAAATGCGATCAGCAGCTGGGTGAGCCGTCTGGACGAGCTCGGTGCCACGCTGGTCACCGGGCTTGCTCCGACGATCGAGCAACTGTCCGGTTTCGACGCGGTGCTGGTGGCAACCGGGGTGGTGGCGCGCGGTCTCGACCTCGACGCCGATGACTCGGTGCGGGTGCTGGACTACGCGTCCGCACTCGAGCTTGCTGCCGGGGACGCGACGGCGGTCTCGTCGGCGGGCGTGCCGGACGTGGGGGGCGAGGCTGCCGGTCCGGCCGGAGCACCCGCTGCGGCGGATCCGAGGGCCGGTCTGGGGCGCGTCCTGGTCATCGGTGGTGGCGGTGTGGCGGTGGATGTCGCCGCGAGCCTGCTGCCGATGTCCGGCGCGATGACACTCATCCGCCGCGGCACCAGGCATTTCGCCGCGGGCACGAGTCCGACCACCCGCTGGATCCCGCTGGGCGATCTCTACGCGGCCAATGCCGAGTTCCTGCAGCAGGCCTCACTGCGCCGGATCAGGCAGCACGTGGCCGAGCTGGAGGTCGAGGGCGAGGTGCGTCGCATTCCCGTGGACACCGTGGTGGTGGCCGTCGGCTCGGATCCTGCCGAGACCCTCGACCTGGCGGCGCTGGAGGCCAGCGGGGTGCCCTTCAGGGTCGTCGGTGGCGCGCGGGATGCCAATCAGCTCAACGCGGTGCGCTCCACCAGCGAGGCTGTGCGCGCCGTCCGGGAGCTGCTGGAGGACGCGGTGGCCGTCGCCTCGTGAGGGGCGTCGAGGCAGTGTGAGCTCGGGTCGGCCGTCGGCCCGACGTGATGGATCACCGTTCGTGTGGGAGTACCCACTTGATGGGTGATCCATCCGTGCGCCGCGCCTGGTCCGCAGCTGCGCCGCGCCTGGTCCGCAGGTGGCCCACGGCGTGCCCGACGTGATGGATCATCATTCGTGTGGGAGTACCCACTTGATGGGTGATCCATCCTCGCGCTGCTGATTGGTGATCCATCGTCGCGCTGTGCACGGATCACCGCCCGGATGACGGACGCGCGCTTTGTTAAAACCAGGTAACAGCCGTGGAATCGGGCTGCGAGAGCCGCTCAGCTCCCTATTCTGTGGCGGGCGCACGTCTCCAGTCCGGTGATGCGCCCCGCCCCCGCTCGAGTGGAGGCTGTTGAGGGAAGGACGGACCACAGTGTCAGCGATGAGTATCCACTCCACGCCGAAAGAGGCGCCACAGGCCGCGAAGCCGGGGGGTGGCCCGGGCCTGAACAGGCAGTTGAAGCTGCACTCGGTGCTCGCCTTCGGGCTTGCCTACCTGGCTCCGATCATCGTGCTGGGCACCTTCGGGGTCATCTCCGAGAAGTCCAACGGCGGTACCGCCGGGTCCTATCTCATCGCGCTCATCGCAATGCTCCTCACCGCGAACAGCTACGGGCGGCTGGCGCGCGAGGTCCCGACCTCCGGTTCGGCGTACACCTATGTGCGCAAGATGGTGAGCAATCACCTCGGCTTCCTGGTGGGCTGGGGCTCCATGCTCGACTACGTCTTCATCCCGATGGTCATCTGGCTGATCGGTGCGTCCTATCTCAATGCCGAGTTCCCGGCTGTTCCTGACTGGGCATGGATCCTCATGTTCATCGTGGTCACCACCGCGCTCAACATCCTCGGCATCAAGGTGGCGGACAAGGCCAATCTTGTCCTGCTCGCGATCGAGGTGCTCGTCATCGCGCTGTTCACGATCTTCGCGATCTACGCCGTGAGCCATCACGGCGAGTCGCTGCTCAGCCTCGCGCCGTTCACCGGTCAGCCCGCCAGCCTGCTGGCGCTGTCCGCAGGTGCTGCCACCGCTGCGTACTCCTTCCTCGGTTTCGACGCGGTGACCACGCTCACCGAGGAGACGGTGGACGCGCACCACACCATTCCGCGCGCGATCATGCTCACCGCCCTGATCGGTGGCGGCATCTTCGTCGTGTCGACCTATTTCACCGAGCTGGTCCATCCGCTCGTCCAGGTCATCGACGTCGACTCCGCCGCCTTCGAGATCGCCAAGGGCATCGGTGGCGCGCTGCTGTCCGCCGTCTTCCTCACCGGTCTGATCGTCGGCCAGTTCGCCTCCGGGATCGCGGCGCAGGCCTCGGCCTCGCGGCTGATGTACGTCATGGGACGCGACGGGGTGCTGCCGAAGCGGTTCTTCGGGGTCCTCTCGAAGCGCACGCACACGCCTCGCAATGCCATCCTCGTGGTGGCGGTGATCGGCCTCATCGGATGCTTCCTCGACGTGAGCACCTCGACCTCGTTCATCAACTTCGGAGCCTTCGTCGCCTTCGCGATGGTCAACGTATCGGCCATCGCGCTGACCCGCAAGCACCTCGCGGACGGCCGGACAACCGGATTCGTCACCGGCTATCTGTTCCCCGCCCTCGGCGTGCTGGTCATCTTCGCCCTGCTCACCCAGCTCGACACTGCCGCGCTGGTGGTCGGGGGAAGCTGGCTGTTCATCGGCTGTTGCGTGCTCACCTACCTGACCCGGGGCTTCCACCGTCCCCCGCCGCAGATGGAGGACGTGGAGTGAGGGTTGGCCGGCATGGCGCATGAGCTGACCGCACTGGCCTGCCAGGCCGTACCGATCGAGATCGGGACCTCGACCGCTGTCTTCGAACAGTCCTGCCGGGGACTGCTCGACGAGTATCCGGGCGTCGGCATGCTCGTCTTCCCCGAACTGCACCTGTTTGCCGACGGCCAGCCGGATCGGGCCAGGGCCGAGGTGCTGCAGGCCGCAGCCGAGCCGCTGGACGGGCCGCGGGTCCACCAGCTCTCGGCGATCGCCCGCCGGCTCGGGGTCTGGCTGGTGCCGGGCAGCCTGTGCGAGCGGGGGCCCGGTGGCGAGCTGTTCAACACCGCCGTCGTGTTCGACCCGGACGGCACGCCGGTGGTCAGCTGCCGCAAGCTGTTCCCCTGGCGCCCCAGCGAGCCGTACACCCCGGGGGACGGGTTCGGTCTGTTCGACATCGAGGGGGTCGGGCGTTTCGGGCTGTGCATCTGTTTCGACTCGTGGTTCCCCGAGGTCTCACGCAACCTTGCCTGGCTCGGTGCCGAGACCATCCTCAATCTCGTGAAGACGACCACCCCGGACCGGGCGCAGGAGATGGTGATCGCCCGGGCCAATGCGATCACCCAGCAGGTCAACTTCCTGACCGTCAACGTGGCGGCGCCGTGCGGGGTCGGCGAGTCGGCACTGTTCGGGCCGCAGGGCGAGGTGCTCGCCGGTCTGGACGGACGTGGGCCGGGGGTCTTCGAGGCCGTCCTGGACAACGACGAGGTGCACCGCGTGAGACGGGAGGGCACTGCCGGGGTGACCAGGCCCTGGGACTTCTTCCGGGCCGGCGACGCCCCCGTCCAACTGCCTGCCTATCGCGGGTCGATCGACCCGAGCACCTGGAACCGCGAGTGAGCCGGTCCCGGATCAGTGCGACGGGACGGAGGGCCGGGCCGGGGTGTCCACGAGGATGCAGCTGACCCGCGCGGTGCTGACCAGGCGGCCGTCCTGCCCGGTGACCGTCACGTTGTAGGTGGCGACGGTGCGCCCGAGATGGATCGCGTCGGCGATCGCGGTGACGTGGCCCGAGGTCGCGCCGGAGTGGTGGGTGGTGTTCACCTCGAGGCCGAGGGCGATCTTGCCCAGCCCGCGGGCGTGCAGCGAGGCCGCGCGCGAGGCGATGCCCTCGCACAGCAGGATGGTCGCCCCGCCGGCGAGCCGTCCGTAGGGCTGGGTGTTCGGGGCCACCGGCATCCGGGCCACCGCGTGCTCGGGGCTGACCTCCAGCGTCTCGATGCCCATGAAGCGGCTCAGTGGCGTGGGGTCGGTCAGGCTGTCCAGGGCTGGCAATTCGGTCACCGGTCGTCTCCGTTCGTCGAGGACTCAACGAGTGTCAACGGTAGTGGGCGGCCGGACGATGGTCGATCCGGGCAAGGCGGCCGGGTTCTCCCAGACCCGCGAATGCCGGCGTACGTCACAGGACGGCGCTGTGGGCATTCCACCGTGCGTCAACCGACAGATCGTGTCTTCCCTCACCGGAGTGCAGCGGGAGGACAAGTCTGTCCGTGCCGCTCACTAGGATGCGGATGAGTTGCCTGATGACAATCGATCGCGACGGGTATCGGTCGACGTGCATTGTTGCCGCCCGACGTGCGAAGGGACATGGACGTGGAGATCATCGAGAGGGACTATCTCGATCGTGCGCTGCTGGTGATCCTGCCACGTCATCTGAAGACCTACGTGATGCGTCGTCTCGACCAGGCCAACAGAGATGGCAGATTCGGCAGGCAGGGCTCCGGGACGCTGCAGGAGGCGTTGACCGGCGCCGGATCCGCGACCGGAGCCATCGACTTCGATGACCTGTCCACGTTGATCCGGATACTCACGGAGCGTGCCCCGGACGGGCGCTCCATCATCGACTGCGGGCCGGAACTCAGGTCGAAACTCCACGACCTGCGACATGCGCGCAACGATTTCGCACACGGCGGCACATTCGACCGTTATCGCACAATGGCTGTGCTCACCGAGGTGAGCGATGTCCTGCGACTCATCGGTGCGAACCGGGGTGCTCCCGAGATCACCGGACTGATCGAGGAGTTCGCGGCGAGTTGGTCCCGGCCGGGGAACACTGAGCTCGCAGCAGCGGGCGCCTCGCACCAGGGTCAGGGGCAACCGCATGACACGGTCCCCGTCCCGGGGGCCACCACCGCTGGGACGACCCACGCGCATGCCTCCGAGCGCTCCGCCCCGGGGGCCCCACAGCAGGTAGCCGTCACCCCTCTCGACGCGGTGGAGGTCGAGCTCGACCTGCCGCCGGTGCTGTCCTACGCCGAGGCGTGCGCGGGGACGCTCCCCCCAATGTTCGTGCACGTCTCGCTACCGGCCAGCAACCGGGCTGATCCCGCGGCCGCGCGGGAGGATTCCCCCGACGGCAGCACCCCGGAACAGGGTCATGTCGTGATGGCGGCCACCTGCCCGGGCACCGCAGGCCAGGTGGGTGGTCTCACCCTCGACATCTCGATCGAGAGCGACGGCACGCCTCTGGCACACTCCGATGTCGTCGGCGTCGATCTTCTCAGCGAGGCAATCACCAGGCAGGTGGAGCTCCGTCTCGACCGCTCCGCCCTGTTGCAGATGACTTCACAGGTGACGTCGACCGTCCACGTCACCCTGCGGGCCGGGGGCGCGGAGCGGGCAGAGAACCTCGAGGGGCCACTCGTACTTGCCGCCCGGCAATGGATTCTCAAGGGCCGGCCCGGTGACGTTGCTGCGGCACTGGCCACTTTCGTCCAACCCCAGCAGCCGGAGATCCCGACACTGTGCCGCGAAGCGGCAGCGTTCCTCGAGAGGTCCACCGGGTCCAGCGCGCTGGAGGGCTATCAGGCAGGTCTCCAGCGCGTCGACCTGATCGTCGCCGCACTGTGCCGAGCAGTCCATGGCAGGGGCGTCGCCTACGCAAATCCACCGACAAGCTGGGGAACCACCGGGCAACGCGTCCGTACGGCCGAGGACGTTCTGGAGGGACGTCTGGGCACCTGCCTGGACACCGTTGTCCTGCTCGCTTCGGCCCTCGAATTCCTGGACATCCAGCCGCTGCTCTTCGTCCTTCCCGGGCACGCCCTGCTCGGCTACTGGAAGGTGGAGAACCACGCCGCCGAGCAGGTGGCGGTCGGCGCCGCGGACCTGGTCAACCAGATCGACAGGGGAGAGATAGGTCTGGTCGAGACCACATTGTTGACCGCCTCGCGGATGCCCGAGCTGGCGGGCTTGCACAACCAGGCGCGTCATGAGATCGGACCGAGCGGCTCGGGCGTGGAATTCGTCGTCTCTGTCCACGAGGCGAGGGAACGAGGAGTCACGCCTCTTCCGGCGCGGGGGCTCTCCGACGAGGGCGAGGTCGTCGAAGTCACCTACACCGCGGCCCGGCGGGCCACCACCGCGGTGCTGCCCGAGGAACTGGTGACCTCCCGCCGTGAGCGGCCCCACCGCGGACTTGCACCGGACCGGGTCGAGGTCTGGAAGCGAGAGCTGCTCGACCTGAGCCTTCGCAATCGCCTCATCAACTGCTCACAGAGTGCTCGGGAGAGGCACTCGATCGTCGAGCTGGCGGTGCCTGAGAGCCTCATCGGGGGCTTTGAGGATCTCATCAACGGTGGACACGAGATCAAGCTGCGGGCCGGCGGGGAGCGGGCATCCGATGTCCGGAGACGTGGCGGAAGCTTCCGTGAGGAACTCGATCCGCCGGTGCTCGGCGAACGAATTGCCGAGCACCAGGAGGTCGAGGTCGATCTCACGACGGATCTCTATGACCGAATCCTGCAGAAGCTCGCCGGTGATGCCCGGACGCTCGTCGAGGAGACAGGTGCGAACAACCTCTACCTGGCGCTCGGCACATTGTTGTGGACAACTGGCGGTACCGAGGTGCGCTCGCCCCTCGTGCTCATTCCTGTGGAGCTGGTGCGAGGGAGTACACGCAGTCCGTTCAGGCTCACCATCGACCCCACGGGGACGACGACTCCGAACTACTCGCTGCTGGAGAGGCTCTCGGTCGATCTCGGGCTGGCCGTCCCCGGGTTGGCCGAGCCCGAGGAGGACGGTTCGGGGATCGACATCGATGCCGCCTTCGACGCGGTACGTCAGACGTTGATCCGTGAGCAGCTGCCGTTCCATGTCGAGGCGACCGCCTATCTTGGCATCTTCAAGTTCGGCAGTTTCCGGCTGTGGAAGGACCTCGAGGATTCGTGGGGCTCCATCGAGCGCAATCCCCTGGTGCACCACCTGATCCATCAGGCAGATCAGGAGTTCGTGGACCCGGCACAGGGCGAGCCCCGCCCAGATCTCGATGCTCTGGTGCAGCGTCTCCCGTTACCTGCCGACGCATCGCAGGCGGCTGTCGTGGCCGAGGCCCTGGGTGGCCGCACGATCGTCGTGGAGGGCCCGCCGGGAACCGGGAAGTCCCAGACCATCACGAACGTGATCGTTCGCGCGGTCGCGGATGGCAAGAGGGTCCTCTTCGTCGCCGAGAAGCAGGCAGCCCTGGAGGTGGTGGCGAGACGACTTGAGCAGTGCGGGATCGCCGACCTGGCTCTCAACCTGCACGACCGCAGCCAGCGGGCCACGGCTGTACGCCAGTCCCTGCTGCGCTCGCTCGACGTGCACCCGGAAAGTGACCAGGAGGGTGTCCGTGCGCAACAGGCAGTGGCAAGGACTTCTGGCACCGTGCTCGCGGAATACCGGGACCATCTCCACGATGAGAATGCGGCCGGATTCTCCTTCTACCAGGCGAGGACGAGACTGCTCGTCAACGATGATGTCGACTACGCCCTGGACGTGCCGTTCCAGTCGCTGGCCGCGCTGACGAAGACCCAGGTCGACGCACTGCGCGCCTCGTGCGCGGGGCTCGGGCAGGCCCTTGCCCGCGAAGACACCCGCTACATCGGTTCCTTCCAGTACCTCCGTGCTCCCGTCCCGGATGCGGATCTCACGTCCCTGCTCGATGCCGTCGACAAGCTCAGGACGCTTCACGACTCCCTCGATCCTGACATCCGGGCGCTTGTCGACACGGCAGACCCGTCCTCACTCAAGCTGGTCTCGGAGGCTCTCGGCTCAGTCTGGTTCGGGGCAAAGGATTTTTCCTCGATCAGCCAGCTGGAATGGTGGCAGGACGCCAATCTGCTCGACAGCAAGATGCGTAGTTGTGCGCAGATTCGCACGGGGGTCTGGGCCGTCTACCACGTCCAGGCTCTTGAGGGTCCCCTCGACGACGTCCGCTCGGGCCTGGTCGATGCCAAGAACGCCATCTTCGGGAGAACCAAGCGTGCCGAGAAGGCATTGTCCCCGCTGGCCCGTTACCGGACGGGCGAACCCATGCCCCAGGACGCCGGACTGTTGCTCAACATCGTCGACGAGCTCATTGCACTGAGACAGAATCATGTCGACGCGGCCCGGCTGTACGAGAAGTCGATGCCGGACATGTGGCGATGGGAGCAGGACGGATGGTCCCCCTACGATCCCCAGGCTCGTGAACGTGTCTTCCGCGCACTCGACTGGTATCGGCAACTCAGCAGGATCGCCCCGTCGCCCGGTCGCGAGCCGACGCCGACACAGGCCCTGGTCCAACGTCTCATGGGCAGATCTGACCGAGGGGCCCTGACCGAGTCGCTCGCAGGATTTCGGGCGGCAACCGAGTCGCTCCGGGCCGTCGCACCGGATGCACACGTCTCTGTACCGGAAGTGCTCAGCAGCGAGCCCGCGCCGGGGGACCGGGCGGCCAGGCTCAGAGCACTGCAGACATGGAACGACATCAACGCTGAGCTCGTGCCTTTCCGCGCGGCGGGTCTGGATGGTGCGATTCGCGAGGTGGTCACCAAGAAGGTGGATCCAGGGCTGCTCCCCATCGCCTTCGAAAGGGGTGTGGCACGAGCTTCTCTCGACGAGCGGGGTCTGCAAGCCAATTTCGCTGCCTTCGACCCCGAGCGGCAGCGTGGGTTCGTCCGTCGCTTCTCGGACGCCACGACGAGAGGCCGTCGAGGGCTTCCCGGAGTTCTTCTCCAGGAGGCGCTCGCACATCGCGATGAGGTGCTGGGAAGGGAATCCATCAGGATGGGCCAGCTGCACCGCGAGCTGGTGCGCAAGCGTGGCGGAAGGAAGATCCGCGATCTCATCGCCCAGTACGGCGATCTGGTGACGGCCATCAAGCCCTGCGTGCTGGTCTCGCCGGACTCCGTTGCGCGCTTCTTTCCCGCTGATCGTCAGGACTTCGACATCGTGGTCTTCGACGAAGCGTCCCAGATCACGGTTGCCTCCGCGGTCGGGGCAATGGGGCGGGGGCGGTCGGTCGTGGTCTGCGGTGATTCCCAGCAATTGCCCCCGACATCATTCGCAGAGCTCACGCGTGAGGAAGAGGTCACCGATCAGGGCGTGGTCGACGAGGAGTCAGTGCTCGGCGAGTGCGTGGCCGCCCAGGTTCCACGGCATTGGCTCTCGTGGCACTACCGAAGTCAGGTCGAGCCCCTCATCGCCTTCTCGAACCATGCCTACTACGAAGGCAGACTGTCGTCCTTCCCCAGTGCACTACCGCCCGGCGGTCACGAGGGCCCGCAGGGCTACGGAATCCTGTTCCGTCGCGTCGACGGGACCTTCCACCGTCATGTCGGAGGCGAGGTCACCCGCGGGATGCTGCGCACGAACCCGATCGAGGCGCAGGCTGTCGTCGACGAGATTCGGTCTCGTCTGGACGTGTGTGGCGCCACGGCCCCGTCAATCGGCGTGGTCACCTTCAACAGTCAGCAGCGGGATCTCATCGAGACGATGCTTCGCGAACTCGATGATCCCAGGATCACGGAGAGCCTGGAGGCCGCCGATGGCCTGTTCGTCAAGAATCTCGAAAACGTCCAGGGAGACGAACGCGACACCATCCTGTTCTCACTCAGTTTCTCGGCCGACGAGAAGGGCGTTGTTCCGCTGAATTTCGGCCCTCTCAACAAGGAGGGCGGAGAGCGGCGGCTCAACGTGGCAATCACCAGGGCACGTCGCCAGGTGATTCTCTTCTGCAGCTTCGATCCCTCGGAATTGCACGTCGAACGCAGTGAATCAGTGGGTCTCGGACACTTGCGGGAGTACCTCGATCTCGCGGCATCTGGTACGCAGACTCTCCGGGAGAAGGCCGGGACGGCACATGTCACGGACCGGCATCGTGACGAGATCGCCGATGCCCTGCGTGCACGTGGTCTGGCGGTCACCACGGACGCAGGACTTTCGGACTTTCGTATTGACCTCGTGCTCGCAGCTGAGGACCATCCGGATCGCCCGCTTGTCGCTGTGCTGCTCGACGGTGTGCACTGGGGCAGGCGGCGGACTGTCTTCGACCGTGATGCACTGCCGGAGAACGTGCTCGCTCACATGATGGGCTGGCCTGCGGTGGAGCGCGTCTGGATGCCGGAGTGGATCAACGATCGCGACGAGGTGCTCGATCGACTGGTGACGGTGGTCGAGCGGGCACGTGCGGGGACGAAGGTCCGCGCCGTCACGGACCGACCGGACGTCACGCCCGGGCCGAGTCACACCCGTGATGTCGGCCTGCCGATGACCATGTTTGGGCAACCGGATGGTTTCGGAGGCGGTCAGCCCGAGGTCATGGCCAGGCAGGGACTGGACGTCCCCTTCGGCGGGCCCGATCCGACGGTCGGCAAGGAGAGCAGACCGGTCGTGGTCACTCCTGCTGTGCCCCCGGCAGAGGCGACCACCACGGTCACGCCTGCTGCCCAGCGGACCGGGTCGGGTGAGGAATCGTCTGCTGAGCCACCAGCGCAGTCGGGGTCGGGTTCCGGTGACCGACGGCTCGAGCCGGTGCAGGCGACGCGTGTGATGAGCGTGAACTCGTCCGACGTGGCGGCAACGAATCCCCCCGACCCAGGCACCCTGTCAACTGCTCGCCTTCCCGGCGCCATCACCGAGTTCAGCACCTGGCCAGAACATCTGGTCGGTGACCAGGAGACTCTGGATCGGGCCGAGACGGATGATCTTGCCCGTCAGCAGGTGAGGTCAGTCGCGCGGGAGATCTGTGCGTGCGAGTATCCGATCGAGGCGCGCAGATTCCACTACCTCATCTGTCGTGCCTTCGGATTCACCCGCATGGCGTCCACCCGTGAGGAGCAGACTGTCCACCTGCTGGGTGATGCGGACTTCGTGACCGATCCGGATGGTTACGTCTGGCCTTCGGATGTGGCCCAGGCTGGGCTCACCGGATACCGGCGGAATGCCCTGGACCATGTCCAGATTGATGAAATCCACCCGAAGGAACTCCGGAACCTGGTGCTCGATGTGGTGAGGAGTCTTCCCGACAACACCACCGACGACGACTTGGTCCGGGCAGTCTTCGAGCAGCTCGGCCAGGGCCGGCACAGATTGACAAGATCTGTTCGGGAGAAGCTGGAAGGCATCCTGGCAGCTGTGCGCTTCTGAATCCCGCGTGGCCCAGGAGGCGGGCCTGTCCCAGGGCTTGACACCCGTGCGAAAGGTCCAGGGTCGCTCGGACCGGCGGGGCTTCTCCAGCGGGGTGGTTCCGGGTCGACGCTCCGAGGAGCGGTGCCGATCACCCCTGTCAGGGACTGATTCGCTCCGTCCGGGTGTCACTCGGGCGTGTGCCGGCTTCTGGAAAGCAGGCAAGCACCCTGGTCACCACGCCGGCCGGGTCATCGGCAGACATGACCGCGCGGACCATCGCGACCCCGGCGATCCCGGTGCTCGCCAGCGCGGGGACGTCGTCGGGGGTCACGTCGCCGATCGCGACGATCGGGAGCGCTGTGGCACGCACGAGTGCTGGGTAGCCCTCGACCCCCAGCGGTGGGCGGCCGGAGTCCTTCGTGGGGGTGGGACGGAACGGGCCGGCCCCGAGGTAGTCGATGACATCGACGTCGCGCTGGGCCGCCCGGACCAGTTCCAGGGTGCCGGTGGTGAACCCGATGATCGCGTCGGGGCCGAGCATCTCCCGGGCGTCCCGCACCGGCAGATCAGATGCCCCCAGATGGACACCGTGCACCGGGATCCCTCGGCGCATCGCGGCGAAGACCACGTCTGCACGGTCGTCCACCACCGTCCGGGCGGTGGGATTTGCCTGCTCGACAGCCGTGGCCACCGCAGCGACGAAGTCGAGCATTGCCCGCACCGGCAGGTCCTTGACCCGCACCTGAACCATTCCGGCGCCGGCACCGGCTGCCTGGGCGGCGGCAGTGACGGTCCGGGGGCCGGTGCCCGAGGTGACCACATAGCAGCGCAGGTCGAGCGCATGGCCGCGGATCATCGGCCCACCTCGTCGAGCGCGTCGATGAGCGCGACCCGGAAGGATCCGGGGTGCGAGGCGCGGCTCTCCGCCAGTTCGCCGGCGGCCTTGAGCCAGCTGCTGGCCGCCAGAGCTGCGGAGAGGGGATCGGTGACACCCACGCAGGCCGCGCACAGCGCGCCGAGCAGACAGCCCGTCCCCGTCACCCGGGGCAGCAGTGTGCTGCCACCGTGCACCTCGACGATCTCGTCGCCGGCGACGAGCAGATCGATCGCCCCGGAAATCGCCACGACGGCACCGGTGCTCCGCGCGAGCGCGGTGGCCGCCGCCAGGGCTGCCGGTGGGTCGTCGGTCGCATCGGCTCCCCGGCCACCCGGCCCTCCCTCGGAGACCGCGAGGATCTCCGAGGCATTGCCCCGGATGATCGCAGGCTGCAGGACCACCAGCTCACGGGCCAGCTCCGTGCGTACCGGCGCCACGCCCACGGCGGCGGGGTCGAGCACCCACGGATGGCC
>JBAQVA010000144.1:0-7440 GCA_049297835.1 Propionibacterium sp.
GCGCCGAGCCGGTCGAGTGCCCGCACGCCCGTCCGGCCGAGGTGGCCGCGGCGACAGCCGCCGTGCTGGGTTGTGGCACGCCGGGTCGTTCGGCGGACGGGGCGCAGCATCCCGAATCCCTGCCGGAGGGCCACCCGAGCCGTACCGGGATCCTCGACGACAGCCCCTTCCTGGCGGCCTGCCGCGGTGTGCGCCCAGAGGTCACGCCGGTGTGGTTCATGCGCCAGGCGGGTCGTTCACTGCCCGAGTACCGGGCTGCCAGGACCGGCAGCACCATGCTCGGCTCCTGTGTCGATCCGCAGCTGGCCAGCGAGCTGACCCTCCAGCCGGTGCGGCGGTACGGCGTTGATGCCGCCATCTTCTACTCCGACATCATGGTGCCGCTGCGGCTGGCCGGCGTCGACGTGGAGATCGAGGCCGGGGTCGGCCCGGTCATCGCCCATCCGGTGCGCACGATGGCCGAGGTGGCTGCCCTGCCCGAGCTCGACGAGGCCGCCCTGGACCCGATCCGCCGGGCCGTCGGGCTGACCGTCGATGCACTCGGCGCCGTGCCGCTCATCGGCTTCGCCGGTGCGCCCTACACGGTCGCCTCCTATCTCGTGGAGGGCCGCCCCGATCGCGAGCATCCGCGCACGCGGGCCCTGCTGCGCGAGGAGCCGGCGACCTTCGCCGCCCTGCTGCGCTGGGTGGCCCGGATCGGCAGCTCCTTCCTGCGCGCCCAGGTGCTGGCCGGGGCCAGCGCCGTGCAGCTCTTCGACAGCTGGGCCGGCGAGCTCGACCCGGCCGACTACCTCGTCCACGTCCAGCCGGCCTCGGCCCTGGTGCTGCGCGAGATCGGTCGGCTCGGGGTGCCGCGCATCCACTTCGGCACCCGCTCGGCGCGGCTGCTGGTCGCGATGCGCGACGCCGGCGCCGAGGTCATGGGCGTCGCCTCGGACATCGGCCTCGACGAGGCCGACCGGCTGCTCGGCGGGACGACGGTCCTGCAGGGGAACATCGATCCTGATCTGCTGTCCGCCCCGCGCGAGGTGCTCGACGAGCACGTGCGGGGCGTTCTCGCCGCCGGCGCCAGCGCGCCGGCCCATATCGTCAATCTTGCGCACGGCGTCCCCAAGGACACCGATCCGCAGACGCTGGCGCACATTGTTGATCTTGTGCATGCCGGCGCCACGACACCTCAGAAAGGACATTGATCATGCCTCATCCGGCTGGGATCGGTTCTGTCAAGCCAGTCAACTGGGCCTACGAGCGCGCGCCCATGATCATCTACTGGGAGCTCACCACCGCCTGCGCGCTGGCCTGCCGGCACTGCCGGGCCACCGCGCAGCCGGATCCGGCGCCCGGTGAGCTGAGCACCCCTGAGGCCCTGGGTCTGCTCGACGACATCACCGGCTTCGGCGACCCCGCGCCGCACGTGATCATGACCGGTGGCGATCCGATGCGCCGCGGCGATCTCGACACGTTGATCATGGGGGCCCATGAGCGCGGACTCGGCGTCTCGCTCGCCCCGGCAGTGACCCCACTGCTCACCAGGAAGCGCCTCGGCGAGCTGAAGGCACTGGACATCGAGGCCATCTCGCTGAGCCTCGACGGCTCGGTGGCCGCCCATCACGACGGGGTGCGCCAGGTGCCCGGCACCTTCGACGCCACCCTGCAGGCGCTCGCCGATGCCAACGATGCCGGGCTGCCGGTGCAGATCAACACCCTGATCACCGACGAGACCGTCCACGACCTCGATGCGATGTACGAATTGCTCAAGGGCTTCGAGGTCA
This sequence comes from Propionibacterium sp., assembly GCA_049297835.1. Lineage (GTDB taxonomy): Bacteria > Actinomycetota > Actinomycetes > Propionibacteriales > Propionibacteriaceae > Propionibacterium. The sequence continues at coordinate 1,773 of JBAQVA010000144.1, forward strand.
TGCAGTGGAGCCTGTTCTTCCTCATCTCGGTGGGTCGCGGCACGCAGCTGCGGGAGATGACGCCCGGCGACGCCGAACAGACCCTGGCGAAGTGGGGGCAGCGCGGCCGCGAGGCGCCCTTCCGGATCAAGACCACCGAGGCCATGCAGTACCGCCGGATCAATGCCCAGCGGATGCTGCACGCCGGGATGACCCGCGAGCAGATCGAGAACAGCAAGGCCTCGCGCGGCTTCGGCATCCGCGACGGGAACGGGATCGTCTTCGTCTCCCATCTCGGCGAGGTGATGCCCTCCGGCTTCCTGCCCACCAGCGTCGGGAATGTCCGCGAGCACAGCCTGGTCGACCTCTACCGCAACAGCGAGCTGATGCGCTCCCTGCGCCAGCCCGAGAAGTTCAAGGGCGCCTGCGGGGTCTGCGAGTTCAACCGCTGGTGCGGGGGCTCACGCGCCCGGGCCGCGGCCTGGACCGGCGATCCGCTGGCCTCCGACCCGCTGTGCCCCTACGTGCCCAAGGCCATGCGCGAACACCACCACACCGAGCCGAGCCTGGTCTGATGCCGGTGGCAGGCCCCGAGGCCGACGACGTGACGCGTCCCGGCCGGCGCGGGCAGCCCCGTCTCGTGGTCGTCGGCGGCGGCATCACCGGTCTCGCGGCTGCCTGGCAGGGCATCCGCCGGGGCGCGGCGGTGAGCCTGTTCGAGGCCGGGACGCAGTTCGGCGGCAAGCTCTCCACGCTCCACCACGACGGATTCCTCGTCGAGCAGGGCCCGGACTCCTTCGTCTCCTACCGCCGTGCTGCCCTGCAACTGATCGACGAGCTCGGCCTGGGCGCCGAGGTCATCGCACCGGGTGGGGGGCGACGCGTGGGCCTGCTCTCGCGCGGCAGGCTCCGCCCGATGCCGGCAGGCATGGGCATGGTGCTGCCCACCCGGATGTGGCCCTTCGTGACGACCGGTGTGCTGTCCTGGCCGGACAAGCTGAGGGCCGGGCTCGACCTGGTCATCCCCCGTCAGCTCGGGGACGACGACGTCGCGATCGGCGCCTTCCTGCGAAGCCGGCTGGGCGACGGGATCGTGCGTCGCTTCGCCGATCCGATGGTCGGCGGGATCTACGGCGCCGGCGTCGACGAGCTCAGCCTCGACGCGGTGCTGCCCAGCCTGCGCCAGAACGAGCAGGAGCACCGCTCGCTGATGCTCGCCTCCCTGGCGCAGGGCCGCGCGGCCAGGAAGCGCCGTGCCGCCGCGGCACACAGCTCCGGAACCCACGGCTCCGGCACCCACGGCGCGAACAGCTCGATCTTCGCGACCCTCCGCGGGGGGCTCGGCCAGCTGGTCGAGGCACTCGTGGCCGCCCTGGTCTCCCACGGCGCGCAGCTTCACACCGGGCGGGCGGTGAGCCGGCTCGACGAGCGCGGCATCCTGCTCGCCGACGGCCACCAGCAGCCCGCGGATGCCGTCATCCTGGCCGGTGGCGTGCACAGCTCCCGGGAACTTCTCAGCTCCCCGCTCCCCGAGGCCGCCCGGGCCCTGGCCGGCGTGCCCCTCGCGTCGACGACGATCGTCTCGCTCGGCTGGCGGACCGGTGACTTCGACGAGGTCCCGGACTCCCAGGGCTGGCTCGAGGCCGATCCGGGCCCGTTCAGTGGACTCACCACCAGCTCGGTGAAGTTCGAGGGACGCGCGCCCGGGGGCAGCGTGCTCGTGCGGGTCTTCGTGCCCGACAAGCGCGGACCGCTGTGCGCGGCACCCGACGACGAGCTCCTCGCAGCCACCCTCGAGCACGTCGGCCCCCTGCTCGGGGTGCACGCACGTCCCCAGCTCGTCGACATCGCCCGCTGGCACGAGGTGATGCCCAAGTACACCGTCGGCCATCTCGGGCGCGCCCGGCAGGTCGACGAGGCGCTCGACGAGCGTCACCCGCGCTGGGCCGTGGCCGGGAGCGCCTTGCACGGGGTGGGTGTCCCGGACTGCATTTCCGATGCCCGCGAACGAACCGATCGCGTCCTCGACGCCTGGGAGAGTGGTCGATGAAGTCCGACTTCGATGCTGTCGTGGTGCTCGGCTTCGGAGGCCCGGAGTCGATGGCCGACGTGCCCGGCTTCCTGCGCCGGGTCAGCGGCGGGCACATTCCCCAGGACAGGCTCGACGAGGTGGCGGGGCACTACGCCCACTTCGGCGGGGTGAGCCCGGTGAACGCCCAACATCGCGCCCTGGCCCGGGCGCTCGATGAGCGACTGGCGGCACGGGGGCTGACGCTGCCGGTCGTCACCGCCAACAGGCACTCCGAGCCGCTCATCGCTCCGGTCCTGGCCGGGCTCGCCGAGCGGGGAGCCCGACGGGTGCTGGGGCTGGTCGCCGCGCCCTTCTCCTCCTACTCCGGCTGTCGCGCCTATCGCGAGGAGCTGTTCACCGGCCTGCCCCGGGGCGGGGCGCTGGGTGTGGTCAAGATCGGCTGCTACCCGGAGCTGGACGCGCTGGTGAGCTGCCAGGTCGAGCTGACCGAGCGCGCCCTGCGGGAGGCCCCCGGCGCGCGTCTGGTCTTCACCACGCACTCCATCCCCACCGCGATGGCGGAGAGCTCGGGTCCGCTCGGCGGCGCCTATGTCGCCCAGCACCTGCGGCTCATCGGCAAGGTGATGTCCGGGCTGGCCGCCCGGGGGCTGACCCCGAGCTGGGAGCTGGCCTACCAGTCGCGCAGCGGCTCGCCGCACACGCCCTGGCTGGAACCTGACATCAACGATGTGCTCCGCCGGCTGGCGGCGGAGGGCGTGCAGCAGGTGGTCTGCTCGCCCATCGGCTTCCTCACCGATCACATGGAGGTCGTCTGGGACCTCGACACCGAGGCGAGCGCCACGGCGCGTAGCCTCTCCATTGGATTCACGCGCGTGCCGACGGTCGGTGCACAGCCCGCCTTCCTCGATGAGCTCGCCGCACTCGTCGCCGCATGTCTCACCGGCACAGCGGTCTCCCGCCCGGGCGGATGGTGCGGTGCCGGATGCTGTCCCGACCCACGCGGCCCGCGTCCTGTCGTCGAAGGAGTCACTCCATGACCGTCACCAAAAATTCTGACAACCGGAGCAGCGCGGTGTGTCCCGAGCAGATCGTGCAGCGCCCGCGACGGCTGCGTCGCACCCCGGCGATCCGCCGGATGGTTGCCGAGACGCGTCTCGACCCGGCCGACTTCGTCCTCCCGCTGTTCGCCGTCGAAGGCCTGGACGAGCCGCGCGAGCTGGCGGCCATGCCGGGCATCCTCCAGCACACCAAGCAGTCCCTGCAGCGTGCCGTCCACGAGGCGGCCGATGCCGGAGTGGGCGCGGTCATGCTCTTCGCCACGCCCGCCCACCGCGATCCGCAGGGTAGCGAAGCCTGGAATCCCCAGGGCATCATGGCCAACGCGGTGCGCTGGGCGGTCGAGGCCGAGCCCGAGCTGCCGGTGGTCGCCGACGTCTGTCTCGACGAGTTCACCGACCACGGCCACTGCGGGGTGCTCGCCCCCGACGGCTCGGTCGACAACGACGCGACGCTCCCGCTCTATGCCCGGATGAGCTGTGTGCTGGCCGATGCCGGCGCCGCGATGCTCGGCCCCTCGGGCATGATGGACGGCCAGATCGGCGTGATCCGTGAGGCACTGGACCGGGCCGGCCACATCGACACCGTGCTGATGGCCTATTCCGCCAAGTACGCCTCGGGCTTCTTCGGCCCCTTCCGCGAGGCCGTGGACTGCCAGCTCACCGGGGACCGGCGGGCCTACCAGCAGGACCCGGCCAATGTCATCGAGGGCCTGCGCGAGGTCGAGCTCGACCTGGAGCAGGGCGCCGACATCGTCATGGTCAAGCCGGCCCTGGCCTATCTGGACGTGCTGGCCAAGGCCAGCCAGATCTCGGAGGTCCCGGTGGCCGCCTATGTCGTCTCCGGCGAGTACTCGATGATCGAGTTCGCCGCGAAGGCCGGCGCCATCGACCGCAAGCGGTGCATCCTCGAGGCGCTCACCGGGGTCAAGCGGGCCGGCGCCTCGCTCATCGTCAACTACTGGGCGACCGAGGTCGCCGGCTGGCTGCGTTCCTGAACGCGTCCCGTCCCACCCGAACGACAAGGAGAACCATCGATGTCCACCAGTGATGCACTGTTCGCCCGCGCCCTGCAGGTGATGCCCGGAGGCGTCTCGTCCCCGGTGCGCGCCTACCCGGGGGTGGGCGGCACGCCGCGCTTCGTGCGTGAGGCGCACGGCAGCCACATCACCGACGTGGACGGGAAGCGCTATGTCGACCTGGTCTGCAGCTGGGGCCCGATGATCGCCGGGCACGCGCATCCGGCGGTCGTCGAGGCCGTGCAGAAGGCGGTGGCCTCGTCCACCTCCTTCGGCGCGCCCTGCGAGATCGAGTTGCAGCTGGCGGAGGCCGTCGTCGCCCGGATGGGCGGCGCCATCGAGCGGGTGCGGTTCACCTGCTCGGGCACCGAGGCAGTGATGACCGCCGCGCGGCTGGCACGCGGGGTGACCGGCCGTCCGCTCATTGTGAAGTTCGTGGGGTGCTACCACGGGCACGCCGACAGCTTCCTGGTCGCGGCCGGTTCCGGTGTCGCTAGCCTCGGCCTGCCCGACTCGCCCGGAGTGCCGGCGGCGATCGCCTCGGACACCGTGGCGCTTCCCTACGGCCGCCTCGACCTGGTCGAGGAGCTCTTCGCCGCTCGCGGTGAGCAGGTGGCCGCGATCGTCACCGAGGGCGCCCCGGCGAACATGGGCGTCATCGTCCCGCCTGAGGGATTCAACCGTCAGCTCGGCGAGATCGCCCACGCGCACGGCGCGCTGCTCATCCAGGACGAGGTGCTCACCGGCTTCCGGCTCTCGCCGACGGGCGCCTGGGGGCTGACCGGCCAGCGCGAGGGCTGGACACCTGACCTGTTCACCTTCGGCAAGGTCATCGGTGGCGGTATGCCGCTGGCCGCACTCGCCGGCCGCGCCGAGCTGCTCGACCAGCTGGCTCCACTCGGGCCGATCTACCAGGCCGGCACCCTCTCGGGGAACCCGGCTGCCTGTGCGGCGGGGCTGGCCACCCTGGGGCTGATGGACGCCGCGGCCTATGACCGCCTGGACTCCGTCGCGGATCAGGTCGCCGGGATCGTCGACCGCGCGCTGGATGCGGCCGGCGTCGCCCACCAGCTGAACAAGGTCTCCAATCTGTTCAGCGTCTTCCTCACCGACCAGCCGGTCGTCGACTTCGAGTCCGCCTCCCGCCAGGATCACGCGGCCTTCTCCAGCTTCTTCCACGCGGCGATCGACGCCGGGGTCTGGCTGGCCCCCAGCGGCTTCGAGGCGTGGTTCTGCTCCACCGCCATCGACGCCGACGACCTGGCCGTCATCGAGAAGGGCATGACGAAGGCCGCCCAGGCAGCCGCCGCCACCCAGCGGGCCTGAACCCCCGGGCAGCTCCGGGGCCATGGGCGGGGCCGTGAAGGGCCGTGCTTTCGCGCCGAGGCGGCCGAACGTCGTTCAGTTCTGCCGGTCACCATTTCATGGCCCCCCTGACGACCCGCACAGCTCCTGTCGTGGGAGGATGGCCCCATGAGTCCGCGAGAAATTGAGGTTTCCGAACCACGAGAGGTCGGTATCACCGAGCTCGTGCTTCGTGACGCCCATCAGAGTCTGTTTGCCACCCGTATGGCCATGGAAGA
>JBAQVA010000145.1:0-7565 GCA_049297835.1 Propionibacterium sp.
GAACTGGAGCGCCGCGCCAGCGACGCGCTGGCGAACCGGGAGGCCGAGGCCGATCGCCGCGTCGCGCTCGAACGGGTCCGCATCGCCCGCGACCTCCACGACGTGGTCGGGCACGAGGTGGCACTCATCTCGATGCACCTGGGGGCGGCGCAGGTGCACCTGCCGGACGGGGCGGACACCGCGCGGGCCGATCTGGCCGCGGCGCGCGACGGGGTCCAGTCCGTGCTCGCGAACACCCAGCAGATCCTCAAGGTGCTGCGTGCCGGGACGAAGGACGAGTCCACCTCGCCGGCGGCCGGCTACGAGCACATCACGGACCTCGTCGAGACCTCCCGCGCGGCCGGCATCGAGATCGAGGCGACGATCGGTGACCCGGCCACGACTCTCAGCTCCGCGGTCTCCGCCGCTGCCTACCGGATCGTCCAGGAGGCCCTCACCAACGCCCAGCGTCATGGCACCGGGGGCGTCTCGCTGACGGTCGCCGCCGACCGGGAGGCCGTGACGATAGAGACTGTCAACGTCCGCCGTGTCCCCGACAGCTCGGTGCACGGTGAGCGCAGCGGCTACGGCCTGGTGGGGATGCGCGAACGCGCGGCGTCCGTCGGCGGATGGGTGGACACGAGGACCGAGGACACGATTTTCTGGCTGTGGGTATATCTGCCCGTGGCCGCTGGGGGGACACAATGATCCGTATCGTGGTCGTGGATGACCAGGAGATGATTCGGCTGGGCCTGCGCACGATCATCGAGGCGCAGCCCGAACTGGAACTCGTCGGTGAAGCGGGCGATGGGCACGCCGCCCTGACGCTGCTCGAGACCACCGCGGCGGATGTCGTGCTCATGGACATCCGGATGCCGGGCGTTGACGGGGTCGAGGCCACCCGGAGACTGCGCCTGCGATTCACCCCGGAGCAGCTGAAGATCATCGTGCTGACCACCTTCGACCAGGACGAGAACGTCATCGCCGCACTGCGCGCCGGGGCGAACGGCTTCCTCTCGAAGGGGGTCGGGCCGGATGAGCTGGCAGCAGGCATCACCGAGGTCGCGGCAGGCGGCGGTGCGCTGTCCTCATCGGCAGCCGCAGCGCTCATCGGTCACGTCGCCGAGGAGCAGACGGCACGGGTCGACAGCGAGATGGTCGCACGCTTCGAGGCGCTCACCCCGCGCGAGCGCGACATCGTCACCGCCATCGTCTCCGGACTGGACAATGCGCAGATCGCCGCGGAGCTGTTCCTCTCGCCCTTCACGGTGAAGACCCACGCCAACCGGGCGATGGCGAAGGTGCACGCCAAGGACCGGGCGCAGCTGGTCTCCTACGCAGTGCTCGCAGGCATCCAGCCCTGATCAGACGAGCAGCCGGGCTGCTTCCTCGCTCGTGGTCCGGGCGAGCTCGTAGCGCTGCCTGATCAGCGGGGAGAGCTCGGCGGAGGTGTCCCGCCGCAGTCGCTCGTTGGCCAGGAATCCGGCCGTCCAGCCGGCGATCCCGAGCACTGCGAGGACGAGGGCCAGCAAGGTGGAACCGGCGGTCAGCGCGACGACCGAACCGGCGAGCAGACCGAAGCCGGCCGTGGCCAGGCCCCACGAGCATGCATTCGCCCGGGTGACCAGCGACCTCTCCAGGCTCGCGATCTCGTCCAGCGCCTGCTCGGCGGTGGACTGCAGCGCCAGCACCCGGTGCCTGTTCGGCAGCTGGGAATCGCGCCTGAGCTCCAGGCTCACGTCGTTGCTGTCAGCCGGCGAATCCGTGCGCTTCTCCAGGACCCAGCCGAATCGTCGAAATGTGGCGGTGACCGTCGGCTCCAGCTCCCGCCCGGTCGTGACGGTCAGGTATTCGTAGCTGGCTGCGGTGCTGACAAGAGTGCTGGGCATGCGCTTCTCCCCTTCTGCGAGGTGGTTCCGGCTCGTGCAATCGATGATTCCGCAGTTGACCGGGCTGCGAATCGTCCACAGGGACCGTTCCGGGCTACTGCATCCGACGTAGGCCAGATCGGGGTGTGGCCGGGATCAGCGGGTTAGGGTCTGGGCATGGGCAGGACCGATCGTGCACGCCTTCTCATCCATCGCGACCGCGCAGAGGTGTTCGCGGCGCTGGTGGACCAGCAGGCGCTGCTCCGCTGGCTGCCTCCGAGAGGCATGCAGGGCCGCTTCCTGGGTTTCGACATGCGCGAGGGTGGCTCCTACCGGCTCGAGCTGCGCTACCTCGACGCCTCCGGCGCGCCGGGCAAGAGCTCTGCGGACTCCGATGTCTCCGAGGTGCACATCCTCCGGATCGTCCCCGGTGAGCGCATCGTCCAGGAGGTCCGTTTCGAGTCGACGGATCCCTCCCTGGAGGCGACGATGCAGATGGAGTGGAGCCTGCACAGCAGCGATGCCGGGACCGATGTGGAGATCGTCGCACGCGATGTTCCCGACGGGATCCGTGCCAGCGAACACGCCGCGGGGATCACCTCGTCACTGGCCAATCTGGCCGGATATCTGGAGCCCTGAGCCCCCCAGCACGTCGCCTCACGGCGCCCGGATGGCGAGGCAGACACCGGCGCGCAGTCTCACGCACTGCCCGATTGACCGGAAGCCAACATCCAGGATCTACCGTCATGGGCATGGCTGAGGAAAATTCAACAGTGCAGCACGGCTGGCTCCTGACCTCCCGAGTGCATTCGTGAGCCGCACGACGGCGATCGTCTCGCTGGTCGCCGCCACCGCATTCTGGTCGGGGAACTACATCTTCGGCAAGGTCGCAGTGGCGGCCATGTCGCCCTTCAGCCTGGTCTTCCTGCGGTGGGCCATCGCACTGATCCCTCTGGTCATCCTCGCCCAGGTCGTCGAACGGCCGGACTGGCGGGCGCTGATGAGGCACTGGAAGTTCCTGCTGCTCCAGAGTGCCCTGGGCATGTTCGCCTACAACGTCCTGCTCTACGCGGCGCTCCAGGTCTCCACCCCCTTCGCCGCGTCACTGATCAACGCCGCGAACCCGGCACTCATCGCGGTGGCCGCCTTCGTCGTGCTGGGGGAACGGATCGGGCCCCGCGGCATTGTCGGAATCGTGCTGGCCCTGCTCGGCGTGCTCATCGTGCTGACCCACGGCGACATCGCCGCGCTGTTCGCGAACTCCTTCGGCACCGGCGACCTGCTGATGCTCGCCGTCATCGCGGTGTGGACCGCCTACACGATCGCTGCGCGGCGCGGCCCGCAGCTGCCACCGATCTCCCAGGTGGCCGTGCAGACGGTCTTCATCGTGGTCGGGCTGGGTCTCGCGGCGCCGTTCGTGGGCGTCTCGCTGCCGCACAGCAGCCCTGCTCTCCTGTCACTGCTGTTCATCGCGGTCTTCCCGTCCTTCGCGTCCTATGTGCTGTGGAACCGGGCGCTGGAGACGATCCCGCCCGCCCGCGCCGGAGTCTTCCTCAACCTCATCACCCTGTTCACGGCGAGCTGGGCGCTCCTCACCGGAACGCCCATCACCGCCCCGCAGATCATCGGCGGGATCGCCATCATCATCGGTGTCCTGCTCACCGCTCTGCCCGCCTCCGCGCTAGGCAAGATCTCGCTTCGACAGGATGAGCGTCGAGACGCTTCCCACGAGTAGGGCACCCACGGCCCCGGCCACCAGCGCTCCGAGCACGGTGACCACCGTCGAACTGAGCGTCGCGACGCTCAGCATCGGGTAGAACATCATCCCGAGCAGGAAGGTGAAGACGATGGTGATCCACAGCTTGTCGCGGAAGAACACGGCGATGGCGAGGAACAGTGAGCAGAACACTCCCATCAGGAAGATCTTCGCGATGATGCACAGGATGAGCCCCGCCACGTTGACGTCGAACGACGTTCCCGAGATCAGTCCCGCGACGATCGTCCCGAGCAGATAGGAAAGGATCATTCCGGCGCCGCTGAAGATTCCGATCGCGCTCTTCGAGATGACGTAGTCCATCTTCTTCGAGTGCACGGTGAAAATGCTCTTGACGAATCCCGACATGTAGTCGTGGGAGACGAAGATCGCCATCAGGAGGCCGGCAAAGATGAACACCATGTTGATGTTCGCATAGCCGCCGAAATCCATCGGATTCGCGCCGGCCGCGGAGCCACCTGTCGACTCGACGAGCTGCCAGGCATTCGTGTAGACGACGGCGGGCGTGGCCGACTGGGCGGATTCAGCTCCGGTCGATCCCGAAGTGGCCAACAGCATTGCCGGGATCAGCGCGGAGATGGCCAGCATTATGTAGAACACCGGGGTGTGGAAGAGCCGGTAGAAGTCGAGACGCATCATGGCGCCGACCCGTGGGCCGAGAGTGGTCTCAGATGTACTGGACATTGCTGGTTTCCTTCCGCTGCCGCGACATGACGCGGACGTAGTACTCCTCGAGACCGACCCGGTTGAAGGCGATCTCGTCGACGGCGATGCCGTTGTGGAACAGGAGCCCGGCCACGGTCGCGCTCTCCGTCTCGTCATAGATCCTCAGGCCGTTGTCCTTGTCCTCGATCTCGCGATATCTCATCGACAGCACCGAGCGGGCCCGTGCGTTGTCGGCGGTACGCACGAAGACGAAGTCGCGGCACTCCTCGGACATCGCGCTCTCCGGCATCTCGCGAATGAGCTTGCCGTCCTTGAGGATGCCGTAGTGGGTGGCGATCTTGGACAGCTCGCTGAGGATGTGGGAGCTGACGAAGATCGTCACTCCCTCCTGGCGGTTCAGCTCGATCAGGGTCTCGCGCACGATCCGCATGCCGTCGGCGTCGAGCCCGTTGATCGGTTCATCGAGGATCAGCAGGCGTGGACGCCCGAGCAGCGCCTGGGCGACCCCGAGACGCTGCTTCATCCCGAGCGAGCACTCCTTGAACTTGCGATCGCTCGCGCTGCCCATGCTGACCACCTTCAGCACGCGACGCACCTCGGCCGACGGATTCCGGATGCCGAGATTGAGCGCCTGCATCACCAGGTTCTGCCAGACCGTGCTGTTGGGAAAGCAGGCCGGACTCTCGATGAGCACGCCCATTCTCGACCTGATCCGGGGATCCGTGTAGTTCTTCCCGTACAGCCGGATCTCCCCGGATCTCGGCACCAGGAGCCCACAGATCAATTTCTCCGTGGTCGATTTCCCGGAGCCGTTCTCGCCGATGAAGCCGTAGATCGAACCGTCCGGGACGTGCAGATCGAGACCGTCAACCGCACTGATTCCGCGAAATGACTTCGACAGATTCTCTGTTTCGATGGCATACATCCGAGTGACCCTCCTTCGTTTGACTCCCTCAACCCTCCCCGAAAAGGACGCTGCACGAATCGTCTGCGGGGACCCACTTGGCATACTGCGGCTGGAGTACAGCGGTTCAGGGCCTCGGGGACAATGTGCCCGGACGTGTGATCCGGGTGCCCGGACCGCCCGGTGTCATCGGCATGTCCATGGGCTCCCAGCGCCCCCGACGAGCACACCGCGCACTGGGTTCCGCCCCCGCCTGAGCGCGATGGAATACTCGAGGCATGGTCTCGTCGTCACAACGGGTGTCGGTCGTGTTGTTCGACGGCTTCGAGCTGCTGGACGTGTTCGGCCCACTGGAACTGCTCAGCCGGCTTCCCCAGCGGTTCCCGGTGTCGCTTGTCGGCCCGGCGTCCGGGCCGGTGCGCAGCGGCCAGGGCACCCAGGTCGTCGCAGATCTGGGGTACCGGCAGGCCCCGAGCCCCGACATCGTCATGGTCCCCGGTGGGCCCGGCAGCCGACCGCTCGCCGAGGACGCCGATTTCCTGTCATGGTTGGCCCGCTGGGCGCAGCCGGCATCGCTGGTGACCTCGGTGTGCACAGGCTCAGCCCTGCTGGCGGCCGCCGGCCTGCTCGAGGGCTACCGCGCCACCTCCAACAAGCGCGCCTTCGCCTGGGCGACCGGCCACGGGCATGACGTCCACTGGGTGCCGAAGGCCCGCTGGGTGCAGGACCGGGACCGGTGGACGTCCTCCGGGGTCGCCGCCGGCATGGACATGACCGCTGCGCTGATCGCCTCGCTCGCCGGCCCGGAGGCCTCGCGCACCGCGGCCCGGGAGATCGAGCTGGACGTCCACCCGGATCCCGACTGGGATCCCTTCGCCGAGCACTACGGGCTCGTCTGAGGGAACCGCGGTCCTCGCGACGTCGAAGGCATGGCGCGTGGCCAGGTCCGGAGCGCCGACACGCTCCCCCGGACCCCCGATGTCCAGGGCCGAGGACGCCGGCCCTGTGCCGGACCGCCCGGGCCACGACCAGCGTTCCTGCACGCCGGGGACGGAACCTGCACCCCACACGTCGTGCCCCCGACGAGAGTCGAACTCGCACTCGGGCGGGTTTAAGCCGCCTGCCTCTGCCATTGGGCTACGGGGGCCTGTCACGCGCTCGGCGTGACCTGGGATCAGCGCGAGGTGAGTTCCTGGCCGTCCCCGTCCTTGAGCAGGCCGAGCGCGATCCCGTCGAGGATGTCCGACTCGCTGGCCACCATCTCCCCCGCCCCGACCCGGGAGGCGACTTCGGAGACGATCAATGCCCCCGAACACAGCACCTCGGCGCGCTGGGGTTGCACCGGCCCCCAGCTGGTCACCTCGGCAACGGTGGCACCGAGCAGCCGGTGGGCGACCTGCTCGACCGTCTCCCGCGGGATCGCCGCACCGTGCACGCGCGAGCGGTCGTAACGACGCAGGTTGAGCGCCAGGGCCGCCATCGAGGTCACCGTTCCGGCCACCCCGATGAAGGTGCGGATGTCCGACAACTCGATCCCGCACCCTGCCAGTTGCTCGCCGACCAGCGCCTGCGCCTCTGCGATCTGCTCCTCGGTGGGCGGATCTCCGTGCAGGATGCGCTCGCGCAGCCGCCGCGAACCGATGTCCAGGCTGACCCCGCGCTCGAAGTGGGTGCCCGAGGCATCCACCTTCCCCCGGACCAGCTCGGTGGAACCGCCGCCGGAGTCCATCACGAGCACCGGGCTCTTCGGGCAGCGAATGCCCGAGAGCGCACCGCGGAAACTCAGCTGGGACTCCTCCAGACCGCTGACGACCTCGGGCTCGATCCCCAGCCTGGCCCGCACCCCCGAGAACAGCTCGTCCCGGTTCGACGCGTCCCTCGCCGCCGATGTCGCGACGAAGCGGGCCCGGCGGCAGTCGAGATCGGCAATGACCTCCGCATACTGCTCGCACGCCCGGAATGCCCTGCCCAACGCATCAGGGGCGAAGGCGCCGGTGGCGTCGACTCCCTCGCCGAGCCCCACGAAGGTGAGCCGCCGGTCGTACTCACGCAGCGACCCGTCGGCATCCAGCCCGGCCACGAACAACCTCAGCGTGTTCGTGCCACAGTCAATTGCAGCGACCCTCATTGTGACTCCCCTTCGTTCTGCCGCACGCAGGGCGATGACCAGAAGTCCCCCACCAGACGCACCGTCTCGTCACCGAGCTCGTTGACCCCCGGCCCGGCCGCCAGCGCATGAGCCAGCAGCGCGTGCAGACACTTGACGCGCGTGGGCATTCCGCCGGCGCTGATCCCGGCCAGCTCCGGGACCTCGCCGTAGCGGGCACGATCGGCCAGATAGGCCTCGTGCGCCTCATGATGGGCCCGCGCCAGA
>JBAQVA010000146.1:0-1732 GCA_049297835.1 Propionibacterium sp.
GAGATTCGAACTCGTGAGGGCGTGAACCCAACCCGCTTTCCAAGCGAGCGCCATAGGCCTCTAGGCGAATCCTCCGCCGGACAGATTATCAGGCGACATGCGTCCCCCACCAATCACGGATGCGTGCCGTTCCCCACCGATCACTACAGAGTGCCTTCCCGTGCCCGATCGGCGCCGAACTGGACGAGTGGCGGACCGTGGCCGTTTGATCGGCCACAATGTGGCGGTGAGCAAGACCATCGTGGAAGAACTGGCAGAGCAGGTTGACCTGGCCGCACAGGTGCTGTCGGGGGTCACCGTCGTGACCCCTCTGCAACTCAACGAACGGCTCTCGGCGGCACGAGGCTGCCGGGTCTGGATCAAGCGCGAGGACCTTCAGCCGGTACGCAGCTACAAGCTGCGCGGCGCCTACAACTTCATCGCCAGCCTCACCGCGGAGCAGCGTGCCAGGGGAGTGGTCTGTGCGTCGGCCGGCAACCACGGGCAGGGCGTCGCCTGGGCGTGCGCCCGGCTCGGCATCCCCGGCACCGTCTGCGTGCCGGCCACGACTCCCCGGCAGAAGCGCGAGCGCATCCAGTTCTTCGGCAACGGCCATGTCAACCTGGTGGTCGGCGGCGATTCCTACGACATGGCCGCTGAAGTGTCACGTGACTACGCCGAACGCAGCGGAGCCGTGATCGTGCCGGCCTTCGACGCACCGCTCACCGCCGCCGGCCAGGGAACCGTGGCCAAGGAGATCCTCACCCAGCTCGGCCATGCACCTGATGTGCTCGTGGTGCCCGTCGGCGGCGCCGGACTGCTTGCGGGCTGTGGCGCGTGGATGCGCGCCCGCAACCCGCAGACCCGCATCGTCGCCGTCGAACCCGCCGGGGCGGTCAGCCTGGCACCCGCCCTGGCAGCGGGTCATCCGGTGAAGCTCACCCAGATGGACACCTTCGTCGACGGCGCCGCCGTCGCCCGGGTCGGCGACTTCAACTGCACGGTCGCCGCAGACATCGATCCCGAGCTGATGAGCGTCCCGGAGGGTCAGGTCTGCCAGGAGATGCTCTCGATGTACCAGGTGGACGGGGTCATCGCAGAACCCGCCGGCGCACTCGCAGCCGCCGCGCTGAGCACCCGCCCCGGCGACAGCTCGCTGGATCTGGACGCGGACACGGATGTCGTGGTCGTGCTCAGCGGCGGCAACAATGACGTCTCACGCTACGCGGAGGTCATCGAGCGTGCCGCCGTCCACGAGGGTCGCCGCCGCTACTTCCTGGTCAACTTCCCCCAGGAGCCAGGTGCCCTGCGGCGCTTCCTCAACGAGGTCCTGGGCCCCGATGACGACATCATCGTCTTCGAGTACACGAAGCACTCCGACCGCGAGACCGGCCCGGCCCTGGTCGGCATCGAACTGGGCGATCCGGAAAGCTATCCGGCCTTGTGGGCGCGCATGATCTCCTCGCCGCTCGATGTGGAACTGCTCGAGCCCGACACCGCCATCTACCGGATGCTGGTCTGAGATCCGGGTGCCTCGCCGCTGCCGGGCCCGGTGGTCGGCTGCCGGCGCGCGCCGCAGATCTGCCGATGTCCGCCCAGGTCCAGCGGCATGTCGACGAGGAATGCCGGCCGCGGCAGGTGGACGCGAAACAACAGGTGGACGCGAAACATAGGCGGCCCCCCGCGCACCCGGAAGAGCTCACTTACCCTTGCTGCCTTCCGACCCTGGGGGAGTTGGGCGAGGTACCGCCGC
>JBAQVA010000147.1:0-28067 GCA_049297835.1 Propionibacterium sp.
GCTCCGGCCGGGGCAGCCGCCACCCCGGCACCGCCTGGTGCGGCGCCCTCGGGAGCAGCATCGCCGCCTGATCCACCCGGCCCGCCGGGGTTGCCGCCGTCGAGGACCTTCCTGGCCGAGCCCGCCCCGCCGGGGGTGGACGGGAGCGGGACGGGCCGGTTGAGGGACTGCTTGGTCTCCTGCTCCGCGGACATGGCGTGGTACATATCGAAGCCCGCGAAATGAATGAACTTATAGGAGATGTAGGGGGCGAAGGCGCCCATGAACATCAGCACGATCCCCGCCAGCGGCTGGCTGATCGAGGACAGGTCGGCGTTGATCGGCGCCGAAACCTGGGTGATCGCGACCAGGAAGATCACGACGAGGACGAGCTTGGAGACGATCAGGGCGATCACGAACGAGGACCACTTCGACAGCCACCCGCGCGTGGCGTCCCAGGTCGCGCCGGCCAGGGCGATGGGCCCGAAGACGATCGCCACCAGCAGCAGGGCCTTCCTGACGAGGAGGGAGAACCAGACGGTGAGCGCGGCCGAGATGGCGAGCCCGACCAGGAAGATCGTCAGGATCGCCCCGGCTCCGGGGGCGGCGAGGCTGATCGTCGCGAACTCTCAGGCCAGGAGGGCGAGCCGGTCGCCCATGCCGTCCATCGTGTTCCCGGTGGCCTGCACGATCCCGACGCAGAGCTGGTCGGTGATCGTCAGCAGCAGCCCGGTCAGGGTGACGACCAGGAACGAGCGGAGCACCGATTTCGCCAAACCGAGCGCGGCTCTGGTGAGGGCGGTCGGGTCGCGGTGGATGAGCCCGGTGATGAGCTGGAGACAGAAGAAGACGAGCATCACGAACGCGGCGACACCGAAGAGGATGTCGTAGACACCGATGTAGCCGGCTCCCGTGAGGTCGATCGTGCTGGTGGAGTCGAAGACCGTCCAGACCTCCTGGAACAGCCATGAGGCGGCCCCGCCCATCGCCTGGGCGAGCCAGTCGAACGGGGCCGTGACCAGGGAGGCCGCCGCGTCCCCGGCGACGTTGCAGACCGTCGAGATGACCGGGACATCGCATACGCCCATGTCCGTCTCCTTCCTTCGCTCTCGCTTGGCTCAGACGGACTGGCCAACCGACCAGAAAAAATTCACGAGCGTGACGCTGGCCCCGCAGATGATCGCGGCGCCGCAGCTCACGAGGACGCCGAGCTTGCCCCGCGAGGCGAGGTGCGGGTTCGACGAGTTCGCGCCGAAGCCCCAGACGATCGCGGCGGCGATGAGCGCAAGCACGGAGAGGATCAGGCCGACCGTCATGACGGCGCCGACGATCGTGCGCAGCTGCTCGATCCCCGGCAGGCCGTTGCTGTTGGGCGTGATGTTGATGTCCTGCGGCACGAGGGCCGGGACGGCGAGCGCGACAAGGTGCATCGCGGCGGTGGAGGGGACGAGAACGGACACGGCTTGGTTCCTTGCCTCACAGGACGGGTCACCGATCAGGTGCGCCGTGCATGCACCGCCTCATCCGCAGGAGGGTGAGAGAATCAGCCCATGCCCCCGACCTGGCTGAACGTGATCGTCCCCCTGCTCTCCGCGGTCGTTGGCGCTGTCGTCGGCGGGCTGGTCGTTCACCGCTTTGCCGTTACGCGCGACGCGAGGAACGAGCAACGAGCGCGCCGAATCGAGCACCTCATCTCCGCTTATCAGCGACTGATCGCGGCGGCGAATCAGCCCGAAGGCCTGAGCGCGGACCATCAACGTGGTCTTGAGAGCGCGGTGAGCGACATCATGCTGCTCGGACAGAAAGCGGAGGTGGACGCCGCCCGCGAGTTCCTCGTCGCGTTTGCCCGTGACGGCAACGCAGACCTCGATGAGTTGCTCGCCGAGTTGCGGAGCAGCCTTCGCGATGAGCTCAACCTCGACAAGACGCCGATGCCGAAGCCCTACAACCTCCGCATGCGCTGAACGCAACGTCGTTGATCTACAGGGTGGAGCCGACTCCAAGGAGGAAGTTCATCCACGCGACCCCGCCGCCGGCCAGTGCGGCGCCGCCGAGGGCGACGAAGAGGTCGGTGCGAGCCTTGGTCGCGGCGCTGTAGTTGCCGTGGGATGAGGAGACGGCCCAGATCACGGCGCAGACGATGAGCGTGAGCACAGCGATGATGAGCACGAAGGTCAGCAGGGTGCCGATGACCGCTTTGAGCTGACCCGAGGCGGCGACCCCGCCGAAGTCAGGGAACACCGCAGCGGCCGGCACGACCCTGGCGGCGACGGTGGCCAGGGCGGTCATGATGCGCTCCCGGTGGCGGTGCACATGGCCGGGGTTGCGTCGCCGGCGGCGATGCCTTCGGCATCGTGCGCCTTGAGCCAGGCGTCGGAGTCGACCGCGGTCGCGTTGGTGCCGCCTGGCCGGATCTCGAAGTGGAGGTGGGGGCCGGTGCTGTGGCCTTCGGAGCCGACGTCGGCGATGTGCTGGCCGGCGGTGACGAGGTCTCCGACCGGCACGTCGATGGTCTCCATGTGCCCGTAGGCGGAGGCGATGATCTGGCCGCCGATGTTGTGCTCGATCACGACGAGGTTCCCGTAGCCGGATGCGGGGCCGGCGACGGTGATGATCGTCGCCGCGTGGGTGAGCTGCGTCTTGTCCAGGGTGACGGTGGCGCCATCCTTGGTGGTGGCGGTCAGCGAGTCGGGCACCGGGCCGACGTTCAGGCCACTGGTGGTGCAGGCGGCGGTGGCGGCCGGGTGGAGGAGCACGGCGATCATGAGCAGCAGGGCGGCCGGGGCGGCGAGGATGCCGGCTCCGGCGCCGGCGGCGAGCTTGGTCCACACGACGGGCACCGCGCTTACGGGAGGGGGGTGCCGAGCTGGGACAGCCGCAGCAGCCGGCACGTCGGGAAGGTGGGCTGGCAGGTCTCGAAGACCGTGAAGGAGACCGGCTCGGCGGTGGTCACCGGCTTGCCGTCCCAGACGCCGGCACGGTGCCGGGTGCCGGTGATCGAGTACGCCGTCGTCCCCGGCCGCCTTCCAGCGCCCGGACGGAACCTCGGTGTTCCGGCCGAAGCACTCGGCCGTGTTCTCCTCCGAACTGTTGCTGGCAGCGGAGAACCGGCTCCTCGAGCGCGTCCGCACCACGACCGGCCCGACCGTGCCCCTGGCGACGGTCGAGCGGATCACGGGGCGGCCTGACCGGGGCGGCCGGACCCTTGGACCCGACCAGGCCGGGGCGTTGGCGAAGATTGCGCTCTCGGGCCGCATGGTCGATGTCCTCGTGGGGCCGGCCGGTGCTGGGAAGACGACCGCGATGAACGCGCTGCGCCGGGCATGGGAGATCGAGCACGGGGCCGGCAGTGTCGTCGGCCTCGCTCCCTCCGCAGTCGCGGCGCAGGTCCTCGCCGATGACCTTGCGATCGCGACGGAGAACACGGCGAAGTGGCTCGACACCCACGACCGCACCGGGCAGCTTGTGATCGTCGACGAGGCATCCCTGGCCGGGACGCTCTCTCTGGACCGCATCACCGCCCTCGCCGCCGGGGCCGGGGCGAAGGTGCTGCTCGTCGGCGATTACGCGCAGCTCCAGTCGCCGACCGCGGCCGGCGCGTTCGCGCTCTTCGTCCACGACCGCGGCGACGCCCCGGAACTGGTCAGCCTGCACCGCTTCACCCACGCCTGGGAGAAGGCCGCCTCGCTCGGCCTGCGCCACGGCGACCTGGCCGTGATCGACACCTACGCCGGCCACGGCCGCCTGCGCGAAGGCGAGACCGAGGAGATGCAGGAAGCCGCCTACCAGGGCTGGCGGGCCGACATCCTCGCCAGCCGGTCCAGCATCCTCGTCACCGACTCCGGCGAATCCGTGCTCGCGCTGAACCAGCGGGCCCGCGCCGAGCTGATCCTTGACGGCACCGTGAACGCCCGCCGCGAGGTCGAACTGCACGACGGCACCCGTGCCGCAGCCGGAGACACGGTCATCACCCGGAAGAACGACCGCCGGCTGCGCTCCGGCCGCTCCTGGGTCCGCAACGGCAACAGATGGACCGTCACCGCCGTCCGCGACGACGGCTCCCTCACCCTCCGTCCCCAAGGCAGGCGATGGGGCGGCTCCGTTGTCATCCCCGCCGACTACGCCGCGACCAACGTGGAGCTCGGCTACGCCGTGACCGCCATCCGGGCCGAAGGCGTCACCGTCGACACCTCCCACGTCCTCGCCGGTACGGGCACGACGCGGGAGAACTTCTACGTCGCCATGACCCGCGGCGCCGAGACGAACACCGCCTACCTCAGCACCGACTGCCCCGATGCCGCGCACGAAGGTCCGCGCAGCGACGCAACCGGCCGCACCGTCATGGCCGGCATCCTCGGCCACGTCGGCGCCGAGCTCTCCGCCCACGAGACCATGACCGCCGAACAAGACGCCTGGGGGTCGATCGCCCAGCTCGCCGCCGAATACGAGACACTCGCCGCAGCAGCACAGCACGACCGCTGGGCGCTCCTCGTCCGGGGCTCCGGCCTGAGCGACGACGAAGCCGACGACGCGATCGCCTCACCCGCCTTCGGCGCCCTGACCGCCGAGCTCCGACGAGCAGAGGCGAACCAGCACGACATCGAGACCCTGCTGCCACGCCTGGTCCGAGCACACGGCTTCGGCGACGCCGACGACATCGCCGCGGTCCTCCACTACCGCCTCACCCGCGCGACCGCGCGCCCGGCGGGTTCTGGTCGCGCCCGCAAGACGCCTCGACTGATAGCCGGCCTCATCCCCGAAGCCACCGGCACCATGACCCGGGAGATGCGGCAGGCGCTCAACGAGCGGCGCGACCTCATCGAAGCCCGCGCGACCGCGCTGCTCGCCAGTGCTCTCGCTGGCGCCGAGAGCCGGACGACTGGACTCGGCACTCCACCGAAGGGCAGCAAAGAGGCGGCTGAGTGGCAGCGCGCCGTCCGCGTCGTCGTCGCCTACCGCGACCGCTACGGCATCACTGACCCCGACCCGCTCGGGTCCGCCCCCGAGGGAGACGCGCAGAAGATCGACGCGGCCCGAGCCCGCGTCGCGCTGAACAGGGCACGCGGATTCTCCAACGTTGACAGTGGCGAGCCTGGGCGTACTCCCCAGAGCGGGGCCCAACGAGCAGGGCCGGTCCTGTAGCAGTTTCCGACGCGATTCAACCCTTGCCGAAATTCCTTCTGACTACCACCAGGGCCAGTACCGGAATCCCCATCGCACTGTGTCTAGGTCAATGTTGCCGCGGTCCCAGGTGCTGACACAGCGGCCCTCGTTGGAGTGCGTCTTGCGATGGAGAAAGTTCTTTCTGTGGTGGTCGACGCCATTCTGAGAGATGCACACCCACGCCTGCGGGAGCCCGGAAGGGGCCTCGTGGGTGCCGTGATGCGGGGCGAACATCACCGTGTATTCGGTCGCGACTGTCCCGCTCCGGAGCAGGGCTTCGAGTGCGTCGCCTTCGATGTCGCCGAAGTCGATGAAACCACCGTCCTCGGTTGTAATCACGAGGCTCAGCGCGTTGTCGAGAGAGCTCATCCGGTTGGCGAGCTTCCTCAGCTTGTCTTTGAACTTCTTCGGGACCTCGCGGAAGTCGGTGTCCGGTGCAGTCTCGGCATCTTCCGGCAGTAGGTCATCCCCGCTGCGGTGCTCGTCATAGTGTCTCTCAGGCATCGGCCACCGCATCGGCTCTTCCCGGGGGGATTCCTCCCCGGCTACCGGAGCGTCGAACGACTCGACCCCTGCGTAGGCCTTGCGGAGATCGTCAAGCAACTTGCCGTGGCCGGCGGCGTTCATCTCGTCTGCGAGCTTCTTGAGGTCGTCGAGCCAAGTCGTGATCCTGTCGCCCATCTCCGTGGGGACTCGGTGAGGCGGCCAGAGCACCTTCCAGGTACGTCCGTTGGCCTCAAACTCGTCCCCGGCGTAATGCACGGTCTGGCGCACACCGACGCCCGTTGCCTTCCATGCGTCGTGAAGCTCGATCGCGTTCACCGGGGCATCGTCGCGACTGGAGATTAGTGCGAGCATCCCCGCGCGGAGGTTCTTGGCAAACGAGTCCGGCATGCCCGGAATACGAATCTCGACGGCCGGTGCGTTCTTGGGACGCAGGGTCGCGTGCGTTGCCGCCAGCTCTAGTAGCCCGCCCCAGTGGTCACGATCGAAATGAGTCACCACGAGGGTGGTGACGTCCCCGAGACGCTCCCCGAGGTAGTCCCTGGCGCGGTCGGCGGCCGCTCGATCGCCGCGCCGCCACCGGCCGCAATCGATCAGAGTGAGGTCCGTCGTCTTGTCCGTATCGCTGGTTACAGCACACGCACCGTCCCCGACGTTGATCGTTTCGATTCGCAACCGCACTCCCTGAATCTCGTCGGACGCCTCCCAGTATGGAAGGCACGGAGGCCGACTCTAGGTCGACTTTATTCTCACGGCCCAGCAAACTGCGATGCACGCTGATTGGCCGGCGCACTTCACCAGGTACGAAGGCAGCCAAGCAGTGCTCCTCTTACGAATGTCACCGCCGAGTCGTACCCTGGATAGGAGGCAGATTCCTCCTTGATCTAGCGTCCTCGCGGACAGGCCCTCGGGCCACTCTCCATGCACTGTCTCGTCACTCGACCGTGCAATGAGAGGACAGCGCAATGATTCGCCTGCTTTGGGCCCTGAGCGTCCGCATCCGCTACTTCCTGCGGCGCTACATGCCCACCAACATCCTGCTCGACCTGATCCGCACTCGCCGCGGGCTCAAGTGGGGCATCCCTGCGATGCTCCTGACCGCGCCGTACCTGCTCGCCGCGAGCGTCTGCACGAACGTTGTCGCCGGCGGTGCTCACGGTTGGCTCAACCTCCTCGTGCTCCTGCTCATCTGGAACGCGATGAAGTTCCTCATCATGGGGCCGATCAGCGTCGTCCTGCTGGTCCGCCTCCGTATCCAGGAAGCCGCCGATCGGCGCCGCGAGCGTCGGCAGTACCACATGGAATCTCTGAAGCCGGTAGCTGCTTGGGTGCCGTGCCTGTCGGCACCGCTACCGATCGCCGGGCGAGGCGACCGCGGACTCGGCCGGCGCGACGAGATACTGGCCTAAAGAGAGATCGACTGGGACGGAGGCGCGATGGAGAATCCGCCCCAACTCGTGCAGCAGATCCTGTTCAGTCTGGACCGTTTGGCCGACGGGAACGGTCATCATGAGTACGAGAAGATTTGCTTCGCGTTTGCGCGTCGTCGAGTCAGCATCAATCTGCTTCCCGCGACAGGCCCGGTGAGCGCGGGCGGTGACCAGGGGCGTGATGGGGAGAGTTTCTGGTCGAACCTCGCGAATGAGATCCCAGCCACCTCCGTGCACGCTGCCACTGTTTCCGGTTATCGGGTGGTGCTCGCCTGCACCATCCAGAAGACTGATATCCCGTCGAAGATCCGCTCCGACCTCAGGAGCATCACGGGTCAGGGAACGCCCGTGGACCGCGTCCTGTATTTCACGGTGGCGTCCGTTCCTGTCGCGAAACGGCACACGCTCATCGCGCAAGCACGTACGGACCACGACGTGGCGCTTGAGATATTCGACGGCCTGGCCCTAGCTGAGCACCTTGCCGACCCGGACCTCTTTTGGATCGCGGCAGAGTATCTGAAGCTGCCGTCCTCGCTGGCTCCCGAGCGCGCCGACGAAAACGACCCACTGCCGGGGTGGTATGTCCGAGACCGGGACTACTGGCGGGCCCGAACAGAGCCGGGGCGGACAATGGGCGATCTCGTGAGCCTGCGGGACGTCCTGCGCCATGCGATGTATCACGACCAGGTGCGCGGAGACTTGGGCGACTGGATCGCAAAGATGCGTGAGTTCCTCGCCGGTGACGGGCCATCAGACGTGCAGATGCGAGCCCGATACGAGATCGCGGTCGCGACGCTCCGCGGCACCGGGGAGCTTCACGCGGCTGACCCGCTGGTTCGCGAGTTCTTCGAAGCCGTCACCGACACCGAGGGCGATCTGCCGCTTCTTGAGGACGCCAGCATCTTGCTCCAGTACGGATACGGCTCTCGACTCCGCGGGAACACCAGCATCACGATGTCTGAGCTCGACGGCTACTACGAGACACTGCGAGAACATGTTCAGGCAGCGCTAGCTGCCAGTCCGTATCCAAACGCGAAGGCACTGCTGCTCGCGATCGATGTGCGCCTCGCCTTCTTCCAGGCATACCCGGACGGCCTCCCTGAACGGATCGAGGGTCTGCGCGATCCCCGGGATACTCTTCGGCTCGTTCTTGGCGCCTATGACGCCGACGAGACCGTGCCCGCGCAGACAATCGCGCTTCCGCTTCGGGACCGCGACGGAGGCATGGCCACGCTCGGCGCACTTCTCGATGTGTTGCCATCCGCGCCGCTGTTCCCGATCGAGCACACAGCAGAAGTGTTTGAGATGCTCACCCTCTCCCTCGCCGATCACCCCGACTATGCAGCACATCGCGATGGTCTCGACGAGGCGGTCGCCCGAGCCGGAGGGGACGCGAGTAAGGCAGAGCGTGCTCATGCGCGCGCGATCACCTTCGCCGGCGCCGGCCAATTGCTCCGCGCTCTGGCCGAAGTGCACGAGGCAAAGATCGGATGGCGCCACGGCGAGACCATCGAGGACAGCATCCCCATGATGCTGCTCGCCGCTTCCATCTACGAGAATCTCGGTCTGTTTTTCGCGGCGAAACTGCACGCTGTGGCCGCCGCTGTAGCCGCTAACGGTGCTCAACAAACGAACGCCCGTCGCTTCGTGCCACAGGCCATCGCCGTCGCGGCCATCAACGACTTCAAAGCGGGCAACTGGTGCTCGGCATCACGGCTCGTGCGCGTGACGATCCTTGCGCAGAACACGTATGCGGAAGACCCCACGAACCTCGACCGGCATCCGTACCTGGCCGACGTTCTTCAGCGGGAAGCATTCGCCCTTCACGTCGCTCACAGGATCGCACCCGATTACGAAGCATCGATTCGAACCACAGCCCAAGAAGAGGGCACCGAAACGTTGCTCGAAGACCTGGCCTCCGAGCTCGCCAACGACGACCCTTGGACCATTGAGGACCTCGTTCGAGGACTCGATCAACAGGGATCTGGACGACCTTTCGCCGACGCTGGCGAGACCCGAGAAATGCATTGGACAGCTTTCGGCGCAACATGGACAGTGCAGTGCCGAAATACGCGACGCGACACCCTCGCCGCGGAACGCCTCGTCTCCGGCATCCAGATCATCCAGGCTGAACTCGCGCTCGCCGATGCTGTCTGGCTTCCCGCGCACGTCCACATCGAGGTGAAGACCGACCGAGATGAGCAGGCGACCGATGCTGAGAAGCTCGAGCGCATCCCTGACAACGACCTCAGCCGGTGGATCGTCCACCTTCAGCCAGGCGACAGTGTTCGGGAAGACCGTGCGCTCGTTGACCTTGTCACAGATGCTTCGCTGTTGCTCCTCGACAACTCCCTCCTCGACCGGGAGAGGTTCCTAGCTCTCGTCGTCGACGCGTTCGCACGAGGCCTCGGGCACAAACTCTCAGGAGGACGACCCTACGACGAGGCTGCCGGCTTCCTCCGGGACGAAGACTACGAACGCATGACGGCTCTTCCAGACGGGCCACCCGGTGAGGGAATCGCCCGCGATGCGTTCCCCGAACACCCGGAGCTTGCACTCCGAACCGATCTTTCGAAGTGGTACGACCACGATGAGACAGTCGCGAACATCGAGCGACGTTACGAGCGCATGATGCCGATCGGGCGCGTGACCATTCCCCGGCTCGCCAGTACCGAGCCCACAGCCACCGTCCTCCACCAGCTTCGCGACGAGGGTTGGCGCGATTGGCAGCTGATGATGGCGATCACCAACATCATCGGCAACGCTCGCCCGGCCTGGGAGGGGCTGCGAATCGCCGTCGACAGTCCCGCAGAGGTTCGGGCACGTGCGTCCGCGCTCCTACGGAGAGAGGAACTCGACACTGACCCGCAACTCGGTAGCAACGCGTTCACGCGCGACAAGCTCCTTGGCGCGTTGGAATTCACCGCCTTGCTCACGCTGCCGTCCTATGGGCTTCATCTGAACACCTCGACACCGAACGCCACCGCCGTACTGACCGTTCTCCGGGATCGATTCAACTTCGGGGTCGACGACGCGGAACACGATGACCTCCTTGCCACACCGCCCGATCACGGAGACGCTGCGTAGTGCTTGCCGGGACCGGGGCGATAGAACGACCGATTGACTTCTCCCGCCAACGACACATGCTGTGTAGGAAATGCGGCCACCAATGGGTCACCGACCTCGACTGGATCGACCGGTGGGATCAAGCCCTTGAGAATTGTCCAGGATGCGGCGTGACCTGCGAAGCGGAGCCCGCGCCACGGGTCACCGTTGACCCGCATGACCTTGCCCTGACGGACGAGAACGTTCCGCGGCTCGCTTGGTATCACACCAGCACTCAACCGGATTGGCCCACGCAAGACTTGGATCCCGCCGCACAGCTGACACAGGAGACTCGGCAGAGGATGGGTGGAGACGCTCACGTCGCCCGCTGGGCCGAACGGCAGAGGGCCAAGGCGCTGCATGTCGGCACCTATGAAGCAGCGATCCACAACATGCTGCGACGAATCGACGACCAGGGCGATCGCGGCGCCCAGTTCTACCTCTACCGCGTGCGCCTGGTGCCCACCATCTCTGTGCGGCAAGGGTGGCTTATTGACCCGAGCAACTTCGTCGGCGACGTGGTTCTCAACGAAGTCTGCCCACCCGGTACTGACGTCGCTCGCTACCTCAACTACCACGAGGACCCCGGCGCGATCTCGCTAGCGTTAGGCCGAACCGCGATCGACTCCACGCAACGCGTCGCGATTCCCATGACCGCCGAAGAGCAGCCCTCCTGGGTGATCGAAGCCATCCGCGAGCTCGACAGCGCAAGCGTGACATCGCCCAGTCCAAGCGGAACCCGTCCGCTCGGAAGGCGCCGCGCGCCCTCCCCTCGGACCAGCACTGCACGCGAGTTCGCAGTGTCACTAACCGACCAGCTGCCAGTGAACCTGCGCTGGCAGTTCGAGTCCGCCGCGGGCTTCAGCGATGATCTACTGCCCGAGGAGTGGACCCGCTACGTCCGCGGGATGATGGACCTCATCCTGGACCCCTCGCGCATTCTGAGAGCGCTCGACAACGAGCCGATCCGGCAGCATTGAGCCGTTACCGGCGCGGACGGAAACGCACGTTCGGTCCGCATTCGAGACAGCTGGCTCGGCGCGAGAAAATACTAGTCAGACGCAGTTTCCCGGCCAGAAAATGTAGGGGGATTGCAGCGAATACCACATGGCATGTCTGACCCCAATAGATCCCGCGTCGGCGACACGCGACAGCTCCGTGTGAGCGGTTGGCGTCGAAAACTAAAGCGATGTGCTACGTTTGGGGCATCCGGATGAAGGGAGCCCACTGTGGCGATCGACGATGGGCGCGCGTGGGCGCTGCGAACGCTGGGAGCCGACGGCGTGCTGGTGCGAGAGCAGATCTCGCCCATCATCCGCGACTGCCACGAGAAGATGGCGAACGCGCAGGCCGAGGCCGAGATGATGCACACCGGCGTGTATGGCCAGATCTGGCGGAAGTGTTTGGACGAGTTCGTGACGGTGCTTGGGTGCCTGCCCTCGGCTGAGATCGTTCCGCGCCGGGGATACAAGCTGGTCGCGTTCAACGGGGTGATCCTGTTCCCGTGGCGGTTCGCGCGGGAGCGGTCCACGGACATCGGCTCGCGCCCGTTCGCCGTCTCGGACACGCGGGTCTCCCTGTTCGGTGAGGAGCGCGGATCGACCCAGCAGCGTCTGGACATCGAGTTCGAGCACCCCGAGTTGACCGAGGAAGAACGGGAGCTGCTCGACGCCGAGAGCAAGGCGCTCGAGGAGGCGCTGTCGACCCACTCCCGCGTGGTCGTCGTCCCGTATGCGAGCAACCCGTTCGCGCTCTACAGCGTCGACTGGGGTGAGGCGACGTTGGGAAGCGACGGCTACCTCACCTTCGCGTCGATGGAATCGCTGCTCGAAGTAGGCGCAGCCTCCCTGGTGGATCTGGACCTGACGGACGAGTCGTTCTCCGACGGGCCGATCCCGCGCCCGGATCTGGGGGTGAAGGGCGACGAGGCGGACGGAGAGGCTGATGGACGACCGTGACACCCTCTTGTCTCTTCTTGGAACAGCCGACCGTCCTGATCTCGATGCCGTCGCTGACGCGTTCGACCCCGCTCGTCTGACGCAGGCGCGTTTCGCGGCTGGCTTGTCGAAGGCGAAGCTAGCCGAGATGGTCGGGGTGACGCCTGCGGCGATCGGCCAGTACGAGGCGCGAGTGGTAACGCCGCGCCGCGACGTATTGCCGGTGCTCGCGCGGGAGCTCGATGTTCCGGTGGACTACTTCGCCACGGGTCGGCCGATCGGCCGTGTCGACGGTTCGGAGGCGCATTTCCGGAGCCTGCGCTCGACCACCGCGCGGGATCGGTCCAAGGCGATCGCGTTCATTGAGCAGGTCTGGGAACTGACGTTCGCGTTAGAGAAGAAGGTCCGGTTCCCCGATGTCGACTTGCCGGTGGTGGATCGGCAGCAAGCAGGTCCCGTTTCCGCGGCGCAGGCGCTTCGCGAGCATTGGGGTCTGGGCGTGAAGCCGGTCAAGCACCTGGTGGCCTTGGCGGAGTCGCATGGGATCGTCGTGAGCCTGCTGACCCTGGCAAATGCCGATGTGGCCCGGGTGGGTGCGTTCTCGACTTCTCGATTGGCTCGCCCGGCCATCGTGGTCACGCCCGAGCGTGCGAAGTCGGTGTTCGTCTACCGGTTCACAGTCGCCCACGAGTTGGGGCACCTGCTCCTACACGGCGAGGCCGTTCCAGGTGACCAGCAGCAGGAGCGAGAGGCCGATCAATTCGCTGCTGAGTTCCTGACTCCACGTTCCCAGATTGTGAACTTGCTGCCGCGGACCGTGAACCTTTCCCGGCTCGATGAGCTCTCTCGGCATTGGGGTGTGTCGGTGGATTCGCTGCTGATACGGATGAAGGAGACCGGTACGGTCTCCGACGCTTCGATCCGTCGGGGCTACCAGAAGCTGAATCAGTTGCGCAGCTCCTCACTGGACGCCCCCGAGCCGGTGAACGCATATCCGGGTGAGGTGCCGTCGATGTTGGCCGAGGCTGCCCGGCTTGCCGATCAAATCGGCTTCGCGCAGATAGACCTCGCTCGCGAGCTGCGATGGCACCCGGCACGGGTGCGCGAAGTCCTGGGTGTCGACGATCCCAGGCCGAAATTGAAGCTTGTCACCGATCCCTCACCCGAATAGGGCTGGATTGGTGTCGTTGAGGTCGAGGAGTAGCGCGCAAATGACGGCCCTCCGGAAAGGAAACGACCTCGCCCAACGGTGATGGGATTCGGCATCCGCGAGATGGAGGATTAGGGATGAGCCGATCAAGTTCGAAGACCCGGCGAGCTGCTCGGGCAGCGAGCGTGACTGCTCGTAGCGCCCAGAGTTCCGGCATCGTCAAGTGCTACGTCGAGCGGTTCGAGAACGCGGTCGGCGCGCCTGACCTCCGCCTTCGCGAGAAGTCGACCAAGCGGCTCGTGCGGGTCCTGACGGATAACCAGCTACGAATATCATTCGCCCCGCTGTCCAACCTTCTGAAGGACTGCTACGCGCATGGGGGCGGGCTCGTTGAGCCGCGGAGTCGCACCGAGTACATCGCCATCTCCGCTCCGATCGTGAAACAAGGCGCTCACGAGATAGCTGTCGCGTTCGAGGGCTTCTCGGTTAAGGTCCACATCGTGACGGCGGACGTCGCATCTCCTCCGACATCCGTGTGGGCTTACATCGAGGAGTACCCGGTCGATGACGGGGGCCTTGGTCTGCGTCTTCGCCAGAAGGTCACCGGCCGGAAGGTCGAGATGTACGGCAGGAACCAGGATCACTTGCTCACCTTCCTCAGCAGCCCGCAGTTCACAGGTGCTGACTCGCACATGCCGAACGTCTACCAGAAGGACGGCTTCGACGACTACGTGCTGGTTTCCGGAGGTGCGGCCACGGATTCCTACGACGTGTTGCTCTTCAACGACGGCGCCGAGCTCACTTATCTGCTTGGGCCGACGCCCGACACCGCATACAGGGACGCTTTCCGTGAGCTCACGGATGAGTCAGCGCCCGAGGCGCACGCGCGTACCGCGCAGACGCACTTCGACACGGGCCGCTACCGCGAGGCCGTACTCGCCGCGCGACTTGCTGTGGAGACGGCGTGCGGCGGACGTGGGCCGGATGTGAAGCGCCGGCTTGCTGATGCTCCTGCTGACGTCGCGGCTGCGGGTGATGCGCTGTACGGGAAGCGCCACATCGCCGTCCATGAGGGCGACACGCGGGTCGAGCAACCCGACGCCACACAGGCGATCCTCGCGATGCACAGCGTCCTCGCCTACCTAGAGTCAAACAGTTCCTAAGCCGGCGGGTTCGGGATCTTATTGTCCCCTCGGTGGGGCGCCGATTTATTTCGGAGGCAATGGGATGGTTTGGGTTCAGTAGCTGTGCCTCTGCCACGATTGGGGGATGGCACAGCTTTCTTCGTGGACGACTTCCACGCGCGAGCCGCTGAGGCGGCACGCGATGGTGCACATGGTTGCCCCGTCGGCGACCATCGGGACGGGGGTCGACTGGGCTGCGTCACAGATCCCGAACCAGTACACGGGTCCGGACCGCGTCGCCGCGATCCTCGCCGATCTGGGGAAGCCTGCTGCGGCCGAATACCTGGAAGGGAAGCTCCCTACAAGCAAGCGCACCCGCTCGGGCGACCTCGGAGAGATCATCGGAGCGCAGTACGCGACGCTTGAGCTGGGGTTTCGAGTCGTGGAACGCCTGCGGTGGAAGGACCACCGCGAGATGTCGATGCGTGGCGATGACCTGGTCGGGGTGCGCGCGGCCACCAACGGATCACTCGAATTGCTGAAGGGCGAAGCCAAGAGCCGTACAACGCTCGGAACGGCGACGGTCACAGACGCGGACCTTGCGCTCAGACGCGATCGGGGACGCCCATCGCCTCACGCTCTCAGCTTCGTCGCTGACCGACTCCACGAACTCGGCGAGCATGCATTGGCGAACCTTGTCGACGACGCTCAACTGACTACAGGGATCAGCGAACGGCAGGTGGTGCAACTGCTTTTCACCTTCACGGGCAACGACCCACGCAACCTCCTCCGGACAAACACGACCGCATATCGAGGCGGCGTAAAGCGCCTCGCCGTCGGCCTGCAGGTCTCAGAGCATCAAGCGTTCATCGCGAACGTGTACTCGAAAGTGATCGCCAATGACCGAGACAGTTGAGGACATTGAGGCCGCGATCGAAGAGGCGACCACCCCCGGCTTTCGCGAACAGCTTCTGGCGCGAGGCGAAGCCCGGTCGCTGATCTGGCGTGACGGCGTCCTGCCCGAGGACGCGCCCGCGTTCGATCAGCTACTCAGCTACGACCTTCTCTCCTACGGCTATTCGCTCCTGGGCCTGGGGCTACGTCTCGTGGAGGCGAGTGGGTCGCAAAGCCTCGCCCAACGCGCCTTCGAGGGCGCAGCCACAGCCATCGAATCAGTCATCGCCAGAGGACCTAACTCGCGCGAACGGGGCTTCCACCGTGTCGTCGCAGCAGCCGCCTACCACCTCGGCAGCTACTCCGCGCGGGCATACTCGCTGCTTCAGACAGCGCTCGATTCCGGTGAAGTCACGATTGGCGAGCGATCCCTCATCCACATCATCCGCAGAGAACTCGACACCCTGGCCGCGCTCATCCTGAGCCACCGCGACGAGGACGCGGCAGCAGACGCCAACCTGGTTGAGACGTTGCGCGGGCTCCTCGAGCCCACGAGCGATGAGAACCAGGACGATGACAGCGGCGACACCGATGTCATCGACGTCGTCGACCTCGCACTGACAGACGCGTTCGTCGGTGCGATCAGCATGGCGCTGCTTGCGTTCGAACGGGGCGAGCAAGCGCTGCTGGATGAGGCCCTGAGCACACTACAGGTCGGTCTAGGAGCCGCCAGCGAACTGAACATGGTTTCGCAGTGGTGGTGCCATCGACTTGCGATTCACCTACTCCGCGGCCTCTGGGAGGCCAGTTTCCATCGCCTGCTCCCGGACGGTCCCATCGACGGTGATGGTGGCGACTGGGCACGACTGCGTGCGACGTTCATCGCATCCCTCTTCCGGAGGCGACGCTCGGAGATCGACCTATGGCCGTCGCAGCTCGCCGCCGCAGAGCGGGTGCTGAACACCAGCGAGAATCTGGTGTTATCTCTCCCGACGAGCGCCGGCAAGACCCGGATTGCCGAACTTTGCATCCTCGCGTGCCTAGCCGGGGGCCGGCGGGTTGTGTTCGTAACCCCATTGCGGGCGCTGTCAGCTCAGACCGAAACGGCCCTGCAACGCACCTTCACCCCTCTGGGGAAGACCGTCACATCCCTCTACGGCGCGATCGGGGCCAGCAGCGCCGACGAGGATTTGCTGCGAGAGAGGGACATCGTCGTCGCCACTCCCGAGAAGCTCGACTTCGCCCTGCGCAACGACCCAACACTCCTCGACGACGTAGGGCTTGTCGTCCTCGACGAGGGGCACATGATCGGGGCGGATGAACGTGAGGTCCGATACGAAGTTCAGGTACAATTACTACTGCGCCGTGGGGATGCGGCCACCAGACGTATCATCTGCCTCTCGGCGATCCTGCCAGACGGAGACGAAGTCGAGGACTTCGTCAACTGGCTCACCGATGACCAGCCCGACGGCCTCATCGCGAGCTCGTGGCGGCCGACGAAGCTTCGCTATGGCGAAGTGATTTGGCAAGGCGATCGAGCCCGCCTGAGCATCATCGTGGGAGACGAGGAGCCCTTCGTGCCCCGGTTTCTCGAGCCCTTCGTTCCACCGATCGGCCGCAGGACGACGCCCTTCCCCAAGGATCAGCAGGAGCTGACGCTGGCTACCGCCTGGCGGCTCGTCGACGACGGGCAGACCGTCCTGATCTTTTGCCCACTCAAGTCATCGGTGAACGCCTTCGCCAAAGTCATCGTCGACCTTCATACGCGGGGAGCACTCGGGAGTGTCTTCGAAGGAGATCCGGGCGACCTCGCCTCGGCCATCACGATTGGAGAGGAATGGTTCGGTCGAGATCACTCGATCCTCGCCTGTCTGAGACTCGGCGTAGCGATTCATCACGGATCGCTGCCCGCACCCTACCGACGAGAGGTTGAAAGTCTGCTACAGCGAGGAGCGCTGAAGGTCACGGTCTCTTCACCGACCCTCGCCCAGGGACTCAACCTCTCGGCCAGCGCGCTCGTAATGCACAGCCTCTGGCGCAACCGAGAACTGATCAAGGCGTCTGAGTTCCGCAACATCGTCGGCAGAGCCGGCCGAGCGTTCGTGGACTCCGTCGGCCTCGCCGTCCACCCAATCTTCAAGGACGTGTCCCGAGGCAGGCGGAACTGGAGGCAACTGGTCGAGGACACTGCTCTGCGCGACATGGAAAGCGGCCTACTGAAACTGGTGATGAACCTGCTCGTCCGGATGCAGGCCAAGCACGGTTTCCGGGACCTGGACGCGCTGCTGGAATACGTCGCCGGCACAGCGGCGTGGGATTACCCAGAAGTCGCTGCCGAGAGCGACGAGGAAGCCGAGCATTCCCGAACTGCGTGGCGCTCGCAGCTCGCCAGCCTCGATAACGCTCTCCTCAGTCTGCTCAACGATTCCGCAGTTGCGGACGACGGAGTCGAGGGGGCTCTCGACGACGTGCTCGCTTCGTCCCTTTGGAACAGGAGCTTGGCTCGACGGCAGGAGCCCGTTCAGACAGCGCTTCGAGCCGGCCTGACCGCACGCGCACGCCTCCTCTGGAGCCAGTCAACCGCGGCACAGCGCCGAGGGTACTTCCTTGCGGGGGTCGGTCTCGAGACCGGACGCCAACTCGATGAGCACGCCAGCATCTTGGAGCAGCACCTGCGCGACGCAGACGAGGGCATCCGAATCGGCGACCCCGGTGCAGCAATCGATGTCCTAACGAGCTTCGCCAGGATCGCATTCGGCATCCACCCCTTCGCGCCCCGAGCTCTTCCTCCATTTTGGGAAGGCGTCCTCGCTGGTTGGCTTCGCGGTGAGGACCCCTCGCAGATAGCGGGAGAGGAGGTCACGGACACGCTGGAATTCATCGAGGACTCGCTGGCCTACAGGCTGCCATGGGCGCTGGAAGCGGTCCGGGTTCGAGCGACCGCCCACGAAGACCCTGTCGGCGACCTTTGGGCGCTCCTCACCGACGAGCACGGACTCGCAGTTGCAGCGCTAGAGACAGGGACGCTGAACCGTTCCGCCGCGCTGCTCATGCAGGCTGGATTCTCTTCCCGAGCCGGTGCTCTCGCCGCGGTCACGGTCGGAGGCGGCACCTTCACGACCGTCTCGGAGCTTCACCAGTGGATGAACTCGGAGGAGATCCGGCGACGCGCAGACGACACGCACTGGCCGACTGTGTCATCCCACGATCTCTGGGTCGGTTTCATCAGCCGCAGTACTGCTGCACCGGAGAGAACCTGGATCAACACGGTCGAGGATGCCGCGGTGACGTGGCTCCTCGATCATCAGCCGAGTAGCGGGACGCCGTATCGGGCTGTGTCCCTTGCGAACGGGGAGACCATTCTCCAGGCCGCTGACGGTCGACGGGTCGGTCTGCTTGAGGAACCGCTCAATCCGAATCGGCGCGGCTTGCTCGCAGTCACCGGGGCCAGCGCTGCCAACGTCGTCGAACTTCGCTATCGAGGCCCATCCGACCTTCGTGCATAGCGGTGTCGCGTGAATCCCAGATCAGGCCAGGATTCCTGCGAGGAAATGTAAGGGGGATTGCAGCAAATACAACGTGGGTGGCCGCGGAACTGAGTGTGACCGATCAGGCCGAGGTGCGATGTGACGACAGTTCACGCCGTGGGCTGCGGACGACGTCCACGAGGGCGGATCGTCGCACCTGCTGCGGCCACCGCCCTTCTTACAGCTCCCTGACTCACCCCAAAGCACCGCCCGACTTCTAGCAACGTCATCCCGCTCTCATACAGCTCGACGGCCTCCGGTGTGTGTTCTTCGGCAAGGCCCCGCGTGTGTGGAGGGACAGATCGGCGGATGAGGTGTGCGGCCACGGTGCGGTAGTGAACTTCGAGGCGTTCGCCGATCTGACCCAGAGTCAGACCCTGCTCGTGCAGTGCCACCAGTTCATCGACCTGGGCGGCGCTCAGAAGGGTTTGAGCCTTCCCAACTGAACGCACCAGATGCCCCCACGAGTCGGTAATCGACGGTTCCGCCCCCCTGTCGGCCCGGTTATAGGTGCCCCGAGACAGGCGGAAGACCACGGCTTTCAGCGCTGGGGAAAGGTTCTCAAACTCTCTACGAAGGTGCACGACCCCGCTACATGTGAGGCCAGCGCTGGTCTTGGACCGGAGATGGCACTCG
Organism: Propionibacterium sp.; assembly: GCA_049297835.1. Classification (GTDB taxonomy): domain Bacteria; phylum Actinomycetota; class Actinomycetes; order Propionibacteriales; family Propionibacteriaceae; genus Propionibacterium. The sequence goes on from JBAQVA010000147.1 coordinate 19,450, forward strand.
CTGAGGCGGCCGATGGGTCCCTGGATCTGGATATGCAAGGAACCGTGTTCGCGTGGGGGTGTCAGGTCTGGCGCCAGCCTGCGAGCAGGGCGTTGAGACCGTGGTCATACTGGGCGTCCGGATCGTAAGTCCAGCCGTTGTTCAGCAGGGCGCTCAGATGTGGGTGGGTCTGGGGAGACAGGGCCTGGTAATTGGCTGGGGCTGACTCTGCTCCGACCGGCTCGCCGACCTCTGCGAGGACTTGGCCGATCGTGTAGTTGACCAGGGTGCTCAGCAGATCGGCCGTATCAGCGTCTGTAGGCATGCCCGCCTCGGTGAGAAAGCCGAGCAGTTGCTCTATGACGGTTAGGAGCTCGGGGCTGGTTACGGGCCGGGTGCCGACGAGGGCGACCGCGTTCGGGTGCGCCCGCAGGACCCCACGCAAGGCGCGCATGGCGGCGATGAGTTGCTGCTGCCAGCTTTCGTCCGGGCTCGGGACGCCCAGGTCGAGCGATGACCAGATCGTCTCGGCAATGCCGTCGAACAGGGCGGCCTTGTTCGGCACATAGTGGTAAATGGCCATCGGATCTACGCCAAGCTCGGTGCCCAGCCGGCGCATGGTGAGTTTGTCGGAACCGTCACGGTCCACGATGTGCAATGCAGTGTGAAGGATGTAGTCCCGGGACAGGGTCGGGCGCATGGGACGCCCACTCGTACTCATGTGGTGCCTACTTTCACGGCATTGGAGCGGAAGCTGACGGCGGCAATCAGTGCGAACCCGGCGGTAAAGGCGAGCGTGCCGATTATCGCGGGCATCACGTCAGTCAGGTGTGCGCTGTCCAGGGTGAGGCGGCGCAGGGCGTCCAACACCCAGAAGGCGGGGCTGACGTGGGCCAGCGATTGCACCCAGCCGGGGAACGACGCGACAGGTGCCAGGGCGCCGCCCAGGCCGGCCAGGAGCATGCCCACGAGCATTCCGACCGTATCGGCCTGATCCATGGTGCGAAACAGCGCGACAAGCATCACGCCAAAGGCGACGAGCATGGCGGTGAACACGATCACGACGATACCGATCGCGAGCACCGAGCCGTTGGGACGGTAACCGAAGATGAGCGCACCCACGGCGAAGACGATGGCAGTCTGAGCGAGCTGAATCAGGAAGCGGACAACAACTTTGCCTGTCACGATGTCGGCAGTGGACGCCGCGCTGGCGCGCAGCCGGTCCCATGTTCCCCACGCATGTTCGCGGAAGAACAAGGTGGTGACCTGCTCAACGGACAGGAACGCGCACAATATGGCGAGCCCAGGCACCGTCCGCTCGGCACCGCTGGCGTTCGGATATCCGGACAGGATCAGCTGTGCCTTCGCGCTGGGGTTCAGCAGCGGCACGAGGATGAGCGGCAGGAGGGTCATGATTACTGACGACCCAGGATCGCGCAGCTGCAGCCTCCAGGTAGTTCTGGCAATCGACATGCTAGGCAGCAACGACATCGCTGGCCTCCTTTTCCGCAAGCGCATGGTCGCCCGTGATCGCCAGATACGCCGCCTCGAGGCTGGGACGGGTGATGCGTACATCGTCCAGACCGCCCGCAGCAGCCCCGAGCGTGCTCAATGTCTGGCCGAGCATCTGACCGGGATCGCTGACCGGCCGGATTGGAACCAGTCCGCCGCGGTCTTCCTTCCACCCGTCCACTTCCGGTGTCTTGCCCCGGAAATGAAGGAATATCGATGATGAGGCCCACTGCCCGGTGACTTCCTGGACACTGCCGGTCACCGTGATCCTGCCGTTGACGAGCACGTTGATGGTTGCATCCAACTGCTCAAGCTCAGCGGGGTAGTGCGTCGTATAGATCACGGCGGTGCCCTCATTCGCCATATGTGTGACGATGCTGAGCAGCACCTCGCGTGATTGCACATCCGAGCCGACTGTCGGCTCGTCCAGGAACAAGACGTCCGGGTGACCCAGAAGCGCCATCCCGGTATGCAGACGCCGCTGTTGGCCACCGCTGAGGTGACCTGCGGGCCGGTCGAGCAGATCCTGCAGACCCATCAACCGCGCGATCTCAGCAGTCCGGGAACGGGCCTTCCGACCGGAGTAACCAGCCAGCCCCGCAAAGCAATCCAGGTTCTCCTGCACCGTCAGGGTCGGGTAGATGCCCAACGCCTGTGGGGCGACCCCGATATGCCGGGCGGCCTGGCGGCGGTGACGAAGCAGATCCACGCCCCCAATGTGCACGTCGCCGGCATCCGGCCGCGTCAGTCCGGCAAGGATCGAAATCAGTGTCGTCTTGCCCGCCCCATTCACCCCCATGAGGCCAAGAATTTGCCCTCGCTCGACCGACAGATCGACGCCGCGGAGAACCTTGAGGTTCCCATACGACTTGATGATTCCCTTGGCTACCAACATTCGTGCTCCATCCGTCGTAACTCTACGACGTAGAGCAAGTCTACTACGTAGAATCCCGAGGGGAAACTCGAGGGGTGCTGGGGTGGGGATGGGGTGGTGATTTCATTGATGGCGCCCGGCTACTTTCTGTCGGATATGTCGGCCCGCTCAGTGGGCGTCCTGCGGGGCACGCTTCGGCAGCAGGGGAGCGGCGATGAGGCAGACGGCGGTGATGGCACCGACCACGACGAGTGAGGCGATGAAGGGTCGGTTGGCGTCGGCGGCTGCCGAGGTCTGGAAGTAGATCGTGGTGACCACCGCCGAGCCGATGGCCGAGGCCAGCTGCTGCACCGCCGACAGTGAACCCGATGCGCTACCGGCGAGGTCCGTCGTGAGATCGCCGATCGCGACGTCGTAGATGCTGCTGAACGACGCGCCCATGCCCAATCCGAGCACGAGGATCGCCGGCGCGAGCATCCACTGGTTGGTGGCGTCTCCCGCCGCAATGCTGATGGCGATGAGGGCGACGATCCCGGCCAGGGTGGTGGCCAGGCCGGCCACCACGAGGTTGCGTCCCAGCTTCGGGATGAGCGGGCGTGCCACGAAGGAGGCGATGATGATGCCCACCATCATCGGCATCATGGCCAGCGCGGCACCCACCGGGCTGAGCCCCAGGTGCATCTGGAAGTAGAGCGAGACCACATAGGCGAAGCCGTTGACCACCGCGAAGTAGCCCAGCCCGATGAGCAACCCGGACGTGAAGCCACGGTTGTGGAACAGCGCCGGCACGATGAGGGGATTCGTCGCGAGGCGTTGGCGCAGGGCGAAGCCGATGAACCCGGCGACACCCAGGCCCAGGCAGATCACGGGAACCGCAGTCCACCCGTTGGTCGAGCCCTGGATGAGTCCGAACAGGACGCCGAGCATGCCCACTGTCAACAGTGCCGAGCCGAGTCCGTCGATGGACACCTTCTGCAGGTCGCGATCCGGGGGCAACAGCTTCCATCCGGCGATGAGCCCGGCCGCGCACAGCACGATGTTGATGAGGAACATGGGCCGCCACGTCAGGCCACCGATATTGGCGCCGACGAGGAATCCCGCCAGGATCGGGCCGACGATCGAGGCCCCACCGAGCACGGGGCCGAACATCGAGGCAGCCGTGGGGAACTGCTCACGGGAGAAGGTGGCGATGAGGATGCCGATGCCCTGCGGGATGAGCAGGGCGCCGAAGGCCCCCTGGAGCAGCCGGGCGGCAATGAGGAACGCGGGATCGATGGCCACCGCGCACAACACCGAGGCGACCCCGAATCCGGCGATGCCGATGAGGAACAGCCGCCGGCGCCCGAAGCGGTCGCCGAGTCGCCCGCCCACCACGAGCAGGATGCCCAGCGCGAGCGCATAGCTGGCCCCGAGCCACTTGATGAGGCCTTCCCCGCCGCCGATCTCGCGCTGGATCGTCGGGGCTGCGATGTTCATGATCGTGGAATCCATCAGGTCGATGGCGTCCGCGATGAGGACGACCGCGAGGATCGCCCAGAGGCGCCTGCCGAGCCGCGAGCTCGTGGTGGGCTCGACGGCGGTCAATGTCTGTGTCATGACGTACTTCCTTTCGCAGCGACAGCATATGCGCAGCCATTGCAAAAGTGTAATCACTACATAAATGGAGGAGCTACACAAACGTGATCTGTACACTGAGGCCATGAGTCAGACAGCGGAACGCCAGGGACGTCGCGAACGCAAGAAGGCCGCCACCTCGTCGGCGCTCACCGCCGCCGCGCGCAGGCTGGTGCTCGCGCGCGGCTATGAGGCTGTCACCGTTGTCGACATCGCCGAGGAAGCCGATACCGCAGTGACAACGCTGTTCAAACACTTCCCAGACGGCAAGAACGCCGTGATCTTCGGTGACAACGTCGACTCTGCCGACGAGAGGATGCAGTCGATCATTACCGCCGTCGAATCGCGGGCCGACGGGCAGAGCGTGCTGGACGCCCTGCACCAGTTCTTCCGTGACCGCGGTGCCTTCTCGGGCACGCAATCGGCCTTCGTGCGCCGGGTGGTCGAGGCTCCGCCGCTGCGCGCCTACGCCAAGGAACGGTGGGAGCGCTGCGAGCCCGGGCTCACCACCCTGCTGGCCGGGATCGTGGGGCGACCGGAGGACGCCGTGATCCGCGCCCTGGCCCGCATCGTGCTCCAGATCCCCGATCTCGCGGCCACGGACATGGACGCCTCACGGGCCGATCTTGACGCCATCATGGCTCGCCTGGAGGCAGGTTGGTCGGAGTTCGCGCAGAGGGCCTGAGGCGAGCAGACACCAGGAACAGCTGGTGGGTGTCGGCAGCGTCATCGACGGCACACGGCCTTCCCCGATGATTAGAGGCGCGAGGTGGAATCTTTCACGCGATCAGAAGCTCCAGGGCACATGCGCGGGACTATCCTGAAAACGGCGATGGGACCCGCCGGGGCATAAGAGCCCGAACCGCAGACCTGCTGATAGTTCCTGTTCGTTGAATCAAGGGATGGACATGGGCATCCCGCATCGAGCAGGCACGCGATGCGCATGGCCGTCCGCGAGCACGCGGGAGGGCACTCATGCCACGTCAAACAATCACCACGCTGGACGCGATGGAAATCTTGGACTCGCGCAGCCGACCCACCCTGATGGTCAGGTTGTCCCTGTCCGACGGCACACGCGCACGGGCGATGGTCCCTTCCGGTGCCTCCACTGGCACACACGAGGCCGTGGAACTGCGCGATCACGATCCACATCGCTTCGGCGGACTCGGCGTTCTCGCCGCAGTGGACCACGTCACCCATGAAATTGCCGACGCCATTGTTGGGCGCCGCTTCGAGTCCGTCGGCGAACTCGACGAGAGCCTTCTGGCCCTGGATGGAACCCCGAACAAGTCCCGGCTCGGCGCCAACGCAATCCTGGGGGTATCCATGGCCTTCACCAGGGCGCTTGCGGCCAGCGGCGGCAACGAGCTGTTCGAATATCTCCCGGGAATCGGAGGCCAGCCGCCCCGCCTGCCGGTGCCCTGTTTCAATGTGCTCAATGGGGGCGTCCATGCGGCTAATCCGCTCGACTTCCAGGAGTTCATGATCTGCCCGACCGGGATGGACTCCATGACGGACGCGGTGCGCGCAGGCTCTGAGATCTACTCCGCCCTGCGTGCCCGCCTCAAGGACTCTGGCCAACCCGTTGGGCTGGGCGACGAGGGTGGGTTCGCGCCCGATTTCGCCGAGCCCGAGCAGGCGCTCGACACAATCGTGGCTGCGATCGGTGACGCTGGCTATACCCCCGGCCTCGAGGGCGTGGCCATCGCCATTGATCCGGCGTCCTCGGAGTTCCGTCAGGCTGATGGCCGCTATCTGGTCAATGGGCGCAGCTTCACCAGTGCGCAGATGATCGAGCGCTACCAGGCCATCGTCCACGGGTACCCGGTCTGGCTGCTTGAGGACGGTTTGGCTGAAGACGACTGGGATGGCTGGCAGCAGCTCACCCGCGAACTCGGCTCCCGGGTGGAGCTGGTTGGCGACGACATCTTCTGCACCAACCCCGAGCTCATCCGCAAGGGCATCGAGCGTCATGTGGCCAATGCGTCGCTGATCAAGCTGAACCAGATCGGCACGGTCACCGAGACCCTCGACGCAATGAACATCTGCGCCGCTGCCGGTTATCGGCAGTTCATGTCGCACCGCTCGGGGGAGACGCCCGACGCCTTTATCGCCGACCTGGCGGTCGCCACCGGGTGCGGGCACATCAAGTCAGGCGCACCGGCACGCGGCGAGCGCGTGGCCAAATACAACCGGCTGCTGGAGATTGCCGCCGACCACCCCGAGCTTGCCTACGGGCTTGGCTGAGGTGCTGGTCACCTGGTGACGACGCCCGTCGGGCCAACGATGGCGTGGACATCCCGTTCAGATCACTTCGGGCGGGATGTCCTCGGGATGCTTCAGCTCCGTGCGTCCAACACGCTTGTTGATAACCACCGTGACCGCCCACAGAGCCACGCCGATCACGATGAGCACCCCGGCGATCTGATACTGGCCAATCGGACGCCCCGACACCGGTAGCACGAGGAATAGGCACAGGAGGCAGGCCACGATCGCGACGATCCGGCTGGTGCGAAAATGCTTGTGCCCCACCCGGTCGCGCTTCAAGACCACCACTGCCAGGTTCACCACGGCGAAGACGGCCAACAGCAGCAGTGAGGTGGTGCCGCCGAGCAGGCCGACCACTGCGCTGCCGCGCGCCAGGCTCACATACAGGATCAGCCCGGCGGCGATCGCGGTGGTGAACAATACGGCGGTCCATGGCGTGCGCCGCACCGGCAAGACGCGCGCCAGCACGCCCGGCAACACATCCTGCTGGGCCATGCCATAGATGAGGCGACTTGCCATGAGCATATTGATGAGCGCTGAGTTGGCCACCGCGAACATGGAGATCCAGGGCAGCAGCTGGTTGATCGGGAATCCGGGTGCCGCGTTTTCCACCACGAGAACCAGCGGCGCCTCGCTCGCGGCAAGATTGCCCACCGGCACCAGGGCAACCGAGATGATGGCGATCACCACATAGATCACACCGGTGACGGTCAGCCCGCTGAGCAGGATGCGGGGGAAGATGCGCGTCGGTTCCTTGGTCTCCTCGGCCATGTTCACGGCATCCTCGAAACCGACCATCGCGAAGAACGCCAGCGACGTTGAGGCCGTCACCGCCACGAACGTATTGCGTTCCGAGCTGGTCTGGAAGGCCACCACCTGGCTCCAGTCGGCCCGACCCTGGGTGATCGCCCACAGGCCGATGAAGATCACCAGCAGCAGCCCTGACACCTCGATGAGCGTGAGCACCACATTGGCCTTGACGCCCTCGGCCACCCCGCGCAGGTTGATCAGCATCACCAGGAAAATGAAGCCCAGCGCCACCACCAGCAGCCACGGGTTGTTGTCGGCCGGCTCGGAGCCGGTGAGCCCGCGCACCATGTTCACGGCGAACGCCCGGGATGCCGTGCTGGCCGAGGTGATGCCCGAACACATGACGGTGAACATCACCATGAAGGTGATGAAGTGCACCCCGAACGCCTTGTGCACATACAGGGCCGCGCCGGCCGCCTGCGGGTACTTGGTGACCAGCTCCAGGTATGACAGTGCCGTCATCATGGCGATCACGAAGGCGATCAGGAACGGCAACCAGGCCGCGCCTCCCACCTCGCCGGCCACCTGCCCGGTCAGGGCGTAGACGCCGGTCCCCAGGATGTCGCCCACCACGAACAACAACAGCAGTCCGGGCCCCATCACCTGCTTCAGCGCCGGGGACGCCTTGCCGTCGTCTGAGGGGGCTGGCGGGTTCGCGTGGGGTGATGCAGTGCGATCTGACGTGTTCATGGCTCAGCCCTCCTCGTACGTGGAACGCCGGGAACCCGACGCGGACAGATGGGGGTGTGCGTGCAACGAGCAAACGCTAGTGGCCCGGTGGGGCGCACGAAAGAGCCGCGATCCAGTTGTTACATGCTTGAAACGTGAAGCCGACGTCCGGGGACGTCGGCTTCACGGGTGTTCTTGGTCGGCAGAGCCGGGCAGATGCCGGCCCACAGGCGCCGGCCTATTCGTAGTCGGTGAGGCGCTTCAGGTCGTCGAGTACGCGCTGCGGCTCATCGGACAGGGGCAGGTTCTCGGAGTCGCCCGGCGCGTCGGCCGCCGCCGGCTCATCGGGCTGCAGTGCTGCGAACAGGGGCGTCAGGTCGGCCTGCTCCTCGCCGGTGGTGTCGAGCAATTCGAAGGTCTTGTGACGCGCCGCGTCGTTGCTCAGGGCGTCCACCAGCACGCGGGCGATCTGCTCGCGGGCCACACCGCCATTGCTCGGGTGCTCGCCCTGGCGCATCACGAGCTTGTGGGCGTCGGGGGCGTTGTAGTCGAAGGCGGCCGGACGCACGATCGTGTACTCAAGGCCGCTGGCGCGCAGCAGCCGCTCCCCGCGGCGCTTCCAGTCGCGTCCGTGGTTCTCCTTGTTGTAGATGCTGTCGCGCTTGGTCATGCCGATCGCGGTCATCAGGGCGACCCGGGCCGAACGATCGCCCAGGGCGGTGAGCACCGAGCGCACCGCGCCGTAGTCGACGGCCTCGGCCTGCTCCTCGGTGCTGTTCGAACCGTGGGTGAACACCACCGCGTCGGTTCCGGCAAGTGCCCGGTCTAGCGTGGCGGCGTCGGTCAGGTCGCCCACCACGGCCAGCGCACCCTCGGGCAGGGTCTTCGCCTT
>JBAQVA010000148.1:0-5697 GCA_049297835.1 Propionibacterium sp.
TGATCATGTCGGGCCTGGCGATGCAGAAGTACCGCATCAGCTCGCGTCCCGCCTCGGGCGCCGGCCACCAGTTCTCCCACGTGTGGGAGATGGAGCACCTGGGCTTCGACGACGATCCGCCGCTGACGCACGGGCTCAAGGTGGGCCTGGGCACCATCTCGGTGCTGGCGCTGTGGGACAAGATCCTCGACATCGACTTCAGTGCGCTCGATATCGATGCCGCCGTGGCCAAGTGGCCGACCGCCGACGAGCAGGAAGCCATCGTGCGCAAGTCGTTCACCGGCGCCATGCTCGAGCCGTCGGTCAAGCAGACGATGGCCAAGTACATCGACGCCGACGCCCTGCGCGCCCGGCTGGCGATCGTCAAGGAGAAGTGGCCCGAGATCCAGCAGCGCTGCCGCTCGCAGGTGATGCCCGCGGTGGACGTGGAGTCGATCCTCAAGCAGGTCGGCGCGGTCTACCATCCCGGGCAGATCGGCGTGACCGAACAGCGCTTCCACGACACGTACTACCGTGCGCGCCTGATCCGCAGCCGCTACACCCTGCTCGACTTCCTGTTCGAGACCGGCGTGCTGCACGACGAGGTGGAGAAGCTGTTCGCACCGGGCGGCTTCTGGGCCGAGCGTCCCTGGGGCGGCCAGAAGTACTGGAACGAGTGAGCTGAACGGTTGGTGGGTGGATCCGGCGTGCCGGGTCCACCCACCGGCACGGCCCGTCGGCAGGCGGGATGGCCGTTTCGCGCGGCAGGTAGAATCATTGCAGTGAATAGGCCATCGCGGTAACGCCGGAATGCGTGCCATGGTGGATATCGGGTGCGTCGCAGGGCAATTCCCGTCCCGGGGCATTTCCCCATCAACAATTCTTACACGGTAGGACTTACAAGGAAGTAGGACCCCATGTCTGACCAGTTTGTCATCGGGCTTGATTTCGGCACCTTGTCAGGACGCGCCGCCGTGGTGCGCGTCAGTGACGGAAAGATGATGGGCACGGCGGTGCATGAATATCCGCATGGTGTGATGAATCGCACCCTGTCGGCCGCCGATGGCCAGACGCTGCCCCCCGATTTCGCGCTGGAGGCGCCCGACGACTACCTGGAGGCGCTCTACTCGTCGGTGCAGGGTGCGCTCGCCGAGGCCGGCATCGACCCTGCGCTGGTGATCGGCATCGGCGTGGACGTCACCTCCGCCACCGTGTTGGCCTGCAAGGCCGACGGTACGCCCCTGTGTGACCTGCCGGAGTTCGCCAACAACCCGCACGCCTGGATCAAGCTGTGGAAGCACCACGGCGCCTATGAGCAGGCCAATCGCATCGTCGAACTCGCGCAGGCCCGCGGTGAGGCCTGGCTGGAGCGCTACGGCGGCATGCTGTCGTCGGAGCTGACCCTGCCGAAGGTGCTGGAGACCCTCGAGGCGGCACCCGAGGTGTATGCCGCCACCGAGGTGTTCTGCGACGCGGTGGACTGGCTCACCTGGTACCTCACCGGACAGCTGGCCTATGCCGCCGGCGACTCCGGTTACAAGCGCATGTTCCAGGACGGCAGCTATCCCTCCCGCGAGTTCCTGGCCGAGCTCAACCCGGGCCTGGCCGACGTCTACGCCGAGAAGATGAATGCCCCGGTGCTGCCGCTCGGTGCCCGGGCCGGCGGCCTGCGGGCCGACGTGGCGCAGCGGATGGGCCTGCCCGCGGGCATCGCCGTGGCCACCGGGAACATCGACGCACATGTCACCGCGCCCGCTGCCAAGGCGGTGGAGAACGGCCAGATGACCGCCATCGTGGGCACCTCGGCCTGCTACGTGGTCTCGGGCCCGCAGATGGTGCTGGTCCCCGGCATCTTCGGTGTCGTCGAGGGCGGCATCGTCGACGGATCCTGGGGCTATGAGGCCGGCCAGACCGCCGTGGGCGACATCTTCGCCTGGTTCATCGAGAACTGCGTGCCGGCCAGCTACCACCAGGAGGCCGACCAGCTGGGCATTCCGGTGCACGAGCTGCTCACCCGCAAGGCGGAGCTGCAGCAGGTGGGGGCCCACGGGCTGATCGGGCTCGACTGGCACAACGGCAACCGGTCGATCCTGGCCGACGCCCAACTCACCGGGCTGATGCTCGGACAGACCCTGGCCACCACGCCGGAGGACCAGTACCGGGCGCTGCTCGAGTCAAGCGCCTTTGGTGCCCGGCGCATCATCCAGGCCTTCCGCGACGCCGGCGTGGCCGTCGACGAACTCGTGATGGCCGGCGGGCTGGTGAAGAACAGGTTGTTCATGCAGATCATGGCCGACGTCACCAAGATGCCGTTGTCGCTGTGCACCGCCCCGCAGCCCGGCGCGCTCGGCTCGGCGATCTTCGCCACCGTGGCGGCCGGTGCCTACCCCGATGTGCGCAGCGCGTCGGCGGCCATGGGCTCGAAGGCCGAGAACGTGAACACGCCCGATCCCGAGCGGTCCAGGGACTACGACCTGCTGTATGCCGAGTACTCGCGCCTGCACGACTACTTCGGCCGCGGCGCGAACCCGGTGATGCACCGGCTCAAGGAGATTCGTCGCGACGCGCTGGCGAAGGCCCAGCGCCTCGATAATGCCGGGCTGGTGGCCGACGCCGAACAACTGGCGAACGCCCAGCAGCCGGCGAACGACGGGCAGGCCATGTGACAGCTGGCCACCGCGCGGAATTGAGTGCCGCTGGGGCGCCGACCTTGACATCTTCATGGTTGGCCCGCCCCGATAACGGGCACAATGGATCAGAAGCAATGAATCGGAGGATACAAGGATGAGCGACCTGAAGTGGACTGACGAAGATCGCGAGGCGGTCAACATCGCCCGCACACTGGCCGCGGATGCCGTGGAGGCAGCCGGCAGTGGTCACCCCGGAACGGCGATCTCGCTGGCACCGCTGGCTTATCTGCTGTATCAGAAGGTGATGAACGTCGACCCCGACGACGAGCACTGGATCGGTCGCGACCGCTTCCTGCTGTCGGCCGGGCATGCCTCGGTGCTGCAGTACTCCCAGCTCTACCTGGGTGGTCTCGGCCTTGAGCTGGAAGACCTCAAGTACCTGCGCCAGGCGGGGTCCAAGACCCCCGGCCACCCCGAATACGGCCACACGAAGTTCGTCGAGGCCACCACCGGCCCGCTGGGCGCCGGCATCTCGATGGCCGTCGGCATGGCCATGGCCGCCCGTCGCGAGCGGGGCCTGTACGACCCGGACAACACCGGGGCAAGCGTGTTCGACCGCTATGTCTACTCGATCGCCGGAGACGGCTGCATGCAGGAAGGCGTGCAGTCCGAGGCCGCGTCGCTGGCCGGGGTGCAGGAGCTCGGCAACCTCATCGTCTTCTACGACGACAACCGCATCACCATCGAGGGCAAGACGCGCATCGCCTTCGATGAGGACGTCGAGGCCCGCTACGCCGCCTACGGCTGGGATGTGCAGCACATCGACTGGACCAACGGTGGCGACCACTACGAAGAGAACGTGCAGGCCCTGTTCGACGCCATCGAGGCGGCCAAGAAGGTCACCGACAAGCCGAGCCTGATCCGCCTGACCACGGTGATCGGCTGGCCGCTGCCCCATATGGCCGGCAGTGCCCATGTGCACGGCGCCGCCATCGGCGAGGACGAGATCAACGCCATGAAGAAGGTGATCGGATTCCCCACCGAGCCCTTCACCTTCAACCAGGACATCGTTGCCGACACCCGCAAGGCCCTGGCCGAGCGCGGCAGGAGCGCCCGGGCCGCCTGGGACGAGCGCTTCGCGGCATGGCAGGGTTCGCATGCCGAGCAGGCCGCACTGCTCGACCGCGTGCTCGCCCGCAAGCTGCCCGACGACCTGCAGGTGCCCAGCTTCGAGGCCGGTGCGGTGAGCACCCGCAAGGCCAGTGGCAAGGTGATCTCGGCACTTGCCGAGCAGCTGCCCGAGCTGTGGGGCGGCTCCGCCGACCTGGCCGGCTCGAACAACACCACGATCGAGGGTGCCGAGAGCTTCCTGCCCGCCGACCGCGCCACCGATGAATGGCCCGGCAATCCCTATGGGCGCGTGCTGCACTTCGGCATCCGTGAGCATGCGATGGGTGGTGCCCTCAACGGCATCAACCTGTCGGGCCTCACTCGTGCCTTCGGTGGCACCTTCTTCGTGTTCGCCGACTACATGCGTCCCCCGGTACGCCTGGCCGCCCTCATGGGTGCGCCCTCGGTGTTCGTCTGGACGCACGACTCGGTCGGCGTCGGCGAGGACGGCCCCACCCACCAGCCGGTGGAGCACCTGGCCAGCTACCGCGCCATTCCGGGCCTGGACATCGTGCGCCCGGCCGATGCCAACGAGACGGCCGCCGCGTGGGTCGAGATCCTGTCGCACCACGATCGTCCGGCCGGCATCGTGCTGACGCGCCAGAATGTGCGCACCGTCGATCGCACTTCGGGTGAGTTCGCCTCCACCGACGGCGTCGCCAAGGGTGCCTATGTGCTGCGCGAGGCCCGCAACGGCAAGCCCGAGGTGATCCTGATCGCCACCGGTTCCGAGGTGGAGCCGGCACTGGACGCCCAGGACATCCTGGAGACCCAGGGCATTGCCACCCGCGTGGTGTCGATGCCGTGCCAGGAGTGGTTCGATGCCCAGCCCGCGGAGTACCGCGAAGAGGTGCTGCCCTCCAGCATCGACGCCCGTGTGAGCGTCGAGGCGGGGCTGTCTCTCGGCTGGTCGAAGTACGTCGGCTTCAAGGGCGCCTCGGTGAGCCTGGAGCACTACGGCGCTTCGGCCAAGGGCTCGCTGCTCATGGAGGAGTTCGGCTTCACCGGCGAGCACGTGGCCGAGGTCGCCAAGGGCGTGCTCGGTAAGTGACGCCCGGCAGGTAGTCACGCATTACCCGGCCTGACCCCCGGCAACGCGCTTGTCCTGAAAATCTTACGGACTGCGCCGCGTTGCCGGGGGTCACGCCTATGTCTGGGCTCGGCCGGCTGTCGATGTCCCGGCGGGGGGGACGGTCGTTGGGTGGATAGGGGATCTGCCCGGCCCACCCTCCGACGAGGCACTTGTCCTGAAAATCTTACGGACTGCGTCGCCTCGCCGGAGGGTGGGCCTTCGCATGTTCGTGTCTGGGGTCCGGGCCTCCTCGCGTGACCTCAGCGACCCGTGAAGTAGATGTCCTTGTGCAGGGCGCAGAGCGGGTTGAACTCGTGGCCGCACACTGGGCAGGCGCCCTGTGAGTACTGCTCATGGCTCAGGGCCGTATTGCAGGCGCAGCACAGCGTCGGCACCGGCTCGTCGGGTCCGGTGGCCACGAACCGGTGGTGCTCCAGCGCATCGTGGCACTGGTAACAGGCGTAGTAGCGGCCACATTGCGCGCATTTCAGCGCGACCACATCCGAGGCCTGGTGGTAGTGCGTGCAGCGTCCCTCGGCGTCCAGGCCGATGCCGTGGAAGGCAATGGACATGTGCACCTCCTGCATGTCGGGTGCCGCGTGCCGGCAGGCGTCCCCTCCCGAAGTCTAGGAGCCCGCAGTCCGAAGCCCGTGGATGCCCCGGGGGCCGCCGATGCCCCGCGATGGCAGCCCCCGGGGGATGTCACAGGCGCCGTTTAGGGGCTCTTCACGAACGAGGGTGTAGCGCGGGTCTGAATCCGCCGGCTTCGAGCAGCGACCGAGCGATGTAGTGGCTGAGGTTGCGGAAGCCGAGGGCCGTGCCGCGGAGGTGTTCGAGTCGGCCGTT
>JBAQVA010000149.1:0-6857 GCA_049297835.1 Propionibacterium sp.
TTTGCCTACGTCAAGCAATGGCGGGGGTTAGCGACGAGATACGACAAGCTCGCCATCACCTATCGAGCGGCCGTCGTGATCAGCGCGATCCTGACATGGCTCCGCCAATAAAGGAGACATGCCCTAGCTCGGTGCCGCGGGCCTTGAAGCTGCGGATCGGGTTCGCCGTCTCGAGCTTGATGCTCACCGTGCACCCCAAGACCGGCTCCAGCGCCTCGCAGCGGTACAGCGGCGTGTCGAGGAAGACGGGGTCGATCACCTCTCGAGCCGCGCGGATCCGAGCCGTGTCGAGGCGTGTGAATCGACGTACCGTGCCCGGTTCCTGGCTCAGCGACGACTGGCCGGTGGGGGCGGGCGTGGAATTCATTGGGTGGCCCGGAGGACCGAGTCGAAGAATCCGAGCGCGTCGGCAGCAACCCGCGGACGTGCGCCGTGCGGGTCGTCGTTCTCGGCCCTGAAGTCGTAGTGGCCGACGTCTGGTCCGACGCTCTCACCGGTCGCCGTGGGGATGGCGTCCAGGTAGACGAGGGCGTTGTCCTCGGGCGGGGCGATGTCGTCGACCCCGCCCCACCGAACTCGAAAGGGGGCAGTGATCGACTCGAGACTGCCGATGTCGAGCATCCGGCCGATCGCCGGCGCGATGGCGAAGCCGGCGCGGATCCGTGGATCGGCGAAGCTCTGCGCGCCGTCCCTGACGATCGCGGCGAGCTGCTCGTCGGAGTAGCTGGCGCGCAGCACATCGATGAAGCCAGGAAACTCCGGCACCTCAGGTGCCTGCAGTGCACCGTGGAAGACCGCCTGCGTCACTGCCCGATCGATCCGAGCGCCGAGGATCGCGGCGACGGTGTACCCGCCGAGCGAGAACCCTGCCCCGCCGATCCTTGTGCTGTCGACCTCGTAGGACTCGATGAGATGGTCCAGTAGGAAGGAGAGGTCGCGGGGGCGTTCCCACACGAACGCGAAGCCTTCGACGAGGTACTCGTCATTGGCGTTGTTCCCGTGATGGTCGACCGCGGCTACGAGATAGCCCGCCGTGTTCAGGTGCTCGGCGAGCCAATCGAGGTCCTCGGCTGCGCCGCCGGTCCCGTGGGACAGCAGGATGGCCGGTGCGGGGACGTCCGGTTCTGGAGGTGCCCAGATCCGGGTCACGATGGGGCGCACTCTGGATGGGGTGGACCAGTGGGGCCGGGAGGCGTCGTACAGCGTTGCGACGGCGGGTGGCTGCGGAGCCATGGACCTCTCCAATCACTTCGAGGTCGACAGATTCCAGCGAAAGCCGTCCGGGTCCGCGAAGTGACCCGAGCCCAACTCGGCCTCGTGAGCTTGCGGCGTTGCGGAGCGGCTGCCGGACGAGTCGGCGACGGCGATGAGCTGTTCAATGTCTTCGTTGGTTGCAGCCCGGTGGCTCAGTGTGAGTCCCCCGGTGCCATCGCCGGGGTCGTTGATGCCAACGTCCTTGGCCAGGACGCCCCGCTGCATCAGGCAGAGACGTACCGCACCATCGACAGGGTGGAAGTCGATGTACTTATTCCCGTAGTCACGATCAGTTTTTAATCCCAGTGCCTGGTAGAACGCCCGTGATGCCTTGGGGTCTTTGACGCCGAGGATGATGCTGATCTCGGTAGGTCGAGGAGCCGCAGCGACTGGCCCTTTGTTCTTGTTGGAGTCCGCGGCGACCTTCCAGATCGAGCCGTCGGGCGCTCGGAAGGATCCCGAGAACGACCCGAACAGGGCCTTCTTGGCCGGCTTGAGCACCTGTGCACCAGCGTGGGCGGCGGTGTCCATCACCGCCTGCACCTCGGACGGCTGGGCCAGCGCGTAGGTGACGACGTATCCCGGGAACGACGACGATGCGCCCTCACCGCCGCTGCCGTCATCAGTTGTTGCTGATGCCAGTTCGAAGCGCCCGGTGCCGTGCATGTCCACTTCGACAGACCCGGCGCTCTTGCTCATCAGCGGGCCGAAGGCTGCGGCGTAGAAGTCCTTGGACGCATCAGGGTCTCCTGCGAGGGTGACGACGTCCAGTGCGAACAGTGTTTTTGTGTGACGGGTCTGCTCGTTCACCGGGCGGCCTTTCTGATCAGTGTCTCCAACTCGGCCCAGGCGGCCTCGGTCGGTTCGGTCAGCGCGTAGGAAGTCGCCCAGAGTCCGCTGGTGTCGTCGAGGTCGGCTTGGACGCTGAATCCGAAGGTCGAGTACCGCTCCTTGTCGCCCTGCCCGCTGCGGAAGAAGCACAGCACCTTGCCCTTCCTCGCATACCCGGGCTGGCCGTAGTACAGCTTCGGCTCCAGATCCGGAGCGCATGTGGCGACGATGGCGTGCACCCGCTCGGCGAGACCGCGGTCGGGCTCGGGCATCTCGGCGATCTTCGCCAGCAGGGCCGCCTCGTTCGCGGCGGCCTTCTCGGCGGCCTTGCCGGCGCGGCCCTGGGCCTTGAGCTCCGCGGCGCGTTCCTTGATCGCGGCGCGCTCCTGCGCCGACATCGTGTCGTCATCAGTCTGGGGATGGGCTGTCTTCTCAGTCATTTCTCTCTCCTCTTTTGGTGGTGTGAACTTTGGTGCTTCGAGGCTATGGGGAGCCTGATCGTGGTGCTTCTCGATTCCTGACGGATCCTTCACGAGCGACAAACAGCGGGTAGCAGTCGCGTCCGGTGCTGGCAGTCGATGCGTTCACCGGCCATCGAGTCGTCCTCGGCCCGGCCGGTGCAGTCGGTTCGGGTCCACGCGTGCAGTGATGCTCGTAATTCTGCTCAGGTCATCGGGCGCGTAGCAGTCCTGGGTGGGGGCGGTGCTCTGGTTGTCGCCGAACAGGAAGTTGAGCACGCGCCCGCTGGGTTCGATGCTCAGCGACCGCAGGAGGCTGCCCTGCTCATCTGCAATGGATGCGGAGTCGTCAGTAGGGCCGGGGCCGGTGATGATCCGGGCGAGGTAGTCAGCGCCGCGGTTGCCGATGGGTGTGCCTCCGTCGGGCGCAGTTCTCATCGCCCCGCCGAGGCGGTGGATGAACACGAACTGTGGCCTGTCCTTGGCCCTTAGCTCGTCCCTGTGGGTCGTCAGTGCTTCTGCGTTGATGCCTGACGTCGCCATGGCGTCGCCCTGGAACGCGTGCGGCCCGGTCGGCTCGCGGAACACTTCCGCCAAGTCGGCCGGCTGTGTCGGTGCGAGACGCGCGGACTGATCCACGAGCCCGCCGAGGGCCTTGACCTGATCAGCTGCCTCGGTCTCGGTGCCCAGCGACGTCACATAGATCGACGCAGTGCGCTTGCCCCGGATGACCTCGGGAAGGCTCGGCATGTCGGGGAAGGCCTTCAGCGACAGAAACGCACCCATATGGTCGGGAATGCTCGCCGACCACGTGACGAATCGATCAGCGATCTCCGCCCAGTCGTCGCTGACGACGGGCAGCGCCCCGGCCCAGACATGGTCGATGGGAAAGAGTCGGCAGGTCATGCGAGTGACAACGCCGAGCTGGGCTCCGGCTCCGCGGACGGCCCAGAACAGGTCCGGATCGTCCTCGGCACTCACGCGCCCCAGGCGTCCGTCAGGGGTGACGAGGTCGAGGTCGACGAGGTGGTCGGCGGCGTAGCCGAATGCCCGTGACAGCGGTGAGATCCCTCCGCCGAGGGTGTAGCCTACGGCCCCGACCGTGCCGGCCGTGCCGCTGAGTGGGGCCAGCCCGTGCCGCGCGGCTGCGGCCGTGACCTGCCCCCAGGTGGCACCGGGCCCGATCTCGACGGTCCGAGCCTCCTGGTCGATCCTGATCTCCGACATTCGGTGGGTGCGGATGAGCAGTCCGCCAGTCAGTGATGTCGCACCATGTCCGGTGTTGGTCACCGACACCGGCAGGCTCTGTTCGGCGGCATGGCCGATCGCGCGGGCCACATCGTCGCTGCCGAGCGGCTCGACCGTCAGCTCGGGACGGATCGTGACGGCAGTCTGCATGCAGTCCGTGCCCGCTCCCCCGTCCTCCGCCGTGATGGGGCCGCGGAAGCCGGGTATCGCCGCAACGTGTTGCTGGCTCATGGTCGTTCTCCTCTCCAAGTGGGGACTGTGGTCATGAGGTGGGCTCGGGTCGGGCGCGAATCCGGAGCTCGAGGCCGTCGAGGAAATACGCGAGACCCCGGGTGAAGTCACCGAGCCAATCGTCATCGTCGAGATAGCGGTGGCCGGCCAGGGTTGGATAGCGGTCCGCGTGCTCCTGCAGTAGTGCCTGCCCGACCTCGCGGTCGTGGTCGCTGATGTTCAACGTCGCCTCGGTCGAGGCCGAGCCGAAGATCAGATTGTGCAGCGTCCACATCGCCGCCGACAGCTCAGCACCGGCCAGACCCGCGCGGTGCAGGGTCGACATGACCAGCTCCAGCTGGTCCAGGTAGCTCGGGCCGAAGCTGGGACGAGACGCCGCCACCGGCGCGACCCAGGGATGGGCGACCAGGGTCGCCCGCCACGCAAGGGCAATGGCTTCGATGCACGCCCGCCAATCATCCTGCTGCGCTCCGGTCGGGGCGTCGGCCTTCGCGAAGACGTGATCGACGGCCAGGTCGATGATGTCGTCCTTGGTCTTCACGTGCCAGTACAGCGACGGGGCGACGACGCCGAGCTGCTCGGCCACACGCCGCATCGTCAGTGCCCCGAGTCCGCCGCCGTCGAGAATCTCGACTGCGACGTCAACGATCCGCTCGCTGGTCACCGGCGGCTCGCCACGCCGGCTGCGCTGCGGGCGCAGCCATACATTCGACGGTTCAGCGCGCCCTTCACGGGGTTCTGGCATCCGATCGACCTCCTTGACTCATCACCGGGTCCCGGTGTCCTGCTAGGCTAGACTAACACCGTTCGGGACACATGACCACTGTTAGGGAGACAAGAGTCGAACATGGAAAAACACAAAGAATCGTCGGCGCGCTGGTGGACGTTGGCACTGGTGGCGATGGCGCAATTGCTGGTGGTCCTCGACGGCACCATCGTCAACATCGCCCTGCCCTCGGCCGATGTCGAGCTGGGCCTTGGCGAGGCCAATCGACACTGGGTCATCACCGCCTACCTGCTGACCTTCGGAGGCCTGCTGCTCATCGGCGGTCGCATCAGCAGCGCCATCGGGCACCGGCGGGCGTTCGTGATCGGTCTGATTGGATTCGCGGTTCCGTCCCTGATCGGCGGACTGGCCTGGAGTGCGGAGATCCTCATCGCCGCCCGAGCCCTTCAAGGGGCGTTCGCCGCTCTGCTGGCACCCGCCGCCCTGTCCTTGCTCGCGACGTCCTTCACCGAGGCCAGGGAACGGGGCCGGGCATTCGGCGTCTTCGCCGCCGTCGGCGCAGCTGGGTCGGCCATCGGCCTGCTCCTGGGCGGGGCACTGACCGACTTCGCCAGCTGGCGCTGGTGCCTGTACATCAACGTCCCGATCGCCGTTCTCGTCGCGCTCGGTGCCGCTGTCATCCCGCGGATGCCGGGAGTCAAGCAGGCCGGTCGCATCGACGTCTTCGGCGCGCTGCTCAGCGCCGGCGGCATTGCCGCAATCGTGATCGGCATCAGCCAACTCGACGGGCAGAAGACCTCGGTGCCCGTCGTCGCAGCCTTGCTCGGTGGCGGTCTCGTCTTGCTCGTCGCGTTCGTCTTCGTCGAGCGCGCGGTGGACAACCCGATCCTCCCGTTGACGATCCTCACGAACCGCGCCCGCGCCGGCTCGTTCATCGCGATCGCGCTGATGTTCCTGGCGATGTTCGGCTTCTACCTGTTCATGAGCTACTACATGCAGGCCCAGCTGGGCTACTCGCCGCTGAACGCCGGACTCGTGCTGCTGATCCACGCTCTCGCCGCCCTGATCGGGTCCATGGTCATCGCCGGGAGGCTCCTCGGTCGCGTCTCACCGGCGGCCTTGGTGGTGAGCGGCCTCCTCGCCGCCGCGGCCGGGCTGGCCGTCCTCACGTTCCTCGACGCCGAGTCGACGAATATCCTGGCCATCTACCTGCTGCCTGCAATGGTGTTGACCGGGCTGGGGATGGGCCTGGTAATTGCCGCTACCGCGAGCACGGCCACCGAGGGCGTCGCCGTCCACGAGATCGGGGCAGCATCGGCGGCCTACAACGCCTCTCAACAGCTCGGTGCCGCGATCGGCGTCGCCCTACTCAACACCGTCGCCGTCACCTCCAGCACCGCCTACCAGGCCACCGGCGCGGCGAGTGACGACGGGGCCATCATTCACGGCTACACCACCGCACTGACCGTCAGCACGGGGATCCTGGTCGCCGCAGCGATCCTCGCCGGCCTCCTGCTGCGACGCAGACCGAGCGGCTCTGAGCACCTTCCGCTTCCCGAGCACCAGACCGAGCCGACCCACGGCTCCTGACAGAGAGGAACACAGAAATGAACACCCACGAGAAGCTCGACGCCCAGCAGTTCTTCAACGCCTACGCCGCCGCGATGCTCGCACGAGACGCGAAGGCAATCGCAGACCTCTACGCCGTGCCGGCCCTCGTCGAGTTCCCCGGCCAGGCTGTGGCAGTCTCCGACTCGTCGCAGACCGAGCAGTTCTTCGCTGCCTCCTTCGGCCAGTACGAAGACGTCGACAACGTCACCGCTGACATCAGAACGGTCGCCGAAACCGGCCACAGCTCCTGGGTCGAGGTCAGCTGGTCCTATAACGGCACGCCTGCTGAGCGCTTCATCTACCAGCTCGTCCAGACCTCAGACGGTTGGCGGATCGCGGTGCTGACGCCCCTCATCGAGGAGCAGTCAGACTAGGGCATGTCTCCTTTATTGGCGGAGCCATGTCAGGATCGCGCTGATCACGACGGCCGCTCGATAGGTGATGGCGAGCTTGTCGTATCTCGTCGCTAACCCCCGCCATTGCTTGACGTAGGCAAA
>JBAQVA010000150.1:0-11206 GCA_049297835.1 Propionibacterium sp.
GCACAGGTCCTCGCCGCGGCCAGGGCCGGCCAGCCGCGCGCCGCAACGGCGATCCAGCAGGCCGGGACGGCGCTGGGGCGGGTGCTCGCCGGCGTGGTCACCACCATTGACGTCCCCCTCATCATCGTCGGCGACCAGCTGGCGCAGCTCGACACCGAGCTGCTGGAACCCCTTCGCGCCGAGCTGGGCGCCCGCCTCATGCACGACCGCACCGATCCCCCCGTGGTGACGCTCCTCGCCGGGAGCCAGCGCCACACGCTCACCGGTGGTGCCCACCAGGTCCTCCAACGCCTTGTGGACGACCCCATCCGGTGGACCACGCCCACCCGTCAGAGCTGACGGAAGGCCGCCGGGAGGGCGACCGGAACACCACCTGAGGACCATTGCGATCCGCGCTCCGAAGAACTAGCATCTGATTTGTTCTAGACCACAACAAACGGCAGGCAATGCTCCTGCCGTCGGAGCACATGGGGGTGCGACATGGCCGATCTGTGGGCCATCAACAAGATTCCGTTCGTCGGGACGGACACACTCGAGCAGGGTCTCGGTTTCCACTACTACCAGCCGGAGCGGGTGGTGGCCGGCAAGCCGATGAAGGACTGGCTGCGGTTCGCGGTCGCCTACTGGCACACCTTCGACCAGCGGCTCACCGATCCCTTCGGCGACGGCAGCGCGCAACGGCCCTACGACAGGTACACCGCTCCGATGGACCTGGCGTTGGCCAAGGTGGACTACGCCTTCGAGTTCTACGAGAAGCTGGGTGTCCAGTTCTTCTGCTTCCACGACCGGGACATCGCCCCCGAGGGCGACACGCTGCGCGAGACCAACGCGAATCTCGACAAGGTGGTCGACCGGATCGCCGAGCTGCAGGCATCGACCGGCCTGAAGCTGCTGTGGAACACCTCGAACCTGTTCACGAACCCGCGCTTCGTCTCCGGCGCCGCGAGCTCCCCGTTCGCCAAGGTCTTCGCCTACTCCGCGGCGCAGCTGAAGCACAGCCTGGAGATCGCCAAGCGCCTGGGCGCCGAGAACTACGTCTTCTGGGGCGGCCGCGAGGGCTACGAGAACCTGTGGAACACCGACCTGCGCCGTGAGCAGGACCACCTCGCCAGGTTCTTCCACCTGGCGGTCGACTACGCCTCCGAGATCGGCCTGGACGCCCAGTTCCTCATCGAGCCGAAGCCGAAGGAGCCCACCACCCACCAGTACGACTTCGACGCGGCCACCGCCATCGCCTTCCTGCGCAGCTACGACCTGGTGGACCACTTCCGGCTGAACCTCGAGGGCAACCACGCGAACCTGGCCGGGCACTCCTACCAGCACGAGATCAGGGTTGCCCGTGCTGCCGGACTGCTGGGCTCCCTGGACGCCAACCAGGGCGACAAGCTCATCGGCTGGGACATGGACGAGTTCCCCTCGGATCTGTACGAGACCACCGCCGTGATGTGGGAGGTCCTCGCCGAGGGCTCGATCGGACCGCACGGCGGCCTGAACTTCGACGCGAAGCCGCGCCGCAGCTCGTTCACCGCCGAGGATCTCTTCGGGGCCCACGTCGTGGGGATGGACAGCTTCGCGGCCGGGCTGCTGGTGGCCGCCAAGCTGCACGAGGACGGCTACTTCGAGAAGCTGGTGGCCGACCGCTACTCGTCCTACGCCGACACCCCGCTCGGCACCGGCATCGAGGACGGCTCCGCCACCCTCGCCAGCCTCGAGGCCGAGCTGTTGGACGTGCCCCAGGCCGAGCTGATCGCCGCGACCCACTCCGACCATCTCGAGAGCGTGAAGGCAACGCTCAACAACTACATCATCCACGCCCTGAACTGAGGCCGATGATCCGCCTGTCTCCCCGGACCCGCACGGGGTTCGGGGAGACAGGCGTGCCCCAGCCGTGGGGCACGCATTCAGCAGACCCGAGTGGTCGACGAACCCGCTGCCGCCGCACGATCGCGGCTGACGGAGCCATCCGACCCTCAGCCGGGACCCGGGCGGGATGCGCCACCGGGCACCAGCACGAACGCTCCGGACAGAACTCCGGAACGAGCACCGGGAAACACAGTCAAAGCCACCAGCCGGACGGCTGTCCACAGTGGGACAGAGCATCTGCCGCCGGCCGTCGTGACAGTGCCTGACAACATTTCATGACAAAGAAAGCTCGTTATTCGCATGCGCAAAATTTCAATGGGAGTGGTCTATTTCTTCGGGGCGCTCGGGGGGTTGCTCTTCGGATATGACACGGGGGTCATCTCCGGAGCCATCCTCTTCATCGAGAAGCAGATGAACCTCGGCTCGTGGCGGCAGGGCTGGATCGTCAGCGCGGTCCTCCTGGGTGCCGTGCTCGGCGCGGCATTCATCGGCCCCATGTCCGATCGCTTCGGGCGACGCAGACTGCTGCTGCTCACCTCCGTCATCTTCGTGATCGGTGCGATCGGCTCCGCCTTCGCCCCGGCATTCTGGACGCTGCTGCTGTCCAGGGTGATCTTGGGTCTGGCGGTGGGCGCCGCCTCGGCGTTGATCCCCACCTATCTCTCGGAGTTGTCACCGGCACACAAGAGAGGAACGATCTCCAGCCTGTTCCAGCTCATGGTGATGACCGGGATCTTCCTGGCCTATGTGACGAACTACGCATTCTCCGGATTCCACATCGGCTGGCGGCTCATGCTGGGCTGCGCCGCGATTCCTGCCGCAATCCTCTTCTTCGGAGCCCTGGTGCTGCCCGAGTCCCCGCGCTTCCTGGTGAGGAGCGGTGACGAGGCCAGTGCCCGCGCGGTCCTGGACAATGTCAACGGTGGCAACCGGGGAGAGGTGGAACGCGAGCTCGGCCAGATCCGCGACCAGGCACATGCCGAGAACAAGGGATACCACGAGCTCTTCGGGAAGATGGTGCGGCCCTCCCTGGTGATCGGGGTCGGGCTCGCCATCTTCCAGCAGGTGATGGGCTGCAACACCGTTCTGTACTACGCGCCCACGATCTTCACAGACGTGGGCTTCGGGGTCTCCGCGGCACTGCTCGCCCACATCGGGATCGGAATCTTCAATGTCATTGTCACCGCGGTGGCGGTGATGATCATGGACAAGATCGATCGGCGCAAGATGCTCATCGGAGGCGCGATCGGAATGGGCGTCTCGCTGTTCATCATGAGTATCGCCATGAAATATTCCGGCAACTCCTTCACCGCGTCCATCGTCTGCGTGATAGCCCTCACCGTCTACATCGCCTTCTTCTCGGCCACCTGGGGACCCGTCATGTGGGTCATGATCGGCGAGATCTTCCCGCTGAACATCCGAGGCCTCGGAAACTCCTTCTCCAGCGTGATCAACTGGGCATCGAACATGGTGGTCTCGCTGACCTTCCCCGCCCTGCTCAACTTCTTCGGCACCGGAACCCTCTTCCTGGGCTATGGCGCGTTGTGCTTCCTCTCCATCTGGTTCGTCCACAAGTACGTCTTCGAGACACGTGGCCGTTCCCTCGAGGAGATCGAATCCACCCTGCGCGCACGCGTCGCACCCACACCGGTCACCACTCTCGTCTGAGTCTGCGCTGTCCACTGGCGGCCGGCTGGGGAAGGAATTCTCCCCAGCCGGTTTGCCATGTCCGGGGCCTGCGCGGGCCGCCGTTCAGCTGCTGGCGGCGTCGACCCGCGCCGTCACCCCCCGGTAGCGCCCGAGACCGGCATGGTGCACCGGACCGGTCAGGTTCACGCTCACGCTTCGTCCCGGATCCGCCGCGGACTGGGCGACGGTGAGCACGAGCTCGCCGGGCTCGACGCGGTAGCGCAGGTCCGCCCCGGTGAAACCCAGGACCTCGCACGGCACGTCGAAGTGCACCGTGGCCCGTTCCCCGGGCTGCAGGCGGACGCGGCCCGCCGACAGCCGGCGTCGCACCGGCCTGGTGATCGAGGCCACCGGATCGCTCAGGTAGAGCTGCGGAACATGCCAGGCCACCCGGTCGCCGGTGTTGCTGACGGTGGCGCTGATCTGCAGCGAGCCGGAGGTGGGGGCCTCCGCGGCGTCTGCCACGACCTCGTCGATCTGCAGGCTGGAGTAGGACAGCCCGAATCCGAAGGGGAAGGCGGGCGTCGGATCGATGTTGCTGACCCCGTCGCTGCGCAGCGCGAGCGGCGCCGCCAGGTAGGTGCCCGGCTGGTTCGTCGCGGCGGCCGGAATCTGCACCGGCAGCCGCCCGGAGGGCTCGACCCGACCGGAGATCACTCCGGCCACGGCGGGACCACCCTCCTCACCGGGGAAGAAGACCTGCAGCGTCGCGTCGGCCCGCGCGGCGAAATCGCCGATCGCATACGGGCGACCCGAGAGCACGACCAGGACGGTGTGCGGGGAGGCGGACAGCACGGCGTCGGCGAGTTGTCCCTGGGCGCCGGGCAGATCCAGGGTCGTCACATCGCATCCCTCACCGGAGGTTCCGTGGCCGAACATCCCTGACCGGTCACCGACCACGAGGATGCTCACCTCGGCCTGCGCGGCAGAGCGGACCGCGGCCTCGATGCCCTCGGTCTCACCGCCCATCACCGTCGTGCCCGGGTGGTAGCTGACCGAGGAGCCGGGGAACTCGGCGCGGATCGCGTCGAGGATGGTCGGGGCCTTGATGCCGAGGTCGAACTCGGGATGCGCGGCCAGGACGTGGTTGGGGAACGAGTAGCAGCCGAACAGGCAACCGGAGTCGTCGGCACCGGGCCCGATGACCGCGACGGAGCTCGGCGCCGACAGCGGCAGCAGTCCGCCCGGATTGGCGAGCAGCACCACGGACTCCTCGGCGACCCGCCTCGCGATGTCGCGGTTCCCGGCGGGGTCGAGATCCGCCTCGGGCAGACCGTCGCTCTCGGGCGTCCAGTCGGGGTCCAGCAGTCCCAGCTCGATCTTCTGGGTGAGGACGCGCAGCAGGCCCGGTCGAAGGTTTCGGGATCGAGCCGGCCGTCCTCGACGGCCCTCAGCAGCCCGTCACCGAATCCGAGTGCGTGCGGCAGCTCCACGTCCATGCCCGCCTCGAGGGCCATGACGCCGGCTTCCTCGACGCTTGCCGCGACCCGATGCGTCGACTGCAGGAAGGGGATCGCCCAGTAGTCGGAGACCACCGTTCCGGTGAATCCCCAGTCGTCCCGGAGCAGCTCGGTCAGCAGTGCGTGGCTCGCCGCCGGGGGCAGCCCGTCGATGTCGGCGTAGGAGTTCATCACCGAGCGCGCGCCGCCCACCAGGATCGCGCGCGCGAAGCTGGGAAGGATCACGTCGGCGAACTCCCGGGGCCCGATCGAGACCGGGGCGTGATTCCGCGCGCCCCTCGAGGCGCTGTATCCCGCGAAGTGCTTGAGCGTCGCCACCGGACCGGCGGACTGCAGGCCGTGGACATATGCGGCGCCGATGTCGGCCACCAGCGTGGGGTCCTCCCCCAGGGTCTCCTCGACGCGGCCCCAGCGGTAGTCGCGGACGACGTCCAGCACGGGGGCGAGCCCCTGGTGGACGCCCAGTTCCCGCAGCCCACGGCCGATCGCCGCGCCCATCTCCTCGACGAGCTCGGGGTCGCTGGTCGCCGCCCAGGCGATGGGGGCCGGGAAGACCGATGCCGTCCAGGCCGTCACGCCGGTGAGGCACTCCTCGTGCGCGAGCGCCGGGATGCCGAAGCGATTGGCCGCGACCACCCGGTGCTGCAGGCCGACGAGGCGGGCGCGTCCCTCCCCGACGGCGATCGGGGAGGTGCCGAAGGCGCGGGTGATCTGCCCGATCCCGTCACGGATCGCCTCGTCGAAGGGGGCCGCCCGCAGGAGCGTGTCCTGCATGGGGGCGACGTCGCCCCCGGCTCCCTCGGCGCCCGGCCAGACGCTGCCCAACTGGTGCAGCTTCTCGGTGGGCGTCATGGCGTCCACCAGTTCGCGGGCGCGTTCGGCGGCCGTGAGGCTCGTGTCACGCCAGGGCGGTGGAGGGCTGACTTGAACTGTCGATGTCATTCATTTCCTCTTGCAGTTGGCGTGGATTGTGGGCCCGCCGCTTGCGGGCGGCCGGAGGACATGTGGAGGAGCGCACGATGAGCTCGGTGGACAGCGCGACCCGCTTGGTCACCAGCGTCTCGCCCCGCGCGAGGCGCAGCACGGACACCAGGGCGGTACGGCCGATGTCGGCGATCGGCTGGTGGACCGTGGTCAGCGGCGGCGTCGCGATGGATGCCACCTGGGTGTCGTCGAATCCGACCACGCTCAGGTCTGCGGGCACCCGCAGCCCGAGCCTGCGGGCAGCCTCGAGCACCCCCATCGCCGTGAGATCGCTGCCCGCGAAGATGGCGGTGGGCCGGTCCGCGGAGCCCAGGATGGCGGTGGCGGCCTCCAGCCCGTGCTCATACGTGTAGCTGTGCCGCGGCACGGCGGTCGCGTCCACGACGATGCCCGCCTCCGCCATCGCCGCCGCCCAGCCGTGCGCCCGGGCGATGTCGCAGGCCGCACCGACCGGGCCGCCGATGTAGGCGACACTGCGGTGCCCGAGGTCCAGCAGATGGCGGGTCGCGGCATAGGCGCCCTGCCAGTTCGTGGCCCCGATGCTGGGCAGGGTGGTGCGCGGCTCGTCGATCGGATCGACCAGCACCATCGGGATGTCGACATCGCGCAGCGCCTGCATCCGGGCCGCCGAATAGGCGCTGGTCAGCTCGATCACCCCGCTGGTGCCCCCGCGCGCCAACTTCAGGGCCCAGGCGGCGGGATCCTTGTCCGCGATCGCGGAGAGATTGCGCAGCGTGAGCCCGATCCCGAACTTCGCCGCCGCGTCCATCACCCCCTGCAGGAAGGTGGAGATGTAGGGATTGGCCACGTCGTGGGAGTCGAGGAGCAGTTCGATGCTCACCTCGGCACGCCGGTTCACCACCCGCTGGCGTTCGCCGACGCTCATGTAGCCGAGCTCGTCGATCGCACGACGCACTCTCTGCTGGGTCACCTGCCCCACTCCCGAGCGCCCGTTCACCACCTTCGAGGCGGTGCCGAGCGAGACGCCCGCCGCCCGCGCCACGGCACCCAGGGTCGCCCGGCCGTGGCCCGGGGCGGGCTCCTGCCTGGTCACTTGCTGAACCCCGCGGTGATGCCGGACACCAGCTGACGGCGCCCGAACAGGTACAGCGCGAAGATCGGCAGCGTGGACAGCACCACCGCGGCCAGGGTCGCCGGAATGTTGACGCTGAACTGCCCCTGGAAGGTCCACAGCGACAGCGGCAGCGTGCGCTTGTCGGCGCTCTGCGTCAGCACCAGCGGGAAGAGGAATCCGTTCCACACCGTGAGGGCGTCGTAGATGACGACGGTGACCACCGCGGGACGCGAGAGCGGTGCGACGAGGGAGAACAGCATGCGCCAGTGGGACGCCCCGTCCACGTGCATGGACTCGAACAGTTCCCCGGGGATGTCGCGCAGGAAGTTCGTGAGGATCAGCACGCTGATCGGGATCGCGAAGCCGATCGACGGCAGGATCAGTGCCGTGAGCGAGTCGTAGAGGCCGACCTTGCTCATCACGTAGAACAACGGGATGATCGTCGCCTGGAGCGGCACGGCCAGGCCGAGCAGGAACAGCGAGAAGCTGAAGCGCGTGAACCGGGTCTGCGAACGCACGATGGCATAGGCCGCCGCGAGGCTCACGAGCGTGGTGAGCGCGACGCTGACCACCGTGACGATGAAGCTGTTGGCCAGGTAGACGAAGAAGTCGCTCTGCAGGACCAGCCCGTACTGGGACAGGGTGGCGTTGCTGGGCGGCAGCAGCTGGTTCGACGAGTAGAACCCGTCCTGGCGGCGCAGGCTCGTGATGACGATGTAGTAGATCGGGATCACCGTGATGAGCAGCCACACGCACCCGAAGAGGGTGCCCAGCCAGTTGGGACGTGCCGCGTGGTTGCGCCGGGAGGCCCGCTCGAAGGCGATCTTCTGGTCGACCTTGTGGTCGGCGGAAATCGCGGTCATCACAATCCCTCCTGCTGGCTGGACATGCGGTTGAAACCGCTGATCTTGGTGAGGACGAGTGAGACGGCCAGTCCGATGACGGCCAGCAGGGTGGCCAGCACCGATGCGGAGCCGAACTGGTTCGCGGAGAAGCCGGTGACGTACATGCTGATCGGCAGGATGTTGATCGCCGAGCCCGGGACGCCCCCGGTGAGCACGAAGACCACGTCGAAGTAGGTCAGCGAGCCGGTGATCATGATGGTCGACGAGGTCACGATGGTGTACCTCAGCTGGGGCAGCGTGATCCAGAAGAACTGCCGCAGCCGCGAGGCGCCGTCGATCTGCGAGGCCTCGTACAGGCTCAGCGGGATCTGGCGTGCGCCGCCCTGGTAGAGCAGGGTGTGGAAGGGCACGAACTGCCAGGCGATGATGAACACCACGACCGGCAGGATGAGATTCGGATTGCCCAGCCAGTTCTGCTTGAGCCAGGGGATGCCGAGCGAGGCGGAGAGCCCGAAGTTGGGGTCGAGGATCGACTTGAAGGCGATGCCGACAGCAGCCGAGGACAGGATGAGGGGCACGAAGTAGATCGCCGCGAGCACGGCCCGGAAACGTTGCCGCCCGGCCACGTACACGCCCAGGAGCAGGCTGATCGGGGTCTGGACCACCCACGAGTAGGCGACGACCTTCAGGCTGAGCCACAGGGAATGCCATGTGGCGCTGTCGGCGGGCACCTGGCGCCAGTTGTCCAGGCCCACGAACTCGGGCGGGGTGATGGCGTCCCAGCGGGTGAAGCTCAGCCACACCGCGATCCCCAGTGGGACGATCGCGAAGAGCACGAAGACGCCCAACGCCGGGGCGACATACCAGTTGGATGGGCCGGCGGCGCGCTGCGACGCGCCGCCCGCCGGGGTGACCGCTGACGACATGGGCTCACTGCCCGATCGTCTTGTTCATCGCGTCCGAGAAGGCACTCGGCGTGATCTGCTTGCTGAACAGCTTGTCCAGGTTGCTGAGCAGGGCAGTCGCCGGCGCCGAGGTGAGCGCCTGGTCCCAGGACATCTGGAAGTTCTTCGCCTTGTCGATCATGTCGGCGGTGTTGCCCAGGAATGTGCTCGTGCCACCACTGATCTGGCTGCTGACACCCTTGATGGGCGGCACCTGCCCGTTCTTGAGCAGGCGCTGCACGTGCGCATCGTCGAAGATGCCCTTGTTGAGGAAGTTGATCGCGGTCTGCTGCGCGCCGGACGAGGCCTTCGACGAGACCGAGAAGTATCCCGAGACGTTCCCGACGATGTTCGAGGCATCGCCCTTCCCGCCGTCGACCGTCGGGAAGGAGGTGAACCCGAGAGAGGACGAGGTGAAGTCGGCGGCAGCGGTCTGGAAGGTCGAGTACGCCCACGCGCCCTGCAGGAGGAATCCAGCCTTGCCCGTGTACAGCAGGGCGATGTCGGCGTTGCTGTCGGCGACGACCGAGTTGAAGTCCGTGCCGAATCCGCCCGCGTCGACGAGCTGCTGGATCATCGTGTTGGCCTTGACGATGCCGTCGTCGTTCCAGGCATCCGACTTGGCGGCGACGACGTTGGTGATCGCATCGGGGCCCGCGACCCGGTCGACCAGGTACTCCTCCCACATCAGCTGGGGCCACTTGCTGCCGCCCGCCAGCGCGATCGGCAGGACGTTCGCGTCTTGAGCTTGGCGACCGCCGTCAGGAACTCATCCCAGGTCTTCGGGACGTCGACGCCCGCCTTGCTGAGCACCTGCTCGTTGTAGTAGAGGATCACCGGGTAGGAGGGGTTCATCGGAATCGCATAGGTCTTCCCGTCGATGACGCCGAGATCGAAGACCGAGGCATTGAACTTGTCCTTGATCGACGAGGTGGCGCTCGACAGGTCGACCACCTTGCTGCCCTTGACGTAGTCAGACAGGGTGCCGCCCGCCCAGCTGAAGATGAGGGTCGGCGCCGAGCCGGCGCCCACCGAGGTGCGGATCTTGGTCTTGTAGGCATCGTTGGCGAAGTACTGGGCATCGATCTTCTGGTCCGTGTTCGCGGTGTTCCACGACTGGATCCCCGGATCGAGGTTGGTCTTGTCATCGGTGAGGGCCCACAGGGTTGCTGTCTCGGTCTTCCCGCCTGAGGTTCCGGCCGAAGAACTCGACTTGGAGGAGCATCCGATCAGGGTGCTGCCCAGGGTGATGGCACCGACTGCCGTCACGCCTTTCATCATCTGGCGCCGGGTAAGGGTCATCTGTCTGCTCTCTTTCGCTCACTTCGATGTGGTGGATGTCGGGACCGGAGACATTCACGGCTTCGCTGCGGTGACCGGTACCAACTGACACAGAATCTAGGCACCTGCCTGCGCACGGTGAAGCTTTGCGCATCAAGATGGAAAAACTTTCGTTGTCCCACACAGCCACGCCGCTGCCCGATGCCCTTCAAATCGCCCTGACAAGGCGAAACCATCCCCCGACAGAGATGATGCCCAACGTCATCACATCTCCTTGGATGGGCTCACCCGCCCCTCCTCCCCGTCCTCGGCACCATCGGGACAGCCGTGACCCAAGGGGTCCGGATGAACGGCGGGAAGCCATCCGTGCGGAGTGTGGTGTCCTGTCCCCATGGGCATTCCCCGCCTCGGCCACCGCTCGCTGCTCCCGCAGTGTGCCGTCAAGCCGGCGCATCGCCTCGCCAACCGGCTGTCCGGCGGCGCCGGGAGGACGTCCGGGCACGACCGGGGATCGACGCGCGGATGACCTCGTCACCGCACTTCGACCTGGCACGGATCTCGCAGGGCCTGCCGGTCGGCAGCCGTCGGCAGGAGCTGAGCTCGGCGCTGCGCCCAGCAGGAGCACGGCTGGTCGTGCAGGCACCGCCCGGCTCCGGCAAGACGACGGTCGTGCCGGCCGTGGTGGCCAACCAGGTGGAGGGCACCGTGCTGGTCACCCAGCCCCGGCGGATCGCGGCCCGGGCGGCGGCACGCCGGCTGGCCCAGCTGGACTCCTCACCGATGGGCGCGCACGTCGGCTTCACGGTGCGGGGCGAGTCCACCGTCCGCCCGGGCACGAAGGTCGAGTTCGTCACCACCGGCGTGCTGGTCAACCGGCTGCTGCGCACCCCCGATCTGCCCGGCGTGGGTGCCGTCGTGCTGGACGAGGTGCACGAGCGCAGGCTCGACACCGACCTGGCGTTCGCGATGCTCCACGACATCGGGCAGCTGCGCGACGAGCTCGTCCTGGTCGCCATGTCGGCCACCCTCGACTCACAGCACTGGGCCGGCCTGCTCGGCGGGTCG
>JBAQVA010000151.1:0-42611 GCA_049297835.1 Propionibacterium sp.
CTGGGCAATGAGCCCAGCTGTGTGCCGGCCTGACAGGTCCAGCACGAAGCCGGCCAGGAGGAAGATGCCCGCGATCGCGGACGGCAGCAGGGCCTTGTCCCGCCACCAGGGCGGGCGGACGTCGTCCTCGTCGTCAGCAGGATCGGGGCCGCAGCAGGCATCGCCCTCGTCGACGACCGGGGGCCGGCGACGCGACGACCCGGTCTCCTCCGGGCCGCAGCACGCGCAGCCGTCATCGACCGGTCGGGAGCTGCCCAGCGTGATGGGCGCTCCCACCGCGAGCGGCTGGGCGGTCCGGGCAGAACGGGTCGGCTCCTGCGAGCCGCAGCAGTCGTCGCTCATCGCGCCACGTCCTCATTGCCGCAGCATCCCGGCACGGAGCACTCCGGATCGATGCACGGCACGCTCTCGTCCACCGCAAGCGTCACGTTCACCAGTGCGGTGAGCGCCGCGGCGATGTGCGGATCCGAGATCTCGTAGCGGGTCCGCCGGCCCTCCGGCTCGGCCACCACGATGCCGCATCCCCGCAGGCAGGCGAGATGGTTCGAGACATTCGTCCGGGTGAGCCCCAGCTCACGCGCGAGGGCCGCGGGATGGCCCGGTCCGTCC
The DNA here is from genome assembly GCA_049297835.1 of Propionibacterium sp. Lineage (GTDB taxonomy): Bacteria > Actinomycetota > Actinomycetes > Propionibacteriales > Propionibacteriaceae > Propionibacterium. The sequence goes on from JBAQVA010000151.1 coordinate 610, forward strand.
AGCAGCGACAGCAGGATCCGGGAGCGGGTCGGATCCGCCATGGCCCGGCCGAGCCGGTTCATCACGTCCACCCGCGAAGCAATAGTCAGCACGCACTGACCATACACTGAGGGCTGACCATTGCATCCGGCGCCCGGGGTTCAGTGCCTTAGCCGTCGTCATTGACGGACCGCGATCGTACGGTGAACTCACCGGACCATCGATGTCCCTCAGCTGCGGGACGCCCGGACGGCGAACGCTCCCGCTGCCAGGGTCAGGGCGATCGACGGCAGCCCGAGGGCCACCGATGCGGGCCCGTGGAACAGACCGAAGAGTGCCGATCCCAGCGCTGCCCCGACATAGATGAACGAGCTGTTCAGGGCCAGCACGGTTGCCACGTGACCGCCACCGTGGGCGGCGGCGAGGGTGATGAGTCCGGTGGCCGCAAACCCCTGCGACACTGCCCAGCCGAGCAGGAGCAGGACCGCGAGCCACGGGACCAGCGGGACGCCGGTGAGCCCCAGCACGAAGAGACTTGAGCTGACCCCGAACAGCACGATCGGGCGATGTGGCGCACCGAGCCGCGTGTTGACCCATCCGGAGGTGGTGCTCGCGACGAAGTTGCCCACTCCATAGGCGATGAGGAATCCGCCGCTGGCGGCGACACCGATGCCCAGCCGGTTCTGGAGGAAGGTGTAGAGCCCGTAGAAGCCGGTCATCCACACGAGGGTCGCCGACAGCGCCCAGCGCACAGCAGGTTCCGACAAGGTGTGGGCGTAGTCACCCAGGTGACGGGTCGCGACCGCGCCCACGGACCGCTCGCCCCCGAGTCCGGCGAACAGGACGATCGCGCTCAGCACCGCGAGGGCGGCGATCCCGAGGAAGGTCTGCTGCCAGGACAGGGCTCCGGCCAGCAGGGCGCCCACCGGCACACCGAGAGCGATCGCGGCCGAGAGTCCCGCGACGACGATGCCGATGAGTTTGGTGCTCAGTGGCCGTGGCCACCGCCGGGTGACATAGGCCTGGACATTGGGCATCCACATGGCCCCGCCCAGCCCGGCGAGCACTCGGAAGAGGTACAGCCCCGGCAGCGTCGTCTGAATCGTCAATGCGACGGTCGCCACCGCGAACACGAGGATGCCGATGGCCGCCACGACCTGGGGCCTGAAGCGGTCCCCCAGCGGTGCCAGGAGCGGCGCCCCGATGGCGCAGGCGAGCGCGTACGCGGTGACCCCGAGCGCGATCTGATCGGTTCCGGCGTGGAAGCTCGCGGCCATCGTCGTGAGCAACGGCGAGAGCACGAACGAGTCGATGCCGACCGTGAACGTGCCCAGGAACATGGCCACGATTCCGACCCTGTCCGCTGTCGTCATCTGCTGCGACTCGTTCGTCGCCACGTCGCTCATCCTCGTCAGGCCTCCGGTGTCAGGAAGACATTCAGTTCGTCAATTGACGAACCATATGCGACCGTACACCATTGTTCGTCATCCGACGAACTACGAAGCATTCACCTACAGTGGGCAGCGGCAAGATGACCGACAGGACGTCGACTCAGAGCGGAGGTGGCCGGATGCGCGAACTACCGCAGCCTCCGGGTGACCAGATCGACCTGTCCCGGGTGCTCCGGGCGCTCAGCGATCCCACCAGACGCACGATCCTGCGCGCACTGGTCGCCGGCCCTCAGCCGTGTTCCGCCTTCGAGGTGACGATCGCGAAGTCCACGCTCTCCCAGCACCTGAAGATGCTGCGCGAGGCCGGCCTCACCCACGTCCGGGTGGACGGACGCACTCATGTCACAAGCCTGCGCGCAGCAGACATCGACGCCCGCTTCCCCGGCCTGCTGGAGGCGACAGGCATCCGTACGCCCCCCGCGGACAGCTGAGAAAACGCCGGGACGCCGTCGCCTGCGGTGCCCGTCAGCCCGACGGCTGCAGTACCCGACTACTCGTCACGCACGGACAGGCTCAGCACGTCCGGTCGCGAGTAGTGCCCGACGGGGTCGAACTCCATCCGGTTGGCCGCCACGGAGGCGATGTCGAGATCCTCGATGATGATCTCCTCCCTGTCCCACACCGGATCGGACAGGGTGTGACCCTTGGGGTCGACGACGCTGCTGCCGCCCCGGCAGACCACGTCGGAGGTGATCCTCGCCAGCTCGTCGCTGCTCGCCAGGTCGGCGGGATAGGCGGCACGCGTCGCGTACTGGTCGCAGTTGATCACGAAGCAGCGGCCCTCGATGGCGATGTGTTCGACCGTCGCCTGCCACTCCGGATTGTCATTGGTGTTCGGGGCGATGTAGATGGTCACGCCCTTCTGGTAGAGAGCCACCCGCGCCAGCGGCATGTAGCTCTCCCAGCAGATCAGGGCACCGATCGGGCCCCAGGGAGTGTCGACGGTCGGGAAGAAACCGCGATCGGCGTCACCCCACACGACGCGTTCCGAGCCGGTCGGCTTGAGCTTGCGGTGCGCGCTGCGGACCTCGCCCGAGGGATCGATGATGATGTTCGAGTTGTACAGCGTGCCCGTCACGGCGTCACGCTCGGAGATCCCGATGCTCACATAGGCGTCGGCGGCCCGGGCGGCATCCTGCAGGGCCGCGACGTGCTCGTCGCCGATCACCACGGATTCCTTCGCGTAGCGGGCCCAGTCGGCGCGTCCGGCCTCGGTGCGTGCGCCGACCGTGAATCCGAAGTTCAGCCCGTAGGGATATCCGGGGACGAACAGCTCGGGCAGGACGATGAGCTTCGCCCCCTGCTCGGACGCCTTTCCGATGAGCTCCACGGCCTTCCGCGTACTCGCCTCGGCATCGAACAGCACCGGCTCAGCCTGCACGACAGCAACCCGACATACGGGGGCAAGGTCGATCATCGCGCCTCCTCGATCAGACACATCATGTGATGTCCGCGCACCGCGATGGCCGGTGCGCAACCCCTTGAGCATATCGACCCGGCACACCTCCCAGCTCACCGTGAGCCACTGCTGAACCGGCGGCCCCGCACGGGTCTGGACGCCGAGACGGCTTTGTCCGCATGACACGACGGGCTTAACGTCACTTCCTGTCGAGGCACCTCCAGGAGGGTTCATCACGGTCCAGCACAAGCCAAGCCCTGAATGGTCGGGGCACCGGAAGGGCTCGGTGGAGTACCGCCGGATCCTCATCGCACTCCTGTGTGCAGGGGTCGCCACCTTCGCCCAGCTCTACTCGCCGCAGGGGATTCTGCCGCGGCTGGCCACCGATCTGCGCATCGACGCCTCCCAGTCGAGCCTGGTGATCTCCGCTGCCACGATCGGGCTGGCCGCCGCGGTGCTGCCCTGGTCCCTGGTGGCCGACCGGGTGGGCCGCGTCCGCGCGATGCGCGTCGCGCTCGTCGCCGCTACGGTCTTCGGCCTTGTCATGCCCTGGAGCCCGTGGTTCGGCGCGCTGATGGTGGTGCGGGTTCTCGAGGGTGCCGCGCTGGGCGGGATCCCCGCGATAGCGGTCACCTATCTCAGCGAGGAGGTGGACGCCCGCCACGCCGCGGTCGCCGCCGGCACCTATGTCTCGGGGACGTCGATCGGCGGTCTGCTCGGTCGGCTGGTGGCCGCACCCATCGCCGATCTCACGAACTGGCGCCTCGGCACCTTCACCGTGGCCGTGATGGCGGCCGTCGCCACGACGATCTTCTTCTTCGTCACTCCCCTGCCACGGGGCTTCACGCCTCGCGCGGCGTCACTCGCCTCGACGCTGCATGCCACCGTCGACCACCTGCGCAACCCACGCCTCGTCGTGCTCTACGCCCAGGGCTTCCTGCTCATGGGCGGCTTCGTCGCGACCTACAACTATCTGGCCTTCCGGCTGGAGAATGCCCCCTTCCACATGCCGGTGGGGCTCACCAGCCTGCTGTTCCTCGCCTATCTGGCCGGGACGGTCTCCTCGCGGGTGGCCGGCGGAATGGTCAGCCGGTGGGGGCGCGGGCTGGTGCTGCTGGGCTCGACCGCGATGATGATCGCCGGCACGCTCATCACGCTGTCGATGTCACTACCGCTGATCATCCTCGGTCTCGTCGTCTTCACCGCCGGCTTCTTCGGCGCACATTCCATCGCATCGGGCTGGGCCGGCGCCCGGACCACGCACAACCGCTCCCAGTCCACCTCCCTGTACAACTGCTCCTACTACGCCGGATCCAGCATCTTCGGCTACCTCGGTGGCGTCGCCTGGCTGCACCTGGGATGGGGCGGGCTGGTGGCGATGGTCACCGCGCTCTCGGTGATTGCCGGGATCTGGGCCGTGCTCACCTCGGGGCGGCGCCGGCTCCACGCCCACTGACACCCGCTGAGGGGCAGGCCGCGTCCGTCTTCAGCGGTCGTTCAGGTCTTGTGACGGCCGGCTCCCGATGCCCTCAGCGGCGGGCCGGCGGCGTCCAGACGTGCGTCTCGCTGTGCTCGTCGTACCAGTGCCCGCCCGGGATCGTCTGGAGCTCGAAGAGAGTGCCCCAGGGCGCCGCGACGTAGACGCTGGCATTGCCCTCGGTGTCCTCGTGCGGGGAATTGGCATGCGGGCCCGACAACGCGGTGCCGCCTGCCGCGACAGCCCGTGCGAGCGCGGAATCGATGTCGTCGACGTAGACCGAGACGTGGTTCAGGCCCACATCGGTGAGTCGGGCGGGCTGCTGCTGGTGGTCCACGCGCACCTCGAACACCTCGATGCCCGGGCCCAGACCGATCTCCACCATCCGCTGGCGGACGATCCGTGCCCCCGGCGGCAGGCCGAGCTGACGCTCGGTCTCGGCGCCCTCGCGCGGCGGCTCGCCGGGGGTCAGCCCGTCATAGGCGATCCGGGCGTCGAAGGCGCGGCGCAGGAAGTCACTCGCGGAGTCGAGCTCGGGCACCGTCAGCCCGATGTGGTTGATCCCCCTGGGAAGCGGTCCCCGACCATCGGCGGCCGGTTGGATCGGCGCCACACCGCTGGCCTCCGTGGTGGCGTCCCCGATGACGTCCACCGGCTCACCGCTGAGCACGACGCTCTCGGCCAGCAGACCGGCCGGCCACGCCCCGCCGTCCTCCTCGGGCGCGAAGGCAGGCGACGCGAACAGCGCACCGAGCCACTGCCCATCGTCTATCCACAGTTCGTCGACTCCGTCGAAACCGGGCTGCGAAACGGCGGACGTCTTGCGCGCGGAGAGCTCGGTCCGCGCGAAACGGACGATGTGCTCACGTCCGCCGGGAACGGATCGGACCAGGTCGGTGTGCACGGTGGCGTGGTGATCGACGAAGTCCTCGTGCGAGGCACCCGGGGCGCGCCTGAGAAGAATGGTCACCTTGATCATCGCGAGAACTCCTTGTCCGTGTCATCGGCACCAGCATCCTCACGCATACCCCCACCGGCTCCCGATGAACACCCACCGGCTCCCGATGAACACCCGCCGGCCCCGGCTCACCTGGTCGCGGAGTGGACCTCCGCCTTCTCCAGCTGGCTGTGGAGGTCCTCCGGGCTGAGGTCCGCGCGGCGGAACTCGTGGTTGAGCGGCAGCCGCAGGTGAAGGTCGGTGCACAGGCACAGTTCGACGCTGCCCTCGGCGAGCTCGAAGTCGAGGACGTGGCCCCCGTGGGTACGGTCCTCCGCGATGAAGTGCGCATGGCAACCGGGAACGCCGATGCCCTGCTCGTACAGCGGGGTCCGGAAGCCCACGACCGTGCCGAAGGTGTCCTCGAACCTCAGCACGGCATCGTCGTCGGTGGCCTGGGTCATCGGGCGGTAGGGCTTCTCCTGGCGGGTCACGGTGCGTGCCGTGACCCAGGAGAAACGGCCGGTGATCCGCAGCGCGTACATGTAGTTCGGCGAGTCGGTCAGCTCGTCGATGAAGGTGCCCATGTCGGCTCGGGTGGAGTCCGACGGGGCCACCCGGGTGACCGTGGAGTCGAAGTCGGTGACCACCGCGTACGGGGACTCCGCCGCGCCCTGGGCGACCACGACCGTGCCGTCGCCGCGCAGCTGATAGGCGACACCGTCCACGACGACCATCTCTCCGTCGAGCGCGTTGAAGGTGCCGATCCCGAAGCTGCCGTGCTCCAGCAGTTCGTCGACGGTCATCTCGTCCTCGTAGACGCCGTCCAGCAGGGCGCTCATCAGGCTTGTCTGGAACAGTGAGTGGCGGGCGTTGGTGTTCATTGCTGACCCCTTCCGAGTCACAGCAGTACGTCGGCGAGCAGGTCGCCGCCCAGCTGCTGAAGGTTGTTGCTGTAGTCGACGGGAACATCGATGACCGTGGGACCGGACTCCTCCATGGAGCGGCGGATCGTCGGCACGAGATCCCCGATCCGAGTCACCCGGTGACCCTTGGCGCCGAAGCTGCGGGCGAATGTCACGAGATCGGGATCGCCCAGTTGCACTGCTGCAGTGCGACCGTACTTCTGCTCCTGCTGGAAAGCCACCATGTTGTATGACGAGTCGTTGAACACCAGGTGGGTGAACGTGGTGCCGAGCCGCACTGCAGTGTCCAGCTCGACCGCCGAGTACAGGAAGCCGCCGTCCCCGGAGACCGAGAAGACCGGGGACGCGGGGCGTGCCAGCGCGGCGGCGATGGCCCACGGCAGCGCCACGCCGAGCGTCTGCTGGCCGTTGGAGAACAGCAACGAACGGGGACGGTAGGTGCGGAAGTGCCGCGCCATGTACAGGTACAACGAACCGACATCGCACAGCACGGTCGCCGAGTCCGGCAGCGCGGCCCGGATGCCGGCGACGACGGCCACCGGGTCGAGGCCCAGGGTGTCGTCGTGCTCGGGATCGCCCCGGTCGGTGAGTGCCAGCCGGCCGCGCTCGCGCTCGATGACGTGCATGGCCTCCTCGGAGAACGAGAGCCTGCCGATGCGCTCGGCCAGCAGACCGAGGGTGGTGGCGATGTCGCCGATCAGCTCGACGCGCGGCCGGTAGTCGTTGTCGAAGTCGGCCGCGATCTCGTCGAGGTGGATGATCGGGCGGGTCTTGCCGACATTCCACTCGGCGGGTCCGAACTCGACGAAGTCGTAGCCGACCGAGATCACCAGGTCGGCGCGGTCGAGCAGGACATCGCCGGGCTGGTTGCGGGCGAAGCCCACCCGGCCGAGGTAGTTGGCCTCCAGCTCACGGGAGACCAGACCCGCAGCCTGGAATGTCTCGACCACCGGCAGCCCGCTGGCGCGCAGCAGCCGGTGGAAGGCGGCCACCACGTGGTCGTCCCCGCTGCGCGCGCCGGCCAGCAGCACGGGGAAGCGCGCCGCGCGGATGAGCTGGAGTGCACGGTCGATCGACTGCGTGGACGCCGGCCCCTTCGGAGCCGCCAGCACGGGGTCGGCGAAGCTGATCAGGGTGCGTTCGGTCGAGACGTCGTAGGGCAGCACCACGGCCGCTGCGCCGCGGGGCTCGTGCATCGCATTGCGGAAGGCCCCGACCAGCGCCTCGGCCACATTGTCCGCGCTGGTCACCTCGCAGGCGGACTTCGTCACGCTGGACAGCAGACCGACGGCGTCGAGCGCCTGGTGGGTCCTCTTGAGGTGCTGGGTGCGCGAGACGGCGCCACAGATCGCCACCACCGGATCGCCCTCGGTGGTGGCCGTCACGAGCCCGGTCGCCAGATTGCTGGTTCCCGGGCCGCTGGTGACGAGCACGACACCGGGGATTCCGGTCAGCCGCCCGACCGCGGCGGCCATGAAGGCCGCGTCCTGCTCGTTGCGGCAGGTGACCAGGCGCGGGGCACCGGGCTGGCCGGCGACCTCCGCCAGGGCGTCGAAGACGGCGTCGATCTTGGCGCCGGGGACGCCGAAGACCCAGCGGACGCCCTGGGCGCGAAGGGTCTCGACCACGCAGTCGGCCGAGCGCCGGGCGGTGGGGGTGGGCTCGTGGGCCAGCTCCGCGAGGGGACTCTCCGCGGTGCGTGTCAGGGGCTCGGTCATGGTCGTCATTGATCTTCCTTCGTTGTGCGTGAGTCCATCGTGACGCGTGCGTCCCTTCTGAGGAAGACGCCGTTTGCGAACTCATTCATCACCAGATCAGATGCATGATCGTCCTATGGACATTCGTCATCTCACGGTCTTCGTCGCCGTCGCCCAGGACCTGAGCTTCACGCGGGCGGCCGAGCGGCTGCTGCTGGCGCAGTCCGCCGTCTCGACGACGGTGCGCGAGCTGGAGCACGAACTCGGCGTCGAGCTGTTCGACCGCACCCATCGCCAGATCCGGCTGACCTCGGTCGGCGACGAGGTGCTGGTCCGGGCTCTGGACATCATCGACCGGGTCCGCCAGATCGGCGAGTCGGTGGCGGCCCCGGGCAGCGGGCTTCGCGGGATGGTCGGCATGGGGCTCATGACGGCCGTGAACCTGGTGGACGTGCCCGGCCTGCTCGGCCAGTTCCACGCGGCGAATCCCGATGTCACCGTGCAGTTGCGTGCGGCCCGGCTGGGATCGGCGGATCTGGTCAGCCAACTCGAACGCGGCGAGATCGACCTGGCCCTGCTGGCGGCAGTGAACCGCCTGCCGGCCTCGCTGCGCGGCGGAGTGGTGGCCTCCTCGCCCTTCGTCCTGGTGGTGCCGGCCGAGCACCCGCTGGCCGATCGGCAGAGCGTCTCGCTCACCGAGTTCGAGGGCGAGGGATTCATCGACGTTCCGCTCGGCTACGGCTCACGCCGGATCAGCGACGACGCCTTCGCCAGCGCGGGCACCTCCAGGAGGGTCCTCATGGAGGTCGCCGAGATCGACACGGTCGCCGAGTACGTGGTGCACGGGCTCGGTCTGGCCCTGGTCCCGCAGTTCGCCGCCACCGGCGCGAAGGGAGTGCGTCTGCTGAACCCGCGCGAGGAGATCCCCCGCTTCGAGGTGTGGGCCGCGGTGGCCCGCCGGCGCCCCTTGCGCCGGGCGACCGAGGCGCTGCTGCAGCTCATGCGCCGCGAGCTGGCGGGCTCCCCCGCCTGAGCCCGGACGAGCCGTCAGTCTGCCTGCCGGGCCTGCTCGCTGTCTTCGGTGGACTCCTCGCCGATGAGGCCGAGCTCGGTGAACAGCGTGGTCAGGCCGTGTTCGGCCGGCTTCGGGGCGAGACGCTGGGAGACCGCGACGAGCCGTGGATCGGATCCCTCGATCGCCACCCCGGTGCCCGCGTAGTCGACGAGATCGATGTCGTTGGCACCGTCGCCGACCGCGAGAATCTGCGAGCGGTCGATCCCCAGCTCTGCGGCGACCAGACGCGCCCCGTCCGACTTGTGGACGTCGGCACGGAAGATCTCCCCGCCGTCGTGGGCGTCGCCCGGAAGCGAGGACTCGACGGTGGCCAGACCGGGACCGATCTGCGCGGCCAGCTGGCCGATCGGGACCGGGGAATTGAAACAGCTCACCTTGGCGAAGGAGACTCCCCTGAGATCCTCGCGCTCCTGCACCGCCAGCCCCGGAATGATGCGTTCCGGGTCCACCCCGCCGCGCAGCATTCTCTCCCGCATCCGGTCGATCACCCCGACCGGCCCCAGAACCACCTCGGGAGACTCGATCACATAGGCGACCCGGTTCTGCTCGAAGACAGCGAGGGCACGCGCCGCCAACTCGTCGGGAATGCGACGGTCGGCGAGCACCTTCCCGTCCAGCTCGACATAGGCGCCCGAGGAGCCCACGATCCCGTCGAAGCCGATGCCGAGGATCTCCGGTCCGAGCATCGGCCGGCAGCGGCCGGTGCACAGCACGACCTTGGCCGTGGCCCGTGCCTCGCGTACCGCCTGCCGGTGGGATATCGGCACCACGCCCCGATCGGCAAGTGTGCCGTCGTAATCGAGGAAGACCGCGCGCAGGGAAGTCACCATTCGATCTTGGCACGAGGCCCATCCGCGTGGGTGGCACGGGGCGCGGAAGGCCGTGGGCTGCGGACATGGACGGGCCTGCCGGGGACACCCGCCCGCTAAAGTTACCTGCGTTCACGCTGACCCCAGGACAGGAGTCGATCACGTCAACCCTTGCGTTCCCCCCTCCAGCCCCTGATTCGCCCCCAACCCCGCCGTCCGGCAGCACCGGAAACATCGAGGTGTGGAACGACCTGGTCTCACCACGAGACCTCCTGGTCTGCCTGGCGGTCTCGGTGGCGGCGGTGGTCATCTCCTGCGCGATCGCCACCGTGCTCGGCCAGCCGCTGCTCTTCTGGGGCCTGGGCGGCTCGGCCGCCGGCTTCGCGGTGAACTGCCTGGTCGTCCGTCCCAAGCGCGACGTCCGCATCGTCGACGACGCCGAGGCGGGCATCGGAACGACCCCGGCCGACCGGCCTGAAGGCACCGGATCCACCGCTGGGGACGAACGATGACCGCCACGCTGCTCGTGCAGATGCTGCTCGCCGTGCTGGGCGCCGTGGCGCTCTACACCTTCATCGGTTTCATCCCCGGCACCGACGAGACGAGCGTGCTCGCCCCGGTCACCCTGGCCGTCGTGCTGGCCGGGGTGTCGCCGATCGTGGTGCTCACCTTCTTCATCGCCGCCATCGTGACCCTCAATCTCATGAATGCGATACCCACCGCGCTGGTGGGCCTGCCCGGTGGGGTGATGTCCGCGCCGATGATGGAGCACTCGCTGCTGCTGCGCGCCAAGGGCCTTGCCTCCACGACGATCCGCAAGATGGCGGTCGGCTCGGTGATCGGCACCATCGTCGCGATCCCGCTGAGCTTCGGGCTGGCCGTGGCCATCGCTCCGCTGGCCACCACCTTCAAGTCGCAGGCCGCCCTGCTGCTGACCATCGGCGCCGTCGTGCTCGCCCTTCTCGGCCGCAACCGGCTGCTGGCGCTCATCGCGATCATCCCACTCTCGCTGCTCTTCCAGGGCCTGCCCCTGCTCTACAAGGGCATCGGCGTGATCCCCCAGGGGAAGACGATCAGCATCTCCTTCTTCCTCGGCATCACCGTCGGCCCGATGCTGGTCACCCTGCTCGGGCTGCTCAACTCGGCGCGGCGAGCCGAGTTGCCGAGGATGGGACGCACCCAGGTGGCCCTCGCCCGCTCCGGCTTCGAACGCCAGAGCCTGCTGCCCACCCGGCTGATCACCGCCCGCGAAGGCTGGTGGAGCGCCGCGATGGCGGCGGTGTCCACCCCGCTGTTCTTCCTCAGCCCAGTCGGCCTGACCTTCCTGCTCGGCGAGGCCACCGCCGGCAGCCGCAAGGACCCCGTGGCGCGCTCCCAGCGGGCCGTCACCGTGATGAGCGCACTGACCCACTCCACCTACCTGGTCGGCGTGATCATTCCGCTGGTGGCGCTGGGAATCCCGCTGTCAGGGGTGTCGGTGGGCCCGGCCTCGCCGCTGTTCATCGCACCACCGGTCTTCCGCGTCGGTCACAATCTGCATGATCTGCTGAGCACACCCCAGTTTCTGGTGGCGGTCACCTTCGGCGCCCTCATCGCGCTGGCGCTCACCTATGTGATCGCCGTGCGCTGGTCCTCCCAGATCACCCATTTCGTGATGACCCGGGTGCCCCACGAGGCGGTGCTGGCGCTGTTCATCGCCTTCATCCTGCTGCTCGCCTACATCGACGCCGGGGTGCTCAACATCTTCGGCGTGCTGCTCATCGGCATCGTCTGCGGCACGCTCAACCGGATGGGCGTGAACTACGGCGTCCAGTTCATGACGCTCTATGCCTCGGCGTGGATCGTTCCCCAGCTGGGCCACCTGCTGGCGGTCCACTAGCCCACCGGCCGGCTGTCGTTCCCCGGCAGCCCGGCCCACCGGGCACCCACGTCCGCCGGCTCAGGCTCCTCGTCGGGCCAGGGCGCCGAGGTCGATGCCGCGCAGCTGGGCAAGCTCCCGGGTCCGACCGGTGACCAGCAGCTCGACCCCCGACAGTGACGCCAGATCGGGGCAGCCGATCAGGGCGAGCAGGGATCTCAGCTGACCGGCCCAGCTCGCCAGCTCGGCGACCAGGGCGTCCTCGCCGTCGTCCAGCAGGGTGTGCAGGAAGTGGCCGGACACCCCCACGGCACGTGCCCCCAGCGCGAGCGCCCGCAGCACGTCCAGCGGATGGCGCACCCCGCCCGAGGCGACGATCTCCAGGGGGACGGGGGGCTGGGTGTGCAGCGTCTCCAGCAGGCAGAAGGCGCTGGACTGCCCCCAGCCGGCCAGATAGCTGTATTCGGTGCGCGGCCTGCGGTGGTTCTCGATGTCGATGAAGTTCGTGCCGCCGGCCCCGCTGACATCGGCGGCCCGGACCCCCCGGGCGGCGAGTGCGAGGATGCTGCGCCTGCTCAGGCCGAAGCCCACCTCCTTGGCCAGCACCGGCACCGGGACCGCCGCGGCGATCGCGCCGATCCGCTCCGCCCAGTCGCTGAAGTGCCGGTCGCCCTCGGGCATCACGATCTCCTGGGCGGGGTTGATGTGCACCTGCAGGGCGTCGGCGCCCAGCATCTCCACCGCCCGGCAGGCCTGCTCGGGCGTGACGGTGGGCCCGACATTCGCGAAGACGAAGGCATCGGGGGCCTCCCTGCGCACCACCCGGAAGCTGTCCTCGCGAGCCGGGTCCCGCAGCGCCACGTGCTGGGATCCGGTGGCGATCGCCACGCCGGCGGCGCGCGCGGCGCGCCCCAGCCCGGCATTGATCCGCGCCGTGCGCTCCGTGCCGCCGGTCATCGCGTTGATGTAGAAGGGCAGCGGCCAGTGCGCGCCCAGCACCGTCGTGGAGATGTCCACGCGGGAGACGTCGATCGCACCGATGCTGTGATGGATGAATCCGACGTCGTCGAAGCCGTTGGGCCGGCTCTCGTCGCGCAGCGCCTCTGCCAGCCGGACGTGCTCGTCCTTGCGCTCGGAACTCATCTGGGGACCCGCGCGCGGGCGTGCACCGACAGGTCGAGTGCGGTGATGCCCGCCTCGGCCCACCGGGCGGTGATCTGGGCGGCGTCCGTGCGGGAGTCGCACAGCACGATGCCGCAGTCTCCCCCGCCGGCTCCCGAGCTCTTGGCCGCGGCCCCGGCCCCTTCGGCGATGGTGACCAGGTGGCGCAGCTTGGGGGTCTCGATGATGATTCCGGTGTGCTCGCTCAGGGCATTGAGCAGCATCCGGTTGAGGCTCAGCTGGGCAAGGATGGTCGCCGCGTCCCCGGCGTCGAAGGCCGAGATGAGCGTGTTGACGCAGTCGGCGCTGCGGCTCAGGAAGTCGGCGTAGTGCACGGCTCCGATCCCCTTGCGGGCCTGCACGTCGCCGACCAGCCGCGACGTGGAGGCGGGCGTGCCGGTCCAGCCGACGAGCAGCCGCAGCCCGGGCGGCGGGGTCAGCCGGCGCACCGAGAGCCCCGGCCAGTCGAGCCCGATGAGCTCGGCCACCGGCACGTCGAAACGCTGGGCGCGCAGCCAGGACCGGTCGAAGGAGGTGTAGGCGATCCATCCGCCGAACATGCTGGCGGCGATGTCACCCCCCGACCCGGAGCGCTGGACGTCGTCGCTGGCCATCAGCGCCAGCTTGAACAACTCCATCTCGCTCAGCCGGAGGCCGTAGAACTGCGCGAGGGCGCGCACGGTGCCCACCGTGACCGCCGCCGAGGAACCCAGCCCGAACTTCCGTCCGGACGCGTCGTCGAGTTCGCTGGTGATGTCGAGGTCGAACAGGCTCAGTGGGGCGCCCAGTGAGCGGGCGGCCTGCTCGACGACGCGGATCGCGGAGAGCACGAAGCTGTAGGGCGTCTCCTCGTACTCGATCACCAGGTCGCCGTCGAGCCGGTGCCAGACCAGCGGGAGGTTCTCGTACTGGTCCGAGCGGATGTGGCCGGCATCGCTGGCCGGGACGACGCTCACCGTGATGTAGCGGTCGATCGCGACCAGCACGGCCGGTTGTCCCGGTTCGACCACCGCGTATTCGCCCGCGATGTAGAGCTTTCCCGGCGCCCGGACCTCAGCCACGCTCGTCCTCACTGATCAGTCGTGCGGCAGGGCCACAGTGGTTCACGGACACAGGAACGTCCTCCAGTCTGTCTGTCAGCCAGGCGGCGGCCTCGGCGGCGCGCCCCGAGCTGGTGATCACTTTCACGTTCGGGCCGGCATCCATGGTGGCCCACACCGGCAGTCCCTCGTCGCGGGCCGCACGCACGGCGTCCAGGACCCGCAGGGTGCCGGGCTGCCAGTAGATGACGGCCGGGCGGGCCGCGATCATCGTGGCGTGCATGCCCAGCGCATTGGCCTCGAAGAGTGCGCCTGCCGTCGCCAGATCCTCTGCCCGCAGGGCTGCGAGTCCCTCGCTCAGGTCGGCGGCGCTGCGTTCGGCCCATGCCTCGTACAGCGGCGAGCTGGTCATGGTGGCCCGCATCGCCTGCCGGCTGGAGACGGGCTTGGGCCCGGCATCGACCCGGGCGACGAGCACGGCGAGTGGGACGGGGCAGCTGAGCGGTTCGGCGTAGGAGGACTCGTCGTCGTGCCCGGCGTGCCAGACCACCAGCCCGCCGAAGATCGAACGGCAGGCCGAACCCGAACCCCGGCGCGCCAGCCGTGACAGTGCCCGCGGGTCGAGGTGGAGGCCGGCCGCCGAGGAGGCGGCCACTGCGAGTGCCGCGAATCCGGAGGCGGAGCTCGCCAGCCCGGCCGCGGTGGGCCCGTCGTTGTGGCTGTCCACGCGCGCGTGCAGGTCGGTGGCGGCGAGACAGCGGACGAGGTCGAGGAAGCGGCTGACCCGTCGAAGCGGCTCACCGGACTGGACCACCCCGTCCAGCCGCAGGCTGTCCGACGACCCCTCGCCGAAGGTGACGGTGGTCCTGGTGGCCAGCCCGTCGAGGGTCAGCGAGAGACTCGAGGTGCGCGGGATGACGAGTTCTTCGTCGGCCTTGCCCCAGTACTTGACCAGTGCGATGTTCGCGTGGGCGACTGCCGTGGCGCTGCCCGTCATGCGCTCACCCTCACCGGGTGCAGGGGGTGGACCCAGGTGCGCACGGCACCGGCAGAGCGCAGGGCGGAGCGGATGTGCTCGGCACGCTCCACCGTGGGCGCCAGCGAGATCACGCAGCCGCCCAGGCCGCCGCCGGTGAGCTTCGCGCCGAGCGCCCCGGCCCCGAGCGCCGCGGCGTTGAGCAGGTCGAGTCGGTGATCGCTCACCCCCAGATGGGTGAGGAGCTGCTGGGCACGGTTCATGGCGGTGCCGAGCGGGGCGATCTCGCCCTCGGCCACGTCTCGGATCGCCTCACGGGCCAGCTCGCCGAGTTCGTCGAGCACCTCCCCGACACCGTCGGGGTCGCTCTCGAAACGCGTCCGCACCCCGCTCACGGCAACCCGCGTGCTGCCCCGGATCCCGGAGTCGGCGACCACGAGATGGGCATCCAGGTTCATCGGCACGAGCTCCATGTGGCCGGACTGGAAGTGCACCGGTCCCCGCGCCGAGGTGGTCACGGCGTCCAGGCCCGAGGGCTGGCCGTGCGCGACCTGTTCGGCGCGCTGGGTCAGGTCGAACAACTCCTCGGCCGTCGCCACCACCGAGAAGGCGCCCAGCACCGCGCGGATCACCGCTCCTGCCGAGGCCGCGGACGAGCCCATTCCCCGTTCGGGCGGGAAGTCGCTCACGGTCTCGACGCTGAGCTGGGCCTCCGGATGGCCGACCTTGTCCAGGGCCACCTCGACCGCGCGGCGCAGACAGGCGAAGCGTGCCCCCGAGTCGGCCAGCGGCCCCGCATAGTCCAGGCTCCGCAGCATCGACAGACCGGCGGCGGCAGTCACCCGGGCGCGCATCCGCAGACTGCGCAGCGGCAGGGCGAGGGCCGGCTGACCGTACACGACCGAGTGCTCGCCGAAGAGGATGATCTTCGCCCAGGTCTCCCCGGAACCTGCGTGGGGCACGAGTTGCACCGTCGATTGCCTTTCCCGGTGGCCGGCGGCGCACCGTTGCAACCCCACTCCGAGGTTGGCTGATCCGTCGTCAAGCATACGGTCCGCGCCGGCACACCAGCAGGCACATTCCCTCCGTCCGGCCCGATCGGCCCGCACCGCCGGCACGGAGCACAACACGGGGCACAAGGTGAACAGCATGTGAACCGTTGTTTCAACCACGGGCTTCCAGCGGTCAAATCGTTCAGCACTGGATAGCCTGCTGCTGTGACACCTCGCCCGCAGCTCGCCCCGCGCGCTGCGGGAGCTCCACGGTGCCAGCTGTCTTTACGGTCCCTTGACAACACGGTTTCGCCAAGCTCTCCTCCAGCCCCTGAAACGAAGGAACAACTGTGAACATCAGGAATTCACGAGTCGTCGTGGGCGGTCTGGCCATCGCCAGCGCGCTCGCCCTGTCCGCCTGTGGCGTCAGCCAGAACGCCACGAGCACTGCATCCGGTTCGGCCTCGGCCAGCGCCGCAGCGTGTGTCGGCAAGAGTGACGAGTCGGCGGCCGCGCCGACCAAGCTCACCCTCGCCCTGGTCCCCTCCGGCGATGCCACCAAGCTGGTCGAGTCGGTCAAGCCGCTCGCCTCCGCGCTGAGCAGCCGGCTCGGGATCCCCGTCGAGGGTGTCGTCACCGCCGACTACCAGGCCGCCGTCGAGGCCATCGGCTCCAACCAGGCCCAGATCGGCATGCTCCCGTCGCTGCAGATGAGCCAGGCCTGCGAGAAATACGGCGCGCTGCCTGCCCTGCAGACGCTGCGTCAGGGCAAGAGCACCTATGCCGCCCAGATGTTCACGAACGACCCCGGCAAGTACTGTTCCGACACCCCCAAGGCCGGCGCGAACGGGATGCTGTACTGCAACGGCACCGAGTCCGGCAACGGGCCCGCCGGACTCGACTCGATCAGCAAGGTGAAGGGGGCCAAGGTGGCCATGCTCTCGGCCGCGTCCCCGGCGGGCTACATCTTCCCGGTGGCGGCGCTGAAGGCCAAGGGCGTCTCGACCGACGACGTCACCCCGGTCAAGGTCACCGCGAACGATGCCTCCGTCCTCGCGGTCTACAAGGGCGACGCCGAGGTGGGCTTCAGCTACTGGGACGCCCGCTCGGTCGTCAAGAAGGACAATCCGGACGTGGGCAGCAAGGTCGTGGTCTTCGCCCTCACCGATGAGGTGCCCAACGACGGCATGTCGATCACCGGCAAGATGAACGCCGAGTGGCAGAACAAGGTGAAGAACGCGATGCTCGACTACGCCGGCACCTCGGACGGGGTGGCAACCCTCACCGCGATCTACCAGATCACCGGCATGAAGCCGGCCGACGTCGAGGCGCTCGGCCAGACGCAGGCGGCCGCCCGCACGATCGGGCTGGGCTGATCCCATGACACGCACCGGGGCGGACATCCACATGAAGGATGTCGGGGTCACCTATCCGAACGGCTTCACGGCCCTGCGGAAGGTCACCCTCGACATCCCGGCCGGGCAGATGGTGGGCATCGTCGGTCTGTCCGGCGCGGGGAAGTCCACCCTGGTGCGTGCCATCAACGGGCTGGTCCCCATCACCGGCGGCGCCGTCACGGTGGGACGCCATGAGCTGCGCCCCGCCGGGCAACAGCAGATGAGCAGCAGGGAGCTGCGTGAGCTGCGTTCCTCGGTGGGGATGGTCTTCCAGAGCTTCAACCTGGTCAAGCGGACCAGCGTCGTCAACAACGTGCTGATGGGACGCCTCCACCACACCTCCGCCTGGCGCATCCTGCTGGGCGCGTGGACGAAGGCCGACGTCGAGCTGGCGATGAGCTCGCTGGAACGTGTCGAGATCGTGGCAAAGGCCTACGAGAAGGCATCGAGCCTGTCGGGCGGCCAGCAACAGCGGGTGGCGATCGCCCGGACTCTGGCGCAGCAGCCCCAGGTGATCCTGGCCGACGAGCCGGTCGCCTCCCTCGACCCGCCGACCTCGCACGTGGTGATGCGCGATCTGCAGAGGATCTGCGCCGACTTCGGCATCACCGTCCTGGTCAACCTGCACTTCCTCGACCTCGCGCAGCGCTACTGCGAGCGGCTGGTCGGGCTGCGCGCCGGGGAGATCGTCTTCGACGGTCCCGGCGCACAGGCCGACGAGGCGGTCTTCGAGAACATCTACGGCCGTTCGCTCACGGCCGAGGACGTGCTCGAGGCGAAGGCCGAGATATGAGTCCCACCGCTTCGGGCGCACCCTCGATCGTCGCCACGCACGGCACCGGCCGGGACTGGCCGACCAAGCCGGACACTCGCGTGCGCACCGTTCTCGTGGTCCTCGTGCTGGTCGCCCTCACGGTGTGGGCCGGTGTGGGGATCGGCGTCGACCTGCCCGCGATCCTCGCGAACTGGTCGAATGCCGCCGGAAATGTCGTGCAGCTGTTCCAGCCCGACTACAGCTTCTTCCCGCAGACCATTCCGGCTCTGCTGGAGACTCTCCAGATGGCTGTCATCGCCACGGCCGTCGGCTCGCTGGTCTCGCTGCCACTGGCCTTCCTCGCCTCGCGCGCCGCGAACCCGAACACTCCCCTGCTGCGTGCCGTGCGATTCCTCATGAATCTGGTCCGTTCGGTGCCCGACATCCTCTACGCGGCGATCCTGGTGGCGATCGTCGGGGTCGGCGCGCTCGCCGGAATCCTGGCACTCGTGCTGTTCAACATCGGCATCATCGTCAAGCTGGTCTCCGAATCGCTCGACGCCCAGGATCTCGGGGCCCAGGAGGCGGCGCTGGCGACCGGTGGCACCTGGTTCGGAGCCAATCGGGTGAGCCTGCTGCCCCAGATCCTGCCGAGTTTCGCCTCCCAGGTGCTCTACACCTTCGAGCTGAACATCAGGGCATCGACCGTGATCGGGCTGGTCGGCGCCGGCGGGCTTGGCCTGCTCATCGACAATGTGCGCAACTACTTCCTGTACCACTACCTCTCGCTCATCATCCTGGAGATCCTGGTGCTGGTGGTGCTGCTCGAGGGATTCTCGTCCTGGCTGCGGAAGAAGCTGCTGTGAGCGCCGCGGCTGTCCCGCACGCGGCGGCGCTGCCCCGTCCGGTGAAGCCGGCGAACTGGGGCCGGCGTGCGCTGTGGCTGGTGGTGAGCCTCGTCGTCGTCGCGGCCTTCTGGTCGGTGAAGATCAAGTGGGCGGCGCTGCTGGACTTCCCGGCCCAGAGCGCCAAGTACCTCGCCGCGCTGTTCGTGCCGCCGGCCTGGGACAAGGCCGGGGAGGCCTTCTCGGCGATGGTCCTGTCGGTGCAGATGGCCTGGTTCGGCACCGTGATGGGCATTATCGTCTCCTTCCCCCTGAGCTTCCTGGCCGCCCGCCCGCTCGCCCCGCAGATCGTGCGGCTGCCGCTGCGTGGCCTCTTCGCGGTGATCAGGGCGGTTCCCGAGGTGGTGACCGCCATCCTCATCCTGTCGGTCACCGGGCTGACGCCCTTCACCGGTGCGCTCGCGCTCGCGATCGGCTCGGTGGGCACGCTCGGCAAGTGGGGATACGAGGCCTTCGAGGGCGTCGATCCCGGGCCGCTCGAGGCGATCCGGACCACCGGCGGCGGCACGCTCTCACTGCTGCGCTGGGGGGTGTGGCCCAGCGCCGCCCCCGAGGTGCTCTCCTTCTGGCTCTACCGCTTCGAGATCAACGTGCGTGCCTCGGCGATCCTCGGTCTCATCGGCGCCGGCGGGATCGGCAAGATGTTGCAGGACAATGTGCAGTTCCGCAACTGGGACGTGGTGGGGATGTTGCTCATCGTCGTCATCATCGTGACGATGATCATCGACCAGGTCTCCGGCACGGTGCGCAACCGGCTCGTCAGCGGGCACTGGGAGCTGCCGCTGGTCCGACGGCTGGGGCGGGGCCGCGCCCGAACCGCACGGTCCGGGACCGAGTCCACGATTCGAAGGATCACCACATGAGCAGTCTTCGCATACTCCAGCTCAGCGACACCCACCTGCGCGGGGACCACGGGCCGAATGCCGAGGGGGTCGACCCCGAGGCCACCTTCACGGCGGCCCTCGATGCCCTGGCGGACATCGGCGAGATCGACCTCATCGTGCTCGGCGGAGATCTCTCGGACGACGGCTCGCCCGCCTCCTACCAACGGCTGCGCGAACTGGTCACCGGCTTCGCGGGGCGCCACGGCGCAGACGGCAGCACGGCGCCGGTCGCGTGGGTGCCCGGAAATCACGACCGACGGCCCGGCTTCCGGGCCGTCCTGGGTCCGGGCCTCAGCGAGCAGCCCGCGCCCCCGTCCGGCGAGGACCAGCGCCCGGTGTACGACTGCCGGACGGTCAACGGATTCCGGGTCGTCACGCTGGACAGCTCGGTGCCCGGGCGCACCCATGGGCTCGTCGACGAGGAGCAACTCGGCTGGCTGGCGGGGGTCCTCGGCACCGATGCCTGTGCGGGCACGCTCATCGTCGTCCACCATCCGCCGGTTGCTCCGGTCACGCCGCTGCACCGCGGCATCGGGCTGCTCAACACGGATCGGCTGGTCCGGTTGCTGGCCCACTCGGACGTGTGCCTGGTGCTGTCGGGGCACTACCACCATGAACTGGTCGACTCGATCCCCGGGCGGAACGGCAGGATCCCGGTGGTCGTCTCCGCCGGGATCGTCAACCACAACCAGGTGCTCGCCCCACCCGGCCAGGAGCGTGCCACCGCGGCCAGTGGCGCCATGCTCATCGAGATCGACGCAGACCCTGCGTCCCGGGGCGCCGGAAGCGCTCGCGGCGCACACGTGAGGGTCATTCCGCTGGCGCTGGGTCCCGAAGCCGAGCTGTCGCGCCTCGACCCCGAGCAGGTGGCCGCCGTGGCCCGGCGGATCGATGCCAGCCCCGAGGAGCGGCGAGCAGCCCAGCGCTGACGCACCCCGGCCACGATGTGCGGGCTGCCCACCCGGGCCCGCCCCGCCGCCCTGACCCCGGGAATCCGAACGCCCGCGCAGGACCACACGCACTGTCGCCACGTCCCCGCGACGGCGGCGCGCGGGCCACCGCTATCATCAGCTCGTGGTGAGGCCACCACTCGCAACGCCTCGGACGCTGACGCCGACCCGATCCCCTGGTGACCCCGACAGCACTGCCCATCGACGACGATGTAGGAGCGAGGCCAATGCAGCCCAGTGGAACCCTCGAGAACGACGGCACGACCCTGGTGCTCACCCGCACCGTGGAGGCGCCGGTGCAGCAGGTGTGGGCCTGTCTCACCCGCTCCGAACAGCTCGCCAAGTGGTACGGATCGTGGTCGGGTGATCCTCGCGAGGGCTTCGTCTCGGTGCAGATGTCCGACGACCAGGGCAGCCCGCCCCCGATCCGGCACCGCATTCTCGCGGCGCGCCCGCCCCGTCTGCTGTCCGTGCGTACCGGCATGGACGAGCAGGAGTGGATGCTCACCGTGCAGCTCAGCGAGGACGACGGCCGGATCCGGATCACGCTGCGCCAGGAGAACTTCGATCCGGAGGCACTGCCGTCGATGGGGCCCGGCTGGGAGTGGTACCTCGACCGTCTCGTCGCGGCCGTGACCGATGAGCAGATGCCCACCATCGATGACTTCGAGAGCGACTACATGAAGCTCGCCGGCATGTACCTCACGATGGTGGAGTGACGATGCTCGGGTGAGTTCAGGACGAGGCGCTCCAGGCGGTGGCCGGAGCCCGGTTCTCGCCGGTGCCGAGCGGGTCCCGCCCGAGCGAGAAGGCCCGCTCGAGCTCCTCCTTGGCGTGACCCGCCCACTCCTCGCCGCGAAAGTGCGTCGACCCACCGAACAACTGGAAGCTCGACTCAGCGGCGCGGTCGAAGATCCGGTCGGCCAGCATCACGGTGCGCATCGCCGGGCCGCGTCCGGACTCCTCGAGCTGTTCTTCGGTGTTGCCGGCAGTGCACATCACCAGCGCGGCGCGCGCCTTCACGAGGGTTTCCGGGTGATAGGCCCAGCCAGCCGTCCAGACCCGGTCGAACCAGCCCTTGAGGATCGCCGGGCAGTCGGTCCACCAGACCGGGTAGATGAAGCACCAGACATCGGCCGCATCCAGCTTGGCCTGCTCGGCGCGTACGTCATCGGGCACCGCGTAGCTGTCGCCCGGCGCCGACTCGCGTTCGTACTCCGCGGTGGACAACACCGGGTTGAAACCCATCGCGTACAGGTCGGAGACGGTGTGCCGGTGACCGGCGGCATCCAGGCCCCTGACGAAGGCGGTGAGCAGCGCATGGCTGAACGAGCGTTCGCTGGGGTGGGCGTAGACGATGTGGACATCCATGGACACTGCGGCCTCCCAGCGGTGCGGGACGATGGCTCCGGACCGTTGCCCAGCACTCGACAACAGCGCCCCCGGACCTGTGCCGGGGGCGCTGAACGCTGGGTCGTGGCAACCCTTCGTTGTTAGGTTAGCCTAAGTTCTCCTCACCGTGGCGTCCGGGGGCCGACGAGTTCCTTCGCCCAGGGTGGAACACCCTGTCCCCGCATCACCAGCCAGAAGATCGGCGCCCACCCCCGTGGCTCCCTGGCGCGTGGCTCAGGCCCCGGGGCCGGCGCCGGGGCCGGTGCCAGCGGCAGCCACGGGAGCCGCAACGAGCGTCCCCACCCGGCCGCTCAGGACGGTGACCACACCGATCGTGACCAGCGCCCCGAGCAGCATCGCGGTGGCTTCGCCGGTGCCCAGCACACCCATCGTCGTCCCCAGCGCCGCGGCACCCACAGGCACTCCCAGTTGGGCGCTGGTGGTGGCGGCCAGTGGCCACGGCTGGCGGGTCAGCACGCCGACGGAGTGCACGAGCACCGCGGCGACCCCCAGCCCGAGGCCGAGCACGACGATCTGCGGATGCCCGGCGATGGTGCGCAGGTCGAGGGAGGCACCGAGCCAGACGAAGAAGATCGGTGCGAAGAAGCCCTCGGTGAGCGCGAAGGTCTGGTGGGCGATGCGCCGCGGCTCCCCCACGGCCGCCATCGCAAGGCCCATCGCGAATCCGGCGAGCATCACCGAGACGTGCATGCTCGCCGCGACCGCGGCCAGCACGAACAGCATGGTGAGGGTCACCCTCAGTTCCATCGCCAGGCCACGCTCCTCGCTCAACTCATGGATCCGATGGCGGTAGCCAGCCCTTTCCGACCAGCGCAGCAGCAGCCAGAAGACCGCCGCCAGGACCAGCACGGTCAGCGAGCCGAGCACGGCGCGCAGCACGTGCGCGGGGTCGAGGACAAGCGGCAGCGCCACGATGCACCCAGCATCGGCGACCGCCAGCTGGGCGAGCATCTCCAGCCCCGGGGCGGTACCGACCGTCACCGCACCCAGTGCGGGCATCACCACCCCGGCCGACGAGGAGGCCAGCAGGACCGCATAGAGCCCGCCGTGGTCGTTGCCGGCCAGGTGGGCGATCAGCAGGCCGGCCGGCACCGCGAGCACCCCGACGAGCAGCGCGCGCGCCAGGCCGCGCCCCAGCCGGGGACCGATGCCCTTCTGCCGGACGGGCACATGAGTGCCCGCCACGAACATGACCAGGGCGAAACCGATCTGTGCCATGAAGGCCAGCGTCGGATCGGCCGCGTCGACCATGCGCAGACCGGTCTGCCCGAGCAGGATCCCCACGGTCAGCTCGCCGATGACCACCGGAACGTGGAGGACCTTGTTGAGGCTGACCAGCGGTCCGAGGATCGCCACGGCGCAGATGAGCGCCAGCAGTGCAAAGCTCACAGATCGACCAGCAGGCAGGGAATGTCGATGTTCTCGTCGGTCCGGTAGCAGGCGCACACCCGGTGGTAGCCGTCGGCGATCTGCAGCGGCAGCCCGCCGCCCAGGTATCCACGCACGAGCAGGATGGGCGAGAGCTCCTCGCCGGCTGCGATCTTCGCCAGGTCGGCGGCGACATGCGGATTGCTCGCGTCCAGCAACGGCAGGCGGGCCGCACGCAGGATGTCCTTCGCCTTGTGGGTCTGGATCCGGGCCCTGCCCAGCCGGTCGACCAGGCCGCTCACCACGTCCGGTGCCGCGATCAGCCCGAGGTAGGAGGCCGCCGCCGGGAAGTCGTGTCCCTGCGGGGTGTCCAGCCACCGCACCTGCCCGGCGCTGCTCGCCGGCTTGCTCTTCTTGGCCATCTCATTCCTTCCCGGTGCCTCCGTCGCTCCGACCCGCGATGGGCCGGACCCGTCCGGACAGCCACGTGATGCACCCAGTGCACCCCAGTCACGCCCCGTGCGCCAGTCCGGCTCGCGTGGTGATCGCGAAGCGGATCGCCTTGCCGGCCTCGACGGCCAGGAAGACCACCACCGCCAGGCCCAGCGACCAGCCCCACTGGGCCGCCGTCATGGCCTGGGAGCCGAACCACGAGTGCAGGACGGGCAGGTAGACGAACAGTGCCTGGAGCACGACGAGCGCGGCTGCCGACCACCACAGCACCCGATTGCCGGCGAAGACCTTCGGGGTGATGCTGGAGCGGTCCAGGAAGCGGCAGTTGAACAGATAGCCGAGCTGGGCCAGCGCCAGGGTGGTGACCGCAGTGGTCTGGGCCTGGGCGATCGGTGCGCCGTGACCCTTCTGCCACAGGAAGATGAACAGGGTGAGGGCGCCGATCAGCACCGACACGCCGACGATGCGGCGCAGTCCGGAACGGTCGAGGATCGAGGCGCGCTGGTCGCGAGGTGGCCGGTCCATCGTGCCGGCCTCGATCGGCTCGCCGGCCAGCGCCAGGGACAGGGTCACCGAGGTGATCATGTTGATCCACAGCACCTGGACCGGTTCGAGCGGGGAGGCGAGCCCCAGGATCACCGCGACGAGGATGACCAGGGCCTGGCCGCCGTTGGTGGGCAGCAGGAAGAGCACGGACTTGCGGATGTTCGCGTAGATCCGCCGGCCCTCCTCGACGGCCCGTTCGATCGTGGCGAAGTTGTCGTCCGCGAGCACGACGTCCGCGGCCTCCTTGGTGGCCTCGGTGCCCTTGATGCCCATCGCCACACCCACGTCCGCCTGGGTGAGCGCCGGCGCGTCGTTGACCCCGTCACCGGTCATCGCGACGACCTCGTGGTGGTGCTGGAGGGCCTTGACGATCCGGATCTTGTGCTCGGGGCTGGTGCGCGCGTAGACGTCGACCTGCCGGACGGCGGCCCGCAGCTTCTCGGTGCTCATGGCCTCCAGCTCCGGGCCGGTGAGCACCCGGGCGTCCGGATCATCCATGATGCCCATCTCGTGGGCGATCGCCACCGCCGTGCCGGCATGGTCCCCGGTGATCATCTTCACCCTGATGCCCGCCCTCCGGCAGGTGGCGATGGCGGTGATGGCCTCGGGGCGCGGCGGGTCGACGATGCCGATCATGCCGACCAGCTGCAGGCCCGCCTCGACGTCGCCGGAGGTGATCTCCTCGGCTCCGGGGTCGGCGGCCCGCCGGGCGGTCGCGAGCACCCGCAGACCCTTGACACCCAACTCGTCGATCACTCCCGTCCAGAATGCGGGATCCAGCGGCTCGTCGGCGCCGTCGGCCCCGAGCTGGGAGGAACAGCGCGCCATGACGCGGTCCGGGGCGCCCTTGAGCAGGATGCTGCGGGTCCGGTCGGGGGCCACCACGAGCACCGCCATGTACTTGTGTTCTGAGTCGAAGGGGATCTCGGCGAGCCGCCACCAGCCCTCGTCATCGAATCCGGCCTTGCGGGAGAGCACGTGGAGGGCGCCCTCGGTGGGCTCGCCGATCAGCTGCCAGCTCCCTTCGTCGTCGCGCCGGACCGTGGCGTCGTTGCACAGCGCCGAGACCTCGACCACGGCACGCAGGTCCGGCAGCCGGGCGATGTCCGCGGCCGCGCCGGCCACGCTGAGCGTCCCGGTGGGGGCGTAACCGGTGCCCCCGACCTCGATGCGATGCCCGGCGGTGCGCACCAGCTCGGCCGTCATCTCGTTCTGGGTGAGGGTGCCGGTCTTGTCGGAGCAGATGGTGGTGACCGAGCCCAGCGTCTCCACCGCGGGCAGGCGGCGGGTGATGGCCCGGCGCCGTGCCATCTGCTGGACGCCCAGCGCGAGGGTGATCGTGACCAGTGCGGGCAGGCCTTCGGGCACGGCAGCGACCGCCACCCCGATCGTCGCCGAGAGCAGGCTGTTTGGATCCATGCCGTGGACGGCACGGCCGATGACGACCATGACCACGGAGACGGCGACGATGCCCCACACGATCGTCGTGCCGAGTCGGTTCAGCGAGCGCGACAGCGGTGTCTCGACCTGGTCGACCCCGGCGACCATCTCCTGGATGCGGCCCAGTTCGGTGTCCTTGCCGATCGCCACGACCACGCCGCTCGCGGAGCCGGCCGCGATGATGGTGCCCGAGAAGAGCATGGACGAGCGGTCGCCCAGCCCGGCGTCGGCCGGCACCGGATCGGCCTGCTTGGTCGCCGGAAGCGATTCGCCGGTGAGGGCCGACTCCTCGGCGCGCAGCCCGCTGCACTCCACGATGCGCATGTCGGCCGGCACCCGGTCGCCGGGCCGCAGGCGCACCACATCGCCCACCACCAGCTGCTCGGCATCGACGCTGGCCCAGTCCCCGTCGCGCAGCACGTGGGCCTGGGTGGAGAGCATCCCGCGGATCGCATCCAGCGCCTTCTCGGCCCGTCCCTCCTGGACGAGGCCGATGGCCGTGTTGATGACGGCCACCGCCATGATCACGGCGAAGTCGACCCACTCCCCCATCAGCCCCTTGAGGGCAGCCGCGATGAGCAGCACGAAGATGAGGACGTCGTTGAGATGACGCGCGAGCTTGTGCCAGAAGGGCTCGGGCGTGGCCTGCTCGAGCCGGTTGGGTCCGCCCGCACCGTGCCGGCGCAGCGCCTCGGCATCCGCCAGGCCCTCCGCCCGCGAGCCGGTCCGCTCCAGCGCCTCCGGCACCGTCATCGCCCAGAATTGGGCTCCCTGGCGGGCTCCGGAGGGATCGCCTGAGGGAGAGCTCCCGTCGACGTCGTGGACCACGCTCATCCGGTACTCCTCTGTGATCGATGCACAGCGACTGTCCCCTCGGGCCGGCCACTCCGGACGGCCACGGTGCGGGGCTTCGCGCCGTGGTCCGTGCCCTCAGCGATCCTTGCGCTTGGCCCTGGCGCGGATCTGGATGTGGATCGGCGATCCGGCGAAGCCGAACTCCTCGCGGAGCCGGCGCTCGACGAATCGCACGTAGCCCGCGTCCAGCTGACCGCTGGTGAACAGCGCGAAGGTGGGCGGGCAGGTCTGCGGCTGGGTGCCGAAGAGGATCCGCGGCTGCTTGCCGCCACGGACCGGATGCGGGTTGGACGCGACGATCCGGCCCAGGAAGGCATTGAGCTTGCCTGTCGAGACGCGCGTGGACCAGCCCTCGACGGCCGTGTCGATGCCCCTGGAGAGCTTGTCGACATTGCGTCCGCGCAACGCCGAGATGTTGACCGAGGGCGCCCAGCTCCAGGCCTGCAGGTCGCGCTCCACCTCACGACGGAGATAGCGCTGGCGTTCCTCGTCGGTGAGATCCCACTTGTTGAAGGCGATCACCATGCCGCGCCCGGCCTCCTCGACCCCGGAGAGGATCTTGAGGTCCTGCTCGCTGACCGGCTCGGAGGCGTCGAGCACGACGACACAGATCTCGGCGCGCTCGATGGCCGCCTGGGTGCGCAGCCAGGCGTAGTACTCCGAGCCGCTCGCCTCCTTGACCCGGCGGCGGATGCCGGCGGTGTCGATGAGCCGGAAGGGCTCGCCGCCGATCTGGACGAGCTCGTCGACCGGGTCGACGGTCGTTCCCGAGACATCGCTGACCACCGAGCGGGTGGCGCCGGCCAGCCGGTTGAGCAGGGAGCTCTTGCCCACATTCGGTTTTCCGACGATGGCGACCCGGCGCGGGCCGCGCGTCTGGTCGTCCCGGCCGGCCGTCGGATGGGCCGGGAGCACCTCCAGCAGCGCGTCGAGCAGGTCGCCCGAGCCCCGCCCGTGCAAGGCGGAGACGACGTGGGGCTCGCCGAGCCCCAGATTCCACATTCCCGCGGCGTCGGCCTCGAAGCGCTGGTCGTCGACCTTGTTCGCAGCCAGCACGACCGGCCGCCGGGAACGGCGCAGCACGCGGACGACCGCCTCGTCCTCGTCGGTGGTGCCCACGGTGGCATCCACGACGAACAGCACGGCGTCGGCCAGCTGGATGGCGGTCTCGGCCTGCTCGGCGATCTGGGCGGCCATGCCCCTGGCGTCGGAGATCCAGCCGCCGGTGTCGACCAGGACGAATTCCCGGCCGGCCCACTCGGCGTCATAGCTCACCCGGTCGCGGGTCACTCCGGGCGTGTCCTGGACGACCGCCTCGCGCCGGCCCAGGATCCTGTTGACCAGCGTCGACTTGCCGACATTGGGGCGTCCCACCACCGCCACGACAGGGCGCGGGGACGGCGTGGGCTCATCGGCGGAAGACATGATCCCCACGCTAGCCGATGGGCGGGAAGCCGGTTGACCGGTGGCCCGCTCAGCGCAGCGGCGCGGGCACCAGCGCGATGACCTGGTCGATCACCTGGCCCAGGTCCAGATAGGTGGAGTCGATGAGCTGGACGCCGGGTGCCGGCTTCTCGAACTGGCTCACGGTGGCGTCCTTGCGGTCGCGGTCGATGATCGACCCGATGACCTCGACGTGCCCGGCCTGGCCGCGCACCTCGGCCTCCCGGCGGGCGATGCGGGTCTCGGCGTCCGCGACGAGCAGGACCCGCACCTGGGCCTGGGGCCACACCACCGTGGTGATGTCGCGTCCCTCGACGACGATGCGGTGACATTGCACGATGGTCTGGCGCATCTGCTCGGTGAGCAGCTGGCGGATCTCGGGGATGGTGGCCACGGTGCTCACGTGTGCGGCGATCCGCGGCGAGCGGATCTCCCTGGCGATGTCGTGGCCGTCGAGCACCACTCCGGGGTGGCGCGGGTCCACCCCCATCTGCAGGTCCGCGGTCTGGGCCCTGGAGATCATCGAGGCGGTGTCACCCGCCTCGATGTTGTCGGCCAGGCAGGCCCAGCTGATGGCGCGGTACATGGCCCCGGTGTCGAGGAAGGACACCCCCAGACGGCAGGCTGCGCCGCGGGCGGTGCTGGACTTGCCGGCACCGCTCGGGCCGTCGATGGCAATGACAAGTTCGGGTTTGTCGGACATGGCTCACTCCTCGTGCTCGCGGCCTCAGGATTGCAGATCGGTGCCGGTTCAGGAACGAAGTTCCCAGCCGGAGCGCAGCATCGCCCGGCGAAGGTCCTCGGCCCGCCCGGCGCCCACTGCGACCGACAGATAGCCGGCCTGTTTCGCCTGGTCGTGCTCGATCGACAGGTCCTCGATGTTGACGCCCTGGGCCTGGATGTCGGCGAACAGCCGTGCCAGCGCGCCGGGAGCGTCGGGGATCTCGACGACCACGGTGTCCAGCACGGCCCGGCGCTGGCCGTGCTTGCCGGGCAGCGCCTCCACCCCCTGGCGTCCGGCGGCGATGAGCGAACCGATCACGGCCGGGTCGTCGGCGTCGATCCCGGCCAGCAGTCGGTCGAGGTCCTCGCGGACCAGGCGCAGCTGGGCGAGGATCTGCTGATGGTTCGCGGTGATGATCTGGCTCCACAGCTTCGGGTCCGAGCCGGCCACGCGCGTGACATCGCGCACGCCCTGGCCGGCGAGCAGCAGGTCACCGGCGGGCACCTCGCGCAGCCGGGCGGCGGTGAGGCTGCTCATGATCTGGGGGACGTGGCTGATCTCCGCGACGGCACGGTCGTGGTCGGCGGGGGCCAGATGGATGAGTCGGCCGCCGCACACCGCGACCAGGGCCTCGACCCGGCGCACGGACTCGGGCGATCCGGTGCCGTCGGCGATCACCCAGCCGCGGTCGACGAAGAGCTTCCCGGAGGCGGTCAGCGGGCCGCTGTACTGGGATCCGGCCATCGGATGGGAGCCGACGTACCTGTCGAGTTCGGTGCCCCTGGCGCGCAGGGCCTCGACCACCGGCAGTTTGACGCTGGCCACGTCGGTGACGACGGCGTGCCGGTAGCGCGCCAGGGCGCGGGTGACCACCTCGGGGACGGCGTCGGGGGGAACCGCCACGACGACGAGCGTCACCTCGGCCGGATCGGGCGCCTCGACGCTGCCGGCACCGAGCCCCGCGGCCACCAGCGCATGCGAGCGGTAACGGTCGCGCAGGTGGACCGGGACTCCGGCCGCGCTGAGCGCACAGCCGATGGACGCCCCGACGAGGCCGGCGCCGATGACGACGGTGGGGCTGAGCAGGGCGAGCCTCTCCCGCTCGGCGTCGGCGCCGCGGGCAGTGGCGGTGGTGACGGGCTGGCTCATCTCAGGACTCCTCGTGGAGCAGCCGTGCGAGCGCAGGCTCGTCGAGCCGCACGAACTTGCGGGGTTGTGGGCGACTGCGGTCAAGCAGGGCGACCTCGACACCGTTCACGCCGCGCACACCGGGGGCACCGGGCACGTCCTGGGCGCCACCGGCAGCGGCTGCGCCCAGCTCTCCCAGTGCTGCCACGGCCGCGCGCAGCACCACCGGCAGCGGAGCAGCTGGGTCGTGACCGGCGGCGAGTTTGTCGGTGAGGGCCTCCGCGCTGCCGCCGAGCACCAGCAGACTGTCGCCCTCGGCGACCGTGCCGTCGAAACCGATCCGGAAGATCTTGTCCTCGCCGGGAGTCTCCCCCACCTCGGCGACCGCCAGGTCCACCTCGAAGGGCTTCTCGGCGCCGGAGCTGAAGGTGGCGCCGAGAAGCTGGGCATAGGAGTTCGCCAGCCCCCGCGCGCTGACATCGCTGCGGTCGTAGGAGTAGCCGCGCAGGTCCGCGTAGCGGATGCCGACCACCCGCAGGCTCTCGAACTCGTTGTACCGGCCCACGGCCGCGAAGCCGATCCGGTCGTAGATCTCGGAGACCTTGTGCAGGCTGTGCGAGGCGTTCGCCGCGACGAAGACGATGCCCCCGGCGTAGCGGGCGGTGATCACCGAGCGCCCGCGAGCGATGCCCTTGCGGGCGAAGTCGGCCCGGTCCTTCATGAGCTGGTCGGGCGCGACGTAGAACGGCATGCTCATGGCAGCGGGGCCTCCGGTCCGTCGGGACGCACCATCCGGGCCTCGATGAGCCGCGCGCTCAGCTCGGCGACCTGCTCGCCGCTCCAGCGCCGCACGCCCTGCTCGCCCGCCGAGAGGACCACCGGGTACAGACCGCGGGCGATGTCGGGCCCGCCGGTCGCGGAGTCCTCGTCCGCGGCGTCGAAGAGCGCCTGGACGCAGGCCAGCGCGGCCCGGTCCTCGTCGAAGTCGGAGCGGTACAGCTTCTTCAGCGAGCCACGGGCGAAGGAGGCACCCGAACCGGTGGCGGCGAAGGCCTTCTCCTCGTAGTGCCCGCCGGTCGCGTCGTACCCGACGATCCGGCCACGCCGCGAGTGCGCGTCCCAGCCGGCGAACAGGGGGACGACGACGAAACCCTGCATGGCCAGGCCGAGGTGCTCGCGGACGAGGGCCCCGAGCCGGTTGGCCTTGCCGTCGAAGCTCAGCGGGGTGCCCTCGAGCTTCTCGTAGTGGGACAGCTCCACCGCGAACAGCTTCGCCAGGTCCATCGCGAATCCGGCCGCACCGGCGATGCCCACCAGCGAGTGGTCGTCGGCGGGGAAGACCTTCTCGATGTCGCGCTGGGCGATCTCGTTGCCGCGGGTCGCCCGGCGGTCGCCCGCCATGACGACCCCGTGGGCATGGCACAGCGCCACGATGGTGGTGGCCTGCGGGCCCAGCGCGGAGGCCGGGACGAGCGGGGCGGCGGGCAGCACCTGCGGATCGACCTGGCGCGCCAGCTCCAGGAAGGAGGAGGACATGGCCGATGCGCAGACCGTGTCCGGGCCCATCGCTGCGCCCGTCCCCCAGTGCGCCGCACCCGGCCAGCCGGGCTGGCCCGGCCGCGCCGGACGGCGCACGGAGGCTGACTCACTCATTGGACCGAGAGTACTCATCGGGGCCTGCGCAGTGCCTTGCGGACCGCCGGGGCGATCTGTTCCGAGTCGTCCTCGTCGCGCGCCCGGTTCGCCGCCAGGTGCTCGGGGGCGACGCTGCGCGGCAGCGGGCCGTGGTAGTCGACGCCGTAGGCGCCCGGCGCCGGCCGGCGCTTCTTCAGCGGCGCCAGCACGCCGGGGGCCATCCGTCGGCTGAGGACGAGGAAGCCGGTGTGCGCGCTCGTGCCGTGGCCCGGGCGGATGGCGAGACCCTCGGCATGCCACTGGCGCACGGTCGTCTCGGTGAGGTCCGGCTCGGTGAAGCCACCGTGGGCCCGCAGCTGGTCCGCCACCCGCCCCAGCTGGGTGGTGGTGGTCACATAGCAGCAGAGCATCCCGCCGGGCACCAGCCGCTCGGCGATGGCGTCGATGCAGTCCCAGGGGCGCAGCATGTCGAGGATCACCCGGTCGACCGGCTCGTCCGTGATGGTCTCGACCAGGTCCCCGATGCTGACCTGCCAGCCGGGATGCTCCTGGCCGAGGAAGTCGGCGACATTGCGCTGCGCGACCTCGGCGAACTCCGGGCGTCTCTCGTAGGAGTGCAGGTGCCCGGTGGGCCCGATGGCCCTCAGCAGGTACAGGCTCAGCGCCCCGGATCCGACCCCGGCCTCGAGCACCCTGGCACCGGGGAAGATGTCGGCCCACATGAGGATCTGCGCGGCGTCCTTCGGGTAGATCACCGCCGCCTCGCGTGGCATGGCGACGGTGTACTCGTGGAGCAGCGGACGGAAGACGGTGAACTCCGTGCCGCCCACCGTCTTCACCACGACGCCCTCTGGGCCGCCGATGATGTCGTCGTGGGACAGGGCGCCCTTGGTGGTGTGGAAGCTCTTGCCGACCTCGAGCACCAGGGAGTGCCGGTGGCCCTTCATGTCTGCCAGGGTCACCCGTTCGCCCTCGCGCAAGACCCCGGTGCTGACACCGGAGAGCGCCGACGGATCCATCTCGCTCACGCCATCTCCTCCGTGCCCGGATCGGGCACCGGAACTCGGTGCTGACCTCGGCCACGATCCACCAGTCTGTCACCGCACGGTGACAGTGACCTCATCGGGCGTTGAAGTACTTCGCCTCGGGGTGGAGGACGACCAGGGCGTCGGTGGACTGCTCGGGATGCAGCTGGTAGCCCTCGCTCAGCCTGACGCCGATGCGCTCGGGGTGGAGCAGCGCCACCATCACCTCGCGCTGTTCGAGGTCGGGGCAGGCGGCATAGCCGAAGCTGTACCGGCTCCCCCGGTAGGCCTGGTCGCGCAGCATGCCGGCCAGGTCACCGTCCTCGTCGCCCACGCCGACCGCCTGGCGCACCCGGGCGTGCCACATCTCGGCCAGCGCCTCGGCCAGCTGCACCGACAGCCCGTGCAGTTCCAGGTAGTCGCGGTATTCGTTGCGCTCGAACAGTTCCGCGGTGGCCACCGACAGCCTGTCGCCCATCGTCACGAGCTGGAGGGGCAGCGTGTCGGGACCCCACTTCTCGGCCTCGGCGCGGTCCCGGAAGAAGTCGGCGATGCACAGCCGCCGTCCCACCCGCTGACGCGGGAAGACGAGGCGGGCGCTCACCGCATCGAGGTTTTCCGGCTCGGTGGGATCGCCCACCACCAGCTCGTTGCCCTGCGAGTGGCACGGGAAGTAGCCGTTGACCACGCCGGGCACGGCCCATCCCTCGGCGAGGATCCGGTCGAGCCAGCCGCGCAGGCGGGGCCTGCCCTCGCGTTCGACGAGTTCGGCGAGGGGCTCCCCGCCACGGACCGCCTTGAGCCCCCACTGGCCCACGAACAGCGCACGCTCGTCGAGCCAGGAGGCGATCTCGCCCAGCGCGATCCCCTTGCTCACCGTCGTTCCCCAGAACGGCGGCGCCGGCACCTGCACCCCGCCGGGGACGGGGCGGGCGACGTCCGAGCGGGTCTGGTCGTCGAGTCCGGGGGCGTCCTTGACCGCGCGGCGTCGTAGCACGCGGGTGCGCGGGGCGGGCAGTGCGGCGCCGGGCTCACCGTGTTTGACGGCCATCACGGCCTCCATCAGGGCGAGTCCCTCGAAGGCATCCTTCGCGTAGCGCACCTGCCCGCCGAACTGCCCCTGCAGGTCCTGTTCGACGAAGGCACGGTTGAGCGCCGCCCCGCCCAGCAGCACCGGGTACTTCTCCGAGAGCCCGAGCCGGTCGAGTTCGGCGAGATTGTCCTTCATGACCATCGTCGACTTCACGAGCAGCCCACTCATCCCGATGGCATCGGCATGGTTCTCCTCGGCGGCCGAGGCGATGGTGCTGATCGGCTGCTTGATGCCCAGGTTGACCACCTTGTAGCCGTTGTTGGAGACGATGATGTCGACCAGATTCTTGCCGATGTCGTGCACATCGCCCTTGACGGTCGCGAGCACGAGCGTGCCCTTCCCGCCCTCGGCGCTGGCCTCCATGTGGGGCTCGAGGTGGGCGACCGCCGCCTTCATCGTCTGGGCGGACTGCAGGACGAAGGGC
Organism: Propionibacterium sp.; assembly: GCA_049297835.1. Lineage (GTDB taxonomy): Bacteria > Actinomycetota > Actinomycetes > Propionibacteriales > Propionibacteriaceae > Propionibacterium. Next base: position 34,824 of record JBAQVA010000151.1, read on the forward strand.
AGCTGCATCTGTCCCGAGCCGAAGAGCTCGCCGACCACCTTCATGCCGGCCAGCAGATCGGTGTTGATGATGTCGAGTGCGTCGCGGCTGGTCAGGGCCTCGTCGAGGTCGGCCTCCAGACCCTTCGCCTCGCCGTCGATGATGCGCCGGCGCAGGCGCTCGGGCAGCGGCAGGGCAGCCAGCTCCGCGGCCCGGCCGGCGCGCATCTCGGCCGCCGTGACGCCTTCGAACAGCTCGAGCAGGCGGGTGAGCGGATCGTATCCGGGCCGGCGCCGGTCGTGGACGAGGTCGAGGGCCACCTCGCGCTGCTCGTCGGGGATCCGGTCGATGGGCATGATCTTCGCGGCCCGCACGATCGCCGAGTCCAGGCCGGCCTCGACCGCCTCGTGCAGGAAGACCGAGTTGAGCACGACCCGAGCGGCGGGGTTGAGCCCGAAGGAGATGTTGGACAGGCCCAGCGTGGTGCCGACCTGCGGGTGGCGCCGCTTGAGCTCGCGGATGGCGTCGAGGGTCTCGACCCCGTCTCGGCGGGTCTCCTCCTGGCCGGTGGCGATCGGGAAGGTGAGGCAGTCCACCAGGATGCTGGACTCCTCGATCCCCCACTCACCGGTGAGGGTGGCGATGAGCCGCTCGGCGACCCGCAGCTTCCATTCCGCGGTCCGCGCCTGGCCCTGCTCGTCGATCGTCAGGGCCACGACGCCGGCGCCGTGCTCGGCGACGATGGGCATCACGCGGGCGAAGCGGGACTGGGGCCCGTCGCCGTCCTCGAAGTTGACCGAGTTGATGATGCACCGCCCGGGCAGGTGCTCCAGCCCGGCCCGGATCACCTCCGGCTCGGTGGAGTCGAGCATGATCGGCAGGGTCACGGCGGTGGCGAAGCGCGCGGCGAGCTCTGCCATGTCCGCCGTGCCGTCGCGCCCCACGTAGTCGACGCACAGGTCGATGACGTGGGCGCCCTCACGGCTCTGCGCCCGGGCGATGTCGGTGCAGTCGTCGAGCCGGCCGTCGAGCATCGCCTCGCGGAAGGCCTTCGAGCCGTTGGCATTGGTGCGCTCGCCGACTGTCAGATAGCTGGTGTCCTGGCGCAGCGGCACGTCGGAGTACAGGCTGCTCACCGCCGGGACGAGCTCGGGTGTGCGGGGCACCACCTGGCGTCCGATGCCGATCGCCTCGCGCAGACGGGCGATGTGCTCGGGGGTGGTGCCACAGCAGCCGGCCAGGCTGGACAGCCCGAAACGTTGCGCGAAGTCGAGCAGGTCGGTGGCGAAGGCCTCGGGAGTCAGCGGGTAGACCGCGCCGTCCGCGGTGATCTCGGGCAGGCCCGCGTTCGGCATGGCCATCAGCGCGCAGCTGGCGTGCGAGGCCAGGTGACGCAGGTGCTCGCCCATCTCGCTGGGCCCGGTGGCGCAGTTGAGGCCGATGACGTCGATGCCGAGTGGCTCGAGGGTCGTCAGCGCCGCCCCGATCTCGCTGCCGATCAGCAGCGTGCCGGTGGTCTCGACGGTGACCGAGACGATGATCGGCAGGTCCACGCCGGCTGCGGCCCGGGCCTGCTTGGCGCCGATCACCGCGGCCTTGGCCTGCAGGGGGTCCTGGCAGGTCTCGATCTGGACGGCGTCGATGCCGCCGCGGATCATCGCCGCGACCTGGTGCTCGTACCCCTCGCGCAAGGTCGTGAAGTCCACCTGGCCGAGGGTCGCGAGCTTGGTGCCAGGGCCCACCGAACCGAAGACGTAGTGCTCGCCGGGCGCCTCGTCGGCGACGTTCCGGGCGATCGTGGCGCCCGCCTCGGCCAGTTCCTCCAGCCGGTCGGTGATCTCGTACTCGGCCAGGGCGGTGTGGTTCGCACCGAAGGTGTTCGTCTCGATCCAGTCCGAACCGGCCTGCAGGTAGGCACGATGGATGCCGGCGACGATCTCGGGGTGGGTGATGTTGAGGATCTCGTTGCATCCCTCGAAGCCCTGGAAGTCCTCGACCGCCAGCTCGTGGTCCTGCAACATGGTGCCCATCGCGCCGTCCCCGATCAGTACCTCGTGACCCAGTCGCTGACGAAGACGCGTGTTCTGCATTCGACCAGCCTAGGCTGACGCGGCCCACCGGGCAGAACGCATCCACCCGCCGGCGTTCCGCTGCTAGGTGAGCGCGTGGGCGCCGCGCCAACCCACCGCTAGGGTTTCCCCATGGTCGAGAAGCTGGCAGATCTGCGCGAACCGGTGGTGATCGCCGCGTTCGAGGGCTGGAACGACGCCGCGGATGCCGCCACGGAGGTGATCAACCACCTGGCGCAGACCCACCCCACCGATCTTGCCTGGGAGCTCGACAGCGAGGACTACTACGACTTCCAGGCCACCCGTCCACGCATCGAGCTGACCGAGAACGGCCGTGAGCTGAGGTGGCCCAGCACGAGGGTCTCGGTCTGTCATCTGCCCCATCGCGATCTCGTGCTGGTGGCGGGCCCGGAGCCGAATCTGCGCTGGCGCAGCTACTGCTCGGCGCTCGTCTCCGCCTTCCGCTCGGTCGGTCCATCCGAGGTGATCCTGCTCGGCGCGATGCTCACCGACACCCCGCACAGCCGGCCCTTGCCGGTGAGCGCTGCCAGCACGGACGAGCAGGTGATCGCCGAGCTGGGGATCGAGCCGAGCAACTACGAGGGCCCGACCGGGATCATCGGTGTGCTGGCGGACAGCTGCCGGCGGGCCCACCTGCAGTGCGTGACGCTGTGGGCCTCCGTGCCGCACTACGTGGCGAGCCCACCGAACCCGAAGGCGACGCTCGCCCTGCTGGCGCGGGTGGAGGACCTCATCGACGAGGCGCTCGACCCGGGCGAGCTGCCCGACCTCACGAAGGCCTGGCAGCGTGGTGTCGACGAGCTGGCCGAGGACGATCCGGAGATCGCGGAGTACATCCAGGGTCTCGAGGAGGAGCAGGACTCCGAGGGCCTGCCCGGAGGTACCGGGGACACCCTGGCCGCAGAGTTCCAGCGCTATCTGCGCCGCCGCGACGAGAAATGACCCCACGGGCCAACCGGGTGGAGGGCTTCGTGCCCGCCACCCGGCGGTGCTGACGCCTCAGGCGAGCGCGCCCAGCGGATCCCACAGCGGCAGCACGGTCGGCTCGGTCTGCAGCGCGGCCAGCTGGTCGGCGTCCAGGGCGCTGCGCGGCACGGCCACCTCGAAGACGTATTCGTCGAACCAGGAATCGTTCATCGTGAAGAAGCCCTTGTCGGCCTTGTCATCGCCCCAGGAGTTCTCCACCCGCCAGCGCCTCGGCGAGCCGTCCAGCAGGTCGACGCCGGTGAGCAGCATGGCGTGGGTCATCAGCGATTCGCCGGTGAGCATCCGTTCGGCCTTGGTGGTGTCCAGCTCGATCCCGTAGAGCCCATGGTAGTCGTGCAGCCGGGCGTCCCAGATGCCCAGCTGACGGTCGGACTGCTGGGCGGTGTCGCAGCCGAACCAGACCGGCCTGCCCGCCACGATGATGTCGGCGACGATCTTCTTGATCGCGGCGATCTCGACATTCAGGTAACGGATCGGGCGACCGCCCACGACATTGCCCAGCTGGTCGACGGTGAAGGTCTTCAGATAGCCGGAAGCGGGGCGCGGGTCGTTGACGAGGCAGACGTAGTCGGCGACGTCGACGGTGAGCACCTTGTCGGCGAACTGGAGTGGGGTCAGCTCCCCGGCGCGGACGAAGTTCTTGTCGCGGTCGCGGTACTGCCAGGTGAAGCTGGTCGGCGGGGTGCCGAGGTGGATGGTGAGCACCCGGTGGATCTGCTCCAGCACACTGAGCCGCGCCTCGTCGGCCACACCCCGGGTGGCTGCGTCGCGCACCAGCAGGGCACCGCGCCTGAGGATCGCGCTGAGCTGGGCGTTCATGGCGTGCGTGTTGGAGCTCGACTCCGTCTCCGGCATGGCGTACTTGGGCACCACGCCGTACTTCTTCACCAGCGAGACGAACATGTCCCACTGCCCGCCGTCGCCGATCGGGTCGGCGAGCAGCTGGTGGACGGTGCGGTCGTCGAGGTCACGGTCGGCCAGCTCGGCCATCGCGGTGAGGAACCAGTTGGCCTTCTCCAGCTTGTCCCAGTAGTGCTGGTAGTTCTGGCTGAACTCGAAGCCCTCGTCGAGCTTGAGCTCCTGGATGACCTGGCCGCGCAGGAAGTTGAGACCGCTGAACAGCCAGCAGCGGCCGCTCTTCCTCTGGTTCGCGGCCTTCCAGGTGTCGACCTTGTCGGACACCGAGGTGTCGATCGAGGTGACGACCGCGCGATCGAGACTCAGCGTGTCGACGCTGGTCGTGGTGACCGCATTCTGTGCGATTCGGGCCGCCGGATCTGCCGCGAAGCGCTCGGACAGGGAGGTGAGGGTGCCCTGGTCGAGGGCTGAGCTGGATGTGTTCACGTCTCCCAAGGCTAGTCACCCACGCGCACCCGGCCGGGCGTCGCCACACGGCAGGCGGCTTTGCCATATCCGGTAGTCACCCGCGCGCACCCGGCCGGGCGGGAGCGCCTCAGCCGGTGACGGCGGATTCGGCCCGCTCGCGCAGCGCGGCGACCATGGCGTCGGGATCCTCGGCACCGAAGACCGCCGTGCCCGCCACGAAGACATCGGCCCCGGCCTCGGCGCAGCGGCCGATGGTGTCCAGGCTGACGCCCCCGTCCACCTGGATGGCGATCTGCTGACCGCTGCGCCGCACGATCTCCCGGGTGCGGGCGATCTTGGGCAGGACCAGGTCGAGGAAGTGCTGGCCGCCGAAGCCCGGCTCCACGGTCATGAGCAGCACCTGGTCGAGTTCGGCGACCAGATCCGCATAGGGCTCTATCGGGGTGGCCGGACGCAGCGCCAGGCAGGCCCTGGAGCCGAGTGAGCGCAGCTCACGGGCCAGCCGGACCGGGGCCCTGGTGGCCTCGGCATGGAAGGTCACCGACTCGCATCCCGCCTGCGCATAGGCCGGCGCCCACCGGTCGGCGTCCTCGATCATGAGATGGATGTCCAGGGGCAGGCTGGTGTGCCGCCGCAGCGAGGAGACCACCGGGAGCCCGAGGGTGAGGTTGGGCACGAAGTGGTTGTCCATGACGTCGACGTGCACCGCGTCCGCACCGGGTATGCGGGAGACCTCGCCGGCGAGGTCGGACAGATCGGCATTGAGGACACTGGGCGTGATGGCGACGGACACGGCCACAGTCTAGGGGCGATGCCTCGATCAGCGCTTGCCCAGCAGGGCTCAGCGCTTGCGCAGCAGGGCGAGGAACATCGCGTCCGTGCCGTGCCGGTGCGGCCACAGCTGGACGAAGCGGGGGTCGGTGTGCGCGGCGCAGCCGGGAACCTCGGGGAGCAGGGCAGGCGCGTCGAGCACCTCGACCGCATCGCCGAGCCCACTGACCACCTCGACCGTCTCGGCCCGGTGCGGGGAACAGGTGACATATGCGATGAGGCCGCCGGGCTCGCAGGCCGTCAGCGCGGAGCCCAGCAGGGCCTGCTGCTGGCCGACCAGCTCACCGACATCCTCCGGCCAGCGCCTCCAGCGGGATTCGGGCCGCCGGCGCAGCGCGCCCAGCCCAGAACAGGGCACGTCGGCGAAGACCAGCGAGAAGGTGGCAGGCCCGAAGGGCAGCTCGGTGCCGTCCGCCACGATGACCTGGTGGCCCCTGTGCGGATAGCGCCGCAGGGCCAGGGAGACCAGCCGGGCCCGGTGGGCCTGGGCCTCGCCGGCCACCAGGAAGGCGTCGTGCTCGGGGGCGATGCCCCGCAGCAGGGCGCTCTTCCCACCGGGCCCGGCGCACATGTCGAGCCAGTGCCCGCCGCCCAGTCCGGGCACCCGGGAGGTGGCCAGGCAGACGAGCTGACTTCCCTCGTCCTGGACTCCGGCACGCCCCGAGCGCACGGCCGGCAGCTCGGCGGGGTTGCCGGTCCGGACTGCTCCCCAAGGCGACCAGCGGGTGGCCTGCGCACCGGTGTCGACCAGCTCCTGGCGGGTGCACAGACCGGGGCGGACCACCAGTGTCGGCGCAGCGGGCACATTGTCCGCAGCCAGCAGCTCGTCCAGCTCCTCGGCCGGCAGGACATCGGCGAAGGCGTCGATGATCCACTGCGGATGCCCGGTGACCAGGCAGCGCAGTCGAGCGGCGTCGCCGGCCGCGAGCCGCTCGCTCCAGCCCTGCAGGTCGTACTGGGAGACCTTGCGCAGGACGGCGTTCACCAGCCCGGCGACGCGCTCGCCGACGACGATGGCGCCCAGCGCGACGCTGGTGTCCACCGCCGCCCGCGCCGGCACCCTGGTGCCGAGGAGCTGGTGGGTGCCCAGTCGCAGCACGTCGAGCACGTCGGGCTGCAGGCTGTCCAGGGATCGCCCGGCGGCCGCCTCGATGATGGTGTCGTAGCTGCCGAGCATCCGGCAGGTGCCGAAGACCAGTTCGGTGACGAAGGCGGCATCGCGTCCGCTGAGCTCCTGCTCCTCGATCACCCGGCGACAGGCGAGATTCGCATAGGCGCCGTTGCGGTCGATGTCGCGCAGCGCCTCCAGGGCCGTGCGCCGCGGGCGGTCCATCCGCCGGCGCGGGCGCTCGGGAGCTCGCCGGCGGGTCCGTGGATCGGGTCGGTTCATGCGCTCTGCTCCCCCAGCCGTGTCCCCGGTGCCGGCTTGGCGCCCCGCGCCCAGTCGGCCGCGTCCATGGCCTTCTTGCCGAAGGCCTGCACCCTGGTCAGCTCCAGCTCACCGTCCGCGGTGCCGGCGAACAGCGCGTGGGGATGGGCGCCGAGCTCACCGGGCTCCAGCGCCGCGACCCCGGCCTGCGGCGCGTGCAGACGCGCGCCGAGCACCTTGAAGCGCTGCCCCTCGAAGTGGGTCCACGCACCCGGTGCCGGGCTGGTGCCGCGGATGAGGCCGACCAGCTCACCGGCCGGGCGCGTCCAGTCGATGTGGGCGTCCTCGACACCCACCTTCGCGGCAAGGGTGACGCCCTGCTCCGCCTGTGGCCTGGGCTGGCGGCCCTGCGCGATGTCGGCGAAGGTGTCGACGAGCACCTGGTCGCCGACCTCGGCCAGTCGGTCGAGCAGTTCACCGGCGGTCTCCTCGGGAGCCACCGGGAGCTCCAGCGTGCGATACACCGGACCGGCGTCAAGGGCCTTGACGATCCGGAAGGTGCTCACACCGGTCACCGGGTCACCGGCCATCAGGGCCCGCTGGACGGGGGCTGCACCACGCCAGCGGGGAAGCAGTGAGAAGTGAAGATTGATCCACCCGTGCGGGGGGATGTCGAGCACGTTCTGGGGCAGCAGTGCGCCGTAGGCCACCACTGCGCAGGCCTCGGGGGCGATGCTGCGCAGCTGCTCGACGAAATCCGGCTCGCGCGGGTGCGTCGGTCTGAGCACCGGAAGGCCGAGCTCGGCGGCAGCGAGGGCGACCGGGGAGGCGGTGAGCTTCTTGCCACGGCCGGTCGGCGCGTCCGGGCGGGTGACGACGGCCACGATCTGGTGGCCTGCGGCGAGCAGCGCCTTCAGGCTCGGCACTGCGGTCACCGGCGTGCCCGCGAAGACAATGCGCATCTGCTCCCCCTCGACCCCGCTCCGGCGGGGCGCTCGACGACTGCGCCCACCAGCCTATCGGGCGCAGCCGACACGCCCCCAGCTCGACGACATCAGCTCAGCGACATCAGCTCAACGACACCGGATCGATGAGATCAGCTCAACGACACCGGATCGATCCGCAGGCGGACGGCGCCGGGCTCCTTGTGCGCGGTGCGCACGGCCAGTGCATGCTTCGCGGCAGCTGCCAGCGCCGCGCCCCGGG
>JBAQVA010000152.1:0-6190 GCA_049297835.1 Propionibacterium sp.
CCAGATTTCAACCTCCTGGAGAGCTGAGCGATGAACCCCTCGACGACGCATGTGCTGGTCAGCACAGACGTAACTGTCGACGCCAGGGTGAACTTCTGTTCCTGTTGTTGTCGCTGACAGCTCGTCCGCGCGGAGCCTCGTGGCAGGTATGTCCCGGCCGTACGAGATGACTGTGCAGATGCCCCGGTCAGCAGTTTCGGGATTGGCCGTCCCGCTCTCGTCCGTCTCGGGCTGACGTCCGGTCGCCTCTGACCTGACCGGCGTGCCGTGCCCAGGCTCATGTGCACAGGGCCATCGGCACGAGGCCTCCCCCGATTCACTTGCCTGACGGGGCTCGTTCCGCACCGCTCACTCACATCGATTTCCTGCCGGCTGTTGTGCCCGCAGGCTCTCCTGTCGCAGTTCCCGATTCGAGTTCATCGGTTCCGTTCTCCACCGGCTGTCCGACACCCCTCCACGGTTCTGTCCATATCCCCATGTCACAACGATCGGAGTTCTTCATGTCCACCACCCCTCTCATCACCAGGCGACGGGCTCTCGGAGTCTTCGCTGCCGCGGCCACGGCCACCGTGCTGAGCGCGTGCAGCTCCTCGAACAGTTCCGGCTCCGGATCCAGCGCCTCGTCCGCGGGCGGCGTCACGCTCAAGGCCGGGGTCTTCTCCTGGACGGCGGCATCCATCGAGACCGAGATCCTGGCAGCGATCGCCAAGAAGCACCCCGAGCTCGGCGTCTCCGCGGTGAATTCGGTGACCATCGACCCGGCTCCGGGCTGGATCGGTCTCGGACGAGGTGACATCGATCTGCTCACCGAGGTGAACCTGCCGAACCAGCAGACCTTCGCCGACCAGAACAGCTCCACCACCGAGTTGCTCAGCAAGACCTACGGAGGCGCGACCCAGGGCTGGTTCGTGCCCAAGTACCTGGTGCAGGACGGCGGCGCGGCGGCCGGGCTGACCAGCGTCTCGCAGCTGTCCGACTCGTCGTGGGCGGACAAGGTGGGCGGCGCGCTCTACGACGCCGATCCCGGCTGGGTCACGACCACCCAGAACGATGCCCGGATCAAGGCCTTCAACCTGAAGCTCACCCACAAGACATCGAGCGAGGCCGCGCTCATCGCACAGGTCGAGCGGGCCTATTCGAGCAAGCAGCCGATCGTCTTCTACTTCTACCATCCGCACTGGCTGTTCACGAAGTACGACCTGGTGCAGCTGAGCGAGCCCAATCCCTTCCAGACGAGCTGCTTCACGAGCGGTGGTCCGAGCGACTGCGCCATTCCGACCCTCGAGGCCTGGATCGGCGCCCGCAAGGACCTGGCGACCCGTGCACCGAAGTTCCAGGCCTTCCTCAAGAAGTTCACCATCTCGCTCGACGAGGTCCAACAGCTGCTCGCCAAGTCGAACGACACCGGTGCGAAGCCCCCGGCGCTCGCTGCGGACTGGGTCTCCGCGCACGCCGCGGACATCGCGAAGTGGGTCTGATGAATGACGTCCTCCTCAAGGCCACCGGCCTGACCAAGGTCTACCGCTCCGAGGGCAGGCAGAAGACGGCGGTCGACAACGTCGACCTGTCGATCCGCCGCGGCGAGATCCACGCCCTGATGGGGCTCTCGGGTTCTGGCAAGTCGACCCTGCTGCGGATGCTCAACCGGCTGATCGAACCCACCTCGGGCTCGGTCGAGCTGGACGGGCAGCCGCTGTCCGCGATGTCACTGCGGGAGTTGCGCGACGTCCGGAATCGCCGGATAGCGATGGTCTTCCAGCACTTCGCCCTGCTCCCCCACGTCAGCGTGCGCGGCAACGCCGCCTACGGGCTGAGGGTGCGTGGCCAGGCGCGCAAGGCCGCCTACGAGAAGGCCGACGAGGTGCTGGCCGTCGTCGGGCTCGAGGGGCTCGGGGATGCCCGGCCCGACCAGCTGTCCGGAGGGATGAAGCAGCGCGTCGGACTGGCCAGGGCACTGGCCACCGGTGCGGACATCCTGCTCATGGACGAGCCCTTCTCGGCGCTCGATCCGCTCATCCGCCGCGACATGCAGGAACTGGTGCTCCGGCTCGCCGAGAGCTTCCACACGACCATCGTGTGCGTGACGCACGACCCGAACGAGGCGATGCGCATCAGCGATGCGATCACCCTGCTCAAGGACGGCCGGATCGCGCAGACCGGCGGTGTCGCGGACATCCTCACCAGGCCGGCGGACGACTACGTCCGCCGGTTCGTCGAGGAGGCGGACCGCTCACGGGTGCTCACCGCGCGTGACGTGATGGCTCCGGTGAATGCTGCCGAGGCACTCCCCCGGGCTCGCGTCAAGGCGGAGGACACCTTGGCCCAGATCGCGCGCAGCCTGCTCGACGTCGGCGCGGCAACCGTCGTCGACGAGGAACGCGAGCCGCTGGGCCGGCTGACCTATCACGCCGTGCTGGAAGCGGTGTCCAGGGAGGAGAAGGCCTCATGAAACCCGCGAAGATCGACATCGGAACGCCGGTCGCCGATGCCATCGACTGGATGCTGCACCACTGGGCGGGTCTGTTCGACGCCCTCGGCACGATCCTGCAGACACCGGTCGATGCCATCACCAATGGCCTGGAGGCGCTCAATCCCCTTCTCCTGCTGGCAATCCTGGTGGTCATCCCGCTCCTGCTCCGCCGCTGGGGAATCGCCGTCTTCGCCGCCCTCGGCTTCCTCCTCGTGCAGGGCATGGAGCTGTGGCCCCAGACCCTGCAGTCCCTCTCGATCGTCCTGGTGGCCACCGTCATCTCGGTGCTCGTGGGGGTTCCGCTCGGGGTGTGGACGGCACGCAGCAAGGTGGTCTCCAGCATCGTGCGTCCGATCCTCGATCTCATGCAGACGACGCCGGCCTTCGTCTACCTCATCCCCGCCGTCTTCTTCTTCGGCGTGGGCACCGTGCCCGGAGTCGTGGCGACCGTCGTCTTCGCGGCCGCCCCTGCGGTGCGGCTCACCGAGCTGGGCATCCGCCAGGTCGACCCGGAGGTGGTGGAGGCAGGCAATGCCTTCGGCTCGACCCGCCGTCAGTTGCTGTGGAGGATCCAGCTGCCGCTGGCGCTGCCGACGATCATGACCGGGATCAACCAGGTCATCATGCTTGCGCTGTCGATGGTGGTGGTGGCCGGGATGGCCGGTGCCAGTGGCCTCGGCGCAGTGGTCACGACGGCCGTCACGCGTCTGGACATCGGCGCCGGTGTGGAGGGTGGCCTGTCCGTGGTCATCCTCGCGATCTATCTCGACCGGGTCACCAGTGCGATCGCCAATCCGAAATCACTGCGCCGTCGGAAATCATCCGGAAAGGCCACCGACATCGAGGAGACCAAGACTCTCGCCACGGTGACACCGCTCGATCCGGAAGCCGTGTCGGCAGGCTGAGCGGGGAATCCCGCCGAGGGATCAGTCCTGGTCCTCGGCGGGAATTCGCCGGCGATTCACCGCAGTCCAGAAATCACCACGGACGTAATTGTCCTGGACCGGCGGTTCATGGTCCCAGGCGTTCGGTGAGCCCTTTGTCAGGGCCCGCTGAACGGTGCGCCGGCGGGACTGGCTCTGCTTGACCTTGCGGTCCAATTCTTCGAAATCGTATTTCTCGTCGAGCGTGGCCAGGAAATCACTGACCACGGACTGGTGCGCGGGCTCGTCCGCCACATTCACCAGTTCGTCGGGATCCTCGCGCAGGTTGAACAACTGGTCGGGATCTCCCGGGCAGTGCACGAATTTCCACGGGCCCCGGATCAGTGTCACCTGCGGCTCGTTGAGACCTTCGGCCAGATATTCCACAATGATGTCGCGATCCGCGACATCGCCACGGGCGGTGTCCAGCAGACTGCGCCCCTCCACCTCACCGGGATCGTATTCGGCAAGATCGGTCAGGGTGGGCAGGATGTCGAGCAGGGAGACCGGGGTGTCAATCCTGCCGGCCGCGAGACGATGCGGCGCGCTGATCATCAGCGGCACCTGGATCGACCCCTCGAAGGGCGACATCTTGTACCACATCCCCCGCTCGCCCAGCAGCTCCCCGTGGTCCGAGGTGAGGATGATCACGGTGTTCTCGCGCAGGCCCAGTTCGTCGACGCGGGCAAGGATCCGGCCCACCAGGTCGTCCACATAGCTGACCGAGGCATAGTAGGCCCGGCGTGCCCGTCGAACCTGCTCTGACGAGGGAATACGTTGGTCGAAACCGCACATCTTCTGCAGCCGCTGGCTGTGCGGGTCGAGCTCGTCGAAGTCGACCGGAGGGATCTTCGGGTCATCGATGTCGACATCGTCGTAACGGTGCCAGAAGGACGACGGCGGCTCGTAGGGATCGTGCGGGTGGATGAACGAGGCGACCACCAGGAACGGCCGCGGATCCTCGGCGCGGACCCGGTCGTCCAGCTGCCGAAGGGTGCGGAACAGCACCTCGTTGTCGAAATCGAGCTGGACCGTCGTCACACTCGGGCCGGCGTCGAAGACGCTTCCCGTCTCGTGGTACCAGGCGAGCCGTTCGTCTGCGGTGAGATTCCAGTCCGGAACCATGTCGAGGCCGGCCGGGTAGACGTCGGTGGTCAGTCTCTCCTCGAATCCGTGGAGCTGGTCGGGGCCGATGAAGTGCATTCTTCCGACCAGCGAGGTGTGGTACCCGGCATTGCGCAGATGGTGGGCGAAGGTGGGCACCGATGCCAGGAAATCCGCCGCATTGTCATAGGCGCCGATCTCGGACGGCAGCTGGCCGGTGAGCATCGACGCGCGTGACGGCGCGCACAACGGGGACGCGCAATATGCGTGCTCGAAGACAGTGCTCTCGTCAGCCAATGAATCGATGTTCGGAGAGCTCACGACATCATTGTCATAGGCGCCCAGGGCCCGTGCCGCGAGCTGGTCGGCCTGGATCAGCAGAATATTCGGTCGCTGCTCCTGTGGTGCTGTTCCGGGCGACTCCGCAGTTGACATGACATATATATATATCATGTGTCCTTGGGCAGCGAACTGGGGTCCGTGACACAGTCTCGGCCGACACATTGTCGCAGTTCGTCCGGCGCGTGGAATACCTTCGGCACACGGTGCCCGATGGCCGTCAGCGCCGTGCTGCCGAGGACATTCCTGGGGCCGGCCTGCTCGTGACCACGGCTGCCCCGGCGGGTGGCCTACAGCGGGCGCACCCGGTGCAGCAGGGTCGCTGGAGGAGTGCCCTCCAGCACCACCGGCCAGCCCAGCGCATCCGGACGTGCGCCGAACAGCACGTAGACCTCACCGTCACGCGCCGGCCCGTCCACCAGGCCGTCGTCGACCCTCTCCCCCGCCGCGCCACCGGGCAGCAGCGCAGCCGAGGGAGCACGCACTCCGGCGGCACCACGTGCCCGCAGCCGCTGCGCCTCCGCCTGACACTCCGAATAACTGGCGGCGTCCCCCGTCATCGCGGCCGGGTCGAGTTCGGCGCACTCGGCACCGGTGACGTCCACGTCCACCGCCCACAGCGCCCGGCTCACCCCTTCCAGGTCGCTCTGCTCGGTGATCTCCTCGTGCCGGAGGAACTCGGCCCATGCCCCGGCAGGCGTGTCGGCGAGGTACTGCACCGGTCCCTCGCCGGCACGATGCCAGCGCGCCTCGGGCTGGGCCGGGTCCTCCCACAGGAAGGGGAAGCGCCGATCGCAGTGCCGGTAGACGATCACCAGGCACCGGGCCCGGTGAGGCTCGCCGCGAGTTCGCGGACGCGGACCGTGTCAGCCGCGGTGGTCTGCCATCCACCGGACAGGATCTCGCGGGGCGCACGGCCGTCCAGCGCGGACCGCGGACGCTGGAACCACCGTCTGATCCCGAACTCGTTGTACGAGCCGGCGAGATCCGTCACGATGAGCGCAAGGACATGGAGTCGCGCCGCCACCGCATCCGGCGTCGTCCGCGTGCCCGCCCGGTAGCGCGAGACCGAACTCATCGACACCCCGACCAGGCCGGGAAGCATGTTGCCGAGCACTTCGTCCAGGGCTGTCCACTCCGCTGCCGGCAGCGGCGAACCCTCGATGGCGTCCAGTGCCTCGGCGGCGGCGTTGGCCAGGTCCCGCTCGCCGGTCCGGCCCACAACGGGACGCAGCTGGCGGGCGACACCGAGCTCCCCCAGCGCGCGCACCGCCTCGTCGAACCGGCCGGTGCCCGAGTCCGGACCCTGCGCCGGAGCCACCAACCCGAGGACTTCCGCGTAGGCCACGACGAG
>JBAQVA010000153.1:0-1517 GCA_049297835.1 Propionibacterium sp.
GGCTGCGCGTCCGTCGCGGGCTGACCTGCGGGCGTGGAGGTTCCCGTGGCGTCCGGCACGGGAGCGGCACCGCCCTGGCCAGCAGCCGGCTCGGGCGCCGGCTGTGCGGCGTCGGTGGGTTCGCTCACGCTGTCGTAGAGGTTGTCTTTCTTGTCCCTCGTCGTCACAGGTTGATCCTCTCGTGCTGGTGCAGTCCGAGCTGTCAGACAAAATGGTCAGACTGCTTCACAGCCCATCTTTCCCGCCCGAGGCCGCCCCGGCCGCCGGTGACACGCCCCCGGACACGATCCGTGCCCCCACAGCCGCAGCCCGCGTCAGGATTGCGTCGCGGTGCCCAGTTGCAACAACAGGGCCTCCATGGCGAGCAACGGGTTCACATTGGTCTCCAACGCCTGGCGGCACTCGAGGATCGCGTCAATGCTGTGCAGCGTCTGCTCCGGCGTGGTGGCAACGGCGGCACGTGCCACATCGGCGCGCATCTCGGCGTTGATCAGCCCCACCGTGTGGGTCGGCGGCTCATCGAGCGCCCCCTCGACCACGCCACTGGCCGAATGCAGGCCCGAGGGGTCCACGGCACCGGTCTGCACGGCCAGCACATCGCGGTACCAGGTGGTCAGCTCGGTGAGGCTGCGGTCCAGCGCGTCACGACGCACCCGCTTGGCGCGGGCCTTCTGCTGGTCCTCCAGGTCGCGCAGCGCCGCAGCCGCATGGCGGGGACGCGCACCCTTCGTGCCGAAGCCGAGTGCCTCGGACAGCCGCGCCCGGTCGGCCTCGTCGAGCCTGCCGGTGATGCGATCCGCCTCCGCATCGGCGGCCTTCACCAGGTCGTCGGCCACCGTCAGGCAGGCCCCCACGCTGGTCAGCCGCGAGGGCACCAGCAGCACGGCATGGCGCGCATTGCGCACCTTCTCGTCACGCGCCAGCGCCCGGGCCCGGCCGATATGGCCCTGGGCCGCCTTGGCCGCATATTCGGCCATGGCTCGGTCAATGTGGTCGCGTTCCACCAACAGCCGCACCACATCGGAGTTCGGCGGCGTCCGCAGCGCCACCTGGCGGGTGCGCGAGCGGATCGTGACGATCACATCGTCGGGAGTGGGCGCGCACAACACCCACACGGTCCTGGCGGGTGGCTCCTCGAGGCTCTTCAGCAGGGCATCGGCGCCCCGGTCGGTGATGCGGTCGGCGTCCTCCACGACGATCACCTGGTGGCGACCCATCGTGGGGCTCATGGACGCCTTGCGCACCAGGTCACGCACCTCATCGACGCCGATCGACAGCATCTCGGTGCGCACCAGGGTGACATCGGGATGGGCCCCTGACAAGGCAGTACGGCAGTCGTTGCACTCGCCGCAACCCCCGAAGCGGCACTGCAGCGCCGCCGCGAAGGCCCGCGCGGCATTCGAGCGACCCGAGCCGGGAGGGCCGGTGACCAGCCAGGCATGGGTCATGGCGTGCCCCGGTGCCGCGCCGTCCACGGCTGCCGCGTCACCCGACGCGGAACGGACCCGGGCGGCCTC
>JBAQVA010000154.1:0-2386 GCA_049297835.1 Propionibacterium sp.
TGGGTCTACCACACCCGGCTCTACGAGGCGGCCGGGCAGGTGCGCAGCATGCCCGACGTCAGTCTCGTCCAGCTGAACTCCTTCGGCTGCGGCCTCGACGCGGTGACCACCGACCAGGTCCAGGACATCCTGGAGCAGGGCGGTGACGTCTACACCGTCCTCAAGATCGACGAGATCTCGAATCTCGGCGCGGCCAAGATCAGGCTGCGTTCCCTGCAGGCGGCAGCCGCCGAGCGTCCGGCCTCCCGCGAGGTCGACACCACCGAGCCGATTGCCGTGCCGGCAAGCACCACGCCGGCCTACACGAAGCAGATGCGGGCCACCCACACCGTCTACGTGCCCCAGATGGCGCCCCTGCACTTCAGGGCCATCGAGCCTCTGTTCGGACGCTTCGGCTACCACATCGAGGTGCTCGAGCACGCCACCCGCGACGACATGGAGTGCGGGCTGAAGTACGTCAACAACGACGCCTGCTTCCCGGCGATCATGGTCATCGGCCAGCTGGTCAACAAATTCCTCACCGGTGGAGCAGACCCCGAGCACTCCGTGGTGGGCATCACCCAGACCGGGGGCATGTGCCGGGCCACGAACTATGTCGGCATGCTGCGCAGAGGGCTCGCCTCAGCCGGATTCCCCGAGATCCCGGTGCTGGCGATGTCGGCCCAGGGGCTCGAGTCCAACTCGGGCTTCAGCCTCACCCCCGCGCTGGTGCACGGCGCGATCCAGGGCCTGGCGCTGATGGACATGCTCCAGGAAGTGCTGCTGCGGGTCCGTCCCTACGAACGCGAACAGGGCTCCACGACGGCTCTCTACCAACGCTGGAATGCGCTGGTGACCGAGTACATGGCCAGCCCCGGCCACTCCGAGATCGAGGGGCGGCGGCTGAGTTTCGGCTGGCTGTGCCAGCACATGGTCGAGGAGTTCGATGCCCTGCCGCTGCTGGACATCCCCCGCAAGCCGCGCATCGGCGTGGTCGGGGAGATCCTCGTGAAATTCCAGCCGGACGCCAACAACAACGTCATCGGCGTGATCGAGCAGGAGGGCTGCGAGGCCGTTCTGCCCGGGCTGCTCGGATTCTTCCTGCAGAGCCTGGCCACCGGAGACTGGCGCTGGGAGCACTTCGGGATCGGCAAGAACTCGCGGCACGCCAAGAAGCTGGCGCTGTGGTACATCGAGCGCTTCCAGAAGACGGCCAACAAGGCGCTGGCCTCGGCAGGGGGGAAGTTCGACGTCCCCACCGACATCCGGACGATGGCACGGAACGCCCAGAAGGTCATCTCGCTGGGCACGCAGGCCGGCGAGGGCTGGCTGCTGGTCGGCGAGATGATGCATCTCATCGACACCGGCTGCCCCAACATCATCTGCGCGCAGCCCTTCGCCTGCCTGCCGAACCACGTCGTCGGGCGGGGCATGTTCAAGCAGATGCGCGCGCTCTACCCGAAGGCCAACATCACCTCGATCGACTACGACCCAGGGGCCTCCGAGGTCAACCAGCTCAACCGCATCAAGCTGATGATCGCGACTGCCTTCAAGAACGTGGACGACGGCCTCGCGAAGTGGAGCTCGGACTTCGACACCGACTCGCCCCTTGAGAGGAACGCGCCGTCCTGCGGGAACGACGGGGCCGGCCCGTGTGCCGTCAGCTCCGGTCAGCCGCTCGGCGGGGAGGCCCTGGGGGTTCGGGCGTAGGGCTGCCTGTGTAGTTGGCCGGGCGGGGGAGCCCTGTGTGGGTCGTCCTTGCGGTCGAGTGGATCGGCTTCTCGCCCGCGCGTGCTGCTGCTTCTTCCGTGCTGCGCGTCACGTCGTCCAGGCGCGGCGTCATGTCGAGAACGCGGCGGGACATCCCGCCGCTCCTGGCACATCGCGCCGCGCCTGTGGCGGAGGTGCGGGTGCTGGCGCCGCCTCTGGAGCTCGGGGGATGGGGCATGGGCGGTCCGGGGGCCGGCCACCACCACGGTCGGACAACTGGATTTGTCCACAGGAGCCGGGGATGTGGACGGGGGCGGTCCGTGGCGGGCCCGTCCCGGTCGGACAGCGGGAATTGTCCACAGGTCTCCACACGCGAGCTCGAAGGTGGTTGTCTCGACGCCATGCCCTACCTCACACGCAGAGAGCTGGACGCACGGGGCCACACTGCTCACGACCTCGCCCGCCTCGTCCGCGCCGGGGAGCTCGAGCTGGTGCACAAGGGTCTTTACCGTTCGGGCGAGGCGGACGCGGTCCAGCGTCACAGGGAACTCATCGCCCACACGCCACTCAGCGAGGGCCAGATGTTCTCCCACGAGAGCGCTGCCCTGCTCCACGGCATCCATCTCGAGGCGGTGCCCGAACTGGTCCAGGTGATCGCGCCCGGCCGTTCCAAGAGCTGGCGTACCGGGCATCGGAA
>JBAQVA010000155.1:0-7329 GCA_049297835.1 Propionibacterium sp.
GGGATGGCCGCCTACGCCTACCACGCCCATGTGCTCGGGCGCCACGATCCGGCGGTTGACGAATGGCTGGTGACAGGCATGGCCGAGGCGTCCACGTCACACAGCGTGCCCGAATGGCTCGGGCTGCTGCACGACTTCGGTCTGGTGAACTTCGCGTGCCTCGCGATGCTGGACGCGGCGAACACCGCGAGTTTCGGTGATCCCGAACCGACCAGCGTGACCATGGAGGTGGCGCCCGGTCCGTTCATCGTGGCGAGCGGGCACGATCTTCACGACCTGGCGATGCTGCTGGACCAGTGCGAGGGCACCGGGGTGTCGGTGTACACCCATGGGGAGTTGTTGCCGGCCCACGGTTATCCGGCGCTGCACCGGTACAGCTGCCTGAAAGGGCATTTCGGCACGGGCTGGCAGAATCAGCGCAAGGAGTTCGCGGGCATGCCCGGTGCCGTGCTCTTCACCACCAACTGCCTGATGCCACCGTTGCCGCGTTACCGGGACCACATTTTCACCACTGCGATGGTCGAGTACCCGGGGGTGGCCCACATTTCCGGGCAGGGCGACGGGAGCAAGGACTTCTCGCCCGTCATCGAGCGGGCCAAGGAACTCGGCGGCTGGGACGAACCGCACGTCTTCACGGGGATCAATGGCGGCAGCACGCTCACCACGGGGTTCGCGCACCATGCCGTCCTCTCGGTGGCGCAGTCGGTGATCGGCGCGATCAAGTCGGGCGAGCTCAAGCAGATCTACCTGGTGGGAGGCTGCGACGGCGCCCTGCACGGGCGCAACTACTTCACCCGGCTGGTGGAGGCAACGCCCCAGGACAGCCTGGTGCTGACTCTGGCATGTGGAAAGTTCCGCTTCAACGACCTCCAGCTCGGCACGGTCGCGGGTCTGCCTCGGCTCCTGGACATGGGCCAGTGCAATGACGCCTATTCCGCGGTGAAGGTCGCGCAGGCACTTGCTGACGCCTTCCACGTGGGAATCAACGAGCTCCCGTTGACCATCGTGCTGTCCTGGTTCGAGCAGAAGGCGGTCTGTGTGCTGCTCAGCCTGCTCGCGCTGGGTGTGAAGAACATCAAGCTCGGGCCGACCATGCCGGCGTTCGTGTCACCGGGGGTGCTCGAGGTGCTGTCGGAACACTTCGGTCTGGGCCCGACCAGCGTGCCGTCGCGGGACGTGGTGCCGGCGAGGAGCTGAGCTCTCTCGCGGACGGCGCGTCCTCACCGGCCAACCGGCCCCTGGCCGGGCCGGCGGCCGGTGAGGGACGGACTCCACCCGCCGCGATGCGTCCCAGCCGGTGTCAGTGGTCCCGTGACTCGGCCGGCACCTCGGAGCTGTCGATGATCCGGTAGGAATAACCCTGCTCGGTGAGGAAGCGCTGGCGATGCTGCGCGAAATCGGCGTCCACCGTGTCGCGGGAGACGACCGCGTAGAAGTGCGCGGTGTCGTCGTGGCCTGCACCATGGCCGGGCAGTCTCTGCTTGGGACGCAGGAGCCGCCCGAGGCGCTGCGCCTCCTCCTGACGCGAACCGAAGGTTCCCGAGACCTGGATCGCCACCTGGGCAGCCGGCAGGTCCACCGAGAAGTTGGCCACCTTGCTCACCACCAGGAGGTCGATGACGCCCTCGCGGAAGTCCTGGTAGATCAGCTCCCGACGGTGGTTCGGGGTCGATCCGCTGATGATCGGGCAGCCGAGCTGCTCGGCGATCTCCTCCAGCTGGTCCACGTACTGCCCGATGACGAGCGTCGGGGTGCCCCGGTGGGCCCGGACGAGCGCCTCGATCACCGGGATCTTCGACTCGGCGGTCGACGCCAGCCGGTGGCGGACGTCGCGCTCGGCGAGGGCATAGCTCATCCGCTCGTCCTCGCTGAGATCCACCCGGACCTCGACGCAGTCGGCGGGAGCGATCCAGCCTTGGGCCTCGATCTGCCGCCAGGGCGCGTCGTAGCGTTTCGGGCCGATGAGACTGAAGACGTCCTCCTCGTGCCCGTCCTCCCGCACCAGCGTGGCGGTGAGACCGAGCCGGCGTCGAGCCTGGAGATCGGCAGTCATCCGGAAGACCGGAGCCGGCAGCAGATGGACCTCGTCGTAGAGGACCAGCCCCCAGTCCCTGGCGCTGAACAGCTCCAGATGGGGGTGGATGCCGCCCCGCTTGGTCGTGATGACCTGGTAGGTGGCGATGGTCACCGGACGGATCTGCTTCTTCGCACCCGAGTACTCGCCGATCTCGTCGGCGGTGAGCGAGGTCCGGGCGATCAACTCGTCGCGCCACTGCCGGGCGGAGACCGTGTTGGTGACAAGGATGAGAGTGGTGGCGCCGGCCAGTGCCATCGCCGCCGCCCCGACGATCGTCTTCCCGGCACCGCAGGGGAGTACGACAACCCCCGAACCGCCCTCCCAGAAGGCACGGGCGGCCTCGCGCTGGTAGGGGCGGACCGACCAGCCGTCCTCGTCGAGCTGGATCGGGTGCGCCTCACCGTCGACATAGCCGGCGACGTCCTCGGCAGGCCAGCCGAGCTTGAGCAGCACCTGCTTGAGATGCCCGCGTTCGGAGGGATGGACGAGCACGGTGTCGTCGTCGATCGCCGAGCCGAGCAGCCCCTTCGTGCGTGCGCTGCGTCTCACCTGGGTGAGGACCGAGCTGTCGGTCGTGGTGAGCACCAGCCCGTGGGCCGGGTCCTTGTCGATCCGCAGCACCCCGTAGCGACCCATCGTCTCGGCGATGTCCACGAGCAGATTCGCCGGCACCGGATACTTCGAGAAGGTCAACAGGGCGTGCACCACCTGCTCGGCGTCGTGACCGGCAGCCCGGGCGTTCCACAGGCCGAGGGGCGTCAGCCGGTAGGTGTGCACATGCTCCGGCGCACGTTCCAGCTCCGCGAAGGGAGCGATGGCAGCGCGGCATTCGTCAGCCTGCGGATGGCCGACCTCGAGAAGCAGGGTCCGGTCCGACTGGACGATGAGTGGTCCGTCGATAGTCATTGCGCCCAATTATGGCGCGGCCAGCAAGCCGGCAGCCCCCTGTTCGCCTCAGTGTGGTGCCGACAGCTGACGCGGCAGGCAGCTGTTCGTGAGGTCGTCCCCGGACAGGTTGGGGAACAGCTGGCTGCACATGGTCACGCCCGCGGCATAGCTGGTGATGCCGCCCGGGTCCGCGAGGGTCACCCACATCACTCCCGGGGAAGTCATCTGCTGGCCGAAGTCGGTGGACTGGAGAAGCAGCACCCTGCTGATCCCGTTCCCGCGGACCTTGGTCGCCAGGTCCTGGTGCCCTGCCCAGATGTCGGGCAGTCCGAAGGTGTGCGAGCCCGAGGCGGTGGTCTGGCGAGGATCCGTGATGCCCTCGTACTTGCTGTCCAGCTGGAGCACCCATCTGTCGTCCAGGCTCAGCCCCTGGAGGCTGCTGGCACGGGCGCTGTCCAGTTGCTGCTGGGCACGGGTGCGGGCATCGACCGAGGGAGTCTGGCTGGTCCGCGGTGTCGCAGACCGGCTCGCGGCGCTCGCAGGGTTCGTGGCATTTCCGCTCGTGTCGCCACCGGCGACCGCGGTGGCCGCCTGCCCGGCTGAGCCGGCGGTCTGGGTGCCACTGCCCCTGGTGAGGACGAACACGGTCGCTGCGACCAGTGCGACGAGCAGCACGGCAAGGACGACGATGAGCACGGTGCGAGCCAGATGGCCCGTGCGAGCGGGCGGTGGGGTCTGGGGCCAGCCGTTGCCGGCCACCGCCGGCTGGCTGAGCGTGTTGTCCAGCGCGGCAGGAGCGGGAGCGGCATTCGACGGCGCGGGCACGGCCCACGGAGCGGCACCGACTGGAGCTGGCGCGGGAGAGGTCGAGGCGAGCGGACGGGGAGCTGGGGGAGTCGTCAGCGCCGGCAGCGCAGCTACCCGGTCCAGATGCCCGCCGAGCCTTCTCAGCAGCGTGCCCGCGTCGGCTGCCGTTGCCGGGCGGAGCGCAGGATCGTACCGGGTCAGGGTCCGGATGACATCCCACAGCCCCGGGTCCACGCCGGCCGGTTCTCCGGGCTCCATCGTGAGACGGGCCTGCATCACCTCGGACGCCGAGCCGGCGAACGGCGGCACCCCGCAGGTCAGCTCGAACAGCACGATCCCCAGCGCGTACAGGTCGCTGCGCACGGTGGGGGCCTCGCCCCTGACCAGCTCCGGGGCCATGTGGGCAGGTGTCTCGGAGCTCGGGTCGGGTGTGCGGCCCGGTATCGCAAGATCCACGAGGGTGGCCAGCCCGGCATCGGTGAGCTTCACCTGCGCCGGGGACACGCGGGTCTCCACCAGGACATTGGTGGGCTTGAGATCTCCGTGGACGATGCCCCGGGAGTGGATCGCGGCCAGCCCGTCCGCGATGAGGGCGCCCAGCCGGCACGCCTCGCCTGGTGCAAGCGTGCCCTCATGGCGCAGGACTGCCCGCAGGCTCGGTCCCTCGACCAGCTCCGTGACGACCGCCAGGTTCGTTCCCTCCGCCACCACGTTGAGGACCGAGGCGACATTCGGGTGCCGGATGCCGGTCAGCGGATCCCGTGCGGAGAGGAAGCGTTCGACGAGCCGGGGATCTGCCGCGAGCCGCGGATCGACCATCTTGATCGCGTACTGCTGCCCGTCGCTGTCGCATGCACGCCAGACCTGGCCGAAGCCGCCCTGGCCGAGGAGCGCCAGGAACCGATACCGGTCCCCGAGTGGACCGCTTGATCCCACACTCACCTGTTCCGCCTCCGTTCGTTCCGTACTCACATCCGTACTCACAACTGACCCCGGCTGGGGGTGCCGGCGCATCCGCGCCGGATGTGACGGCCACCGTGTCAGGAGTCCGCGTCGCCGATCGTCGGTGCCCCGTCCGCGCCCACGGAGATCGTCCCCCAGACCTGGAAGGTGGACGTCGTGGGGCTCGGGACATAGCTCCCGACCGGTGCCTGCTGGGTCTGGATGATTGCATTTCCTGAGACGAATCGGGTCGGGGTCAGCGTACTGAGCGTCGTCGGCTGGCTGATCACTTTCATCGAATTCAAATTCGTCTGGCGCGCGGAATAGGGGCAGGCGGTGTTCAGATTCGTCGGGGCGGTCACGCACGAGGTCACGAATTGCTGCACCTGGGTGAGCACGGAATCCTGGAATGCCTGCGTCGGCTGTGCCGTCAGCTCGATGCTCTTCGCCGTACCCGAGTTCGCCACGAGAGTGGTCTGCGACGCGGTCAGATACGTGGACATCGAGGCCGGGACCGTCACGCCGTACACACCCGGGTAGGCGAATTGGGTACCCGATCCGTCCGAGCTGAGATTCGTGCCCGCGACACTGACCAGGCTGAGGCTGTTCTCGCGGCTGCTGGTGACCGAGACCGGCACGAGATAGGGATCCCTCAGCACCCACGTCCTCAGCAGCCCGTACTCCTTGGGCCCGGCCGTGACCGAGAAGTCCTTCGTGTAGCGCTGCCCGTTGAGCGAGAGGGTCGCCTCGACCGTGGCCGAGCGGCTGGTGACGCCGAACGTCCTGGTGGCGAGGATCTGGATCCGTGCCTGGGCCTGTGCCATGGTGGCGTCGGTGAGCAGCAGCCGCTGGCTGTTCGAGACTCCCGGATCCACCATCGCGCTGGCCGCGTCGGCGCGTCCTGCGGCCAGCAGGTTGAGGTACGGGACCACGACTCCCTCGGGAGTACGCCGGGAATTGGTCACGGCGACGGCTGTGGCGAAGGCGGCGGTCAGGACGGCGAGGGCGATGACCAGGACCACGATGACCCACATCGTCCTCCGTGGCCCGGGGGCCGGGGGCTGCGGCGGGGTCGGGGATCCGGGCGCCCCGGTGGGCTGCCATCCGCCAGCTGCCGGCAGGTAGGAGGGAACAGTCGCGTGCCCCGGCGGCTCGGCTCCGTTCGTCGGGCCGGCTCCTGGTCCGCTGTCCGGTGCCGTCCATCCGGCCCACGGCGCCCGAGCATCCGGCTGCGGGTTCGTGCTCGCTGCGTCGGCAGCGGAGGATTCGCGCGCGGACGATCGGTCCGATGAGTCTTCGCTGCCCATGGGATCCTCCGGGGGATGTGTGCCGACGCCCGATTCCTCCGTGTGGTACGTGGTGGACCGGGATGACCGAACATCGGTCACTATAGTGACCGGTTTCCGAATTCGCCCCCGGCCCAGCAGAATTCCCGGAGACCTGCGATTCCTTTCGGCGCCCGGTGGTGCCGGGGAAGTCACCCAGTCCGCCCGCCGGACAATTCCGCAGGGGCGGAACTCGTCATTCCCCCAGATGCATCACGCTGATTCGCCGGAGTGGACCGCGATGATCCGTGACAAAGGCAGGTTCAACCGCCCGGCCCCGCGCCGGACCAGTTGCGCGACCCCGGAGCCGAGCGAGAGCACGCGGATCGAGTTGGTGTGCGCTGTGCCGTCGTCGTCGGCC
This sequence comes from Propionibacterium sp., assembly GCA_049297835.1. GTDB lineage: Bacteria > Actinomycetota > Actinomycetes > Propionibacteriales > Propionibacteriaceae > Propionibacterium. The sequence continues at coordinate 6,401 of JBAQVA010000155.1, forward strand.
CAGTCGAGCGTGATCCACCGGTCCCCGTCGTGTGCCTCTGCGAGCGCGGCCAGGATGGCGTCCGGGCCCATTCCCCGACCACGCCGCCGGATCAGCCGGGCGGCGAGCAGCTCGGTGTCCACGGTGGCCTCGGACGCCGCGGCGACGGGAGGTGCAGCACGATGCACGGGCGGAGTGGTGAAGACCTCGCCCTCCGCATCCTGCGCCACCGGCGCCAGTCCCCGTCGGCGCAGGAAGGCGACGATGTCCTCGGGCTCGGCCGTGGCGCTGAGGAAGCCCGGCGCCAGGGCGGTCAGACCCAGTTGCGGGGCGGCGCGATCGGCCAGCAGGGATGCGGCAACCGCCTCGTCGTCGACCTGCACCACCGCCGTGACCACCATCACCCTGAGCTGCCCGTGGTGACGGGCGGTGTCCTCGATGAGCGAGACGAGTGGTGGCGGCAGCGGGGCCTGCATCCCGGCGGCATCGTGCTCGTGGAGCCAGCCGATCAGCGTCTCGCTGCTCCACCCGGCATCGAAGGCGGCGCGGAGCGAGTCCTCGGTGAAGCGGAAGGTGGCTGTCGCGCCGTGGGACTCGCGATTCGCGATCGTGCCCGCGGCCCGGTCGGTGAGATGGTCCAGTGGGGCTGGTGCGACGGCCGTCAGGTCCGACTGCAGGATGAGTGTCGAGCCGAAGGGCGCGAAACCCGGATCGGGATCCCGGTCCGTCGTCGTGGTGAGGACCGTGGTGCGCCCGAAGGCCACCATGCCCAGCAACTCGGCTTCCCTGAGCAGTTCCGCCGCAACGTCTGCCCACTCCACGCCCGTCCAGGAGGGATGCTGCCAGGCCAGACGTGCGGCGAGCCCCTCGGCGTCGAGCGCTGTTCCGGCGGCTGCGCCGGCGAGCTCGGCACCCGCTGCGGCGCGCAGAGCCGCCGATCGGCGCGGGTC
>JBAQVA010000156.1:0-2872 GCA_049297835.1 Propionibacterium sp.
GGGGATCGCCGCAGACGGCTGGTCGGGCATTCCCAAAGCCCGCTCACAAGGCCTTCTGATCGTGACCAAAACGTCATCACAGAGTGGCTTGACAGCCCGAATGTTAGCGCTCACACTTGTGATGAAGAGAGGCCCGGCGCCTCTCCGGGGGCTCAACGATCCGAGTCTCCACTGCATGTCACGAATCGGTCGAGAAGGGGCCGATCGTCTCAAAGAGGAGAATCACATGCCTGTCTCACGCCGCACCATTGTCCAGATGGCCCTGGCATCCATCCCCGTCATCGGCCTCAGCGCCTGTAGCTCCGGCAGCTCGTCGAGCTCCTCGGGCTCGGCCACCGGCGGCGAAAGCGGAACCATCAGCGTCGGCTTCTCGCAGGTCGGTGCAGAGAGCGGCTGGCGCACCGCCAACACCCAGTCGATCAAGGACAACCTGACCGATGCCAAGGGCTTCAAGCTCACCTTCGTCGATGCCCAGCAGAAGCAGGAGAACCAGATCAAGGCCCTGCGCGACTTCATCGACCAGGGCATGGACGTCATTGCCTTCTCGCCCGTGATCCAGACCGGATGGGACCAGGTGCTCGGCGAGATCAAGGACGCGAAGATCCCGCTGGTGCTCACCGATCGCGCGGTCACCACCTCCGTCACGGATCCCTACCAGGGCTTCATCGGCTCGGACTTCAAGCACGAGGGCGTCCTGGCCGGCAACTGGGTCAAGCAGAACGCCGCGGACGCCAAGATCTTCGAGCTGCAGGGGACGATGGGTTCGGCGCCGCAGGTCGACCGGCAGAGCGGATTCGATTCGATCATGGGATCCCAGATCATCGGCCGGGCATCGGGCAACTTCACCCGGGCCGAGGGCAAGACCGCCATGGAGGCGGCCCTGCAGTCCTACCCGTCCATGAACCTGGTCTTCTCGCACAACGACGACATGGCGCTGGGCGCCCTCGAGGCGATCTCGGCCGCGGGCAAGACGGCTGGCACCGACATCAAGATCGTTTCCTGCGATGCGGTGAAGGACGGGCTCCAGGCGCTGCACGACAAGAAGTTCAACTTCGTCGTCGAGTGCAACCCGCTGTTCGGCGACCAGCTCGCCGACCTGATCAAGAAGGTGCACGGCGGTCAGTCGAGCACCACCCAGACGGTCGTGAACGAGACGACCTTCGACCAGACGATCACCCAGGCAACCATCGACGCACGCAAGTACTGAGCCTGTCGGGGCAGGTGGGAGCGGGCGTCGACGCCCGCTCCCACCCCCTACTGCTGTTCATCGGAGAGGAACGGAACGCGCTCATGACACACACAGTCCCCGACCCGGCGTCGCCGCTGGTGACGATGGAGGACATCACAGTCACATTCCCGGGAGTGAAGGCGCTCTCGGGAGTGGACTTCCGCCTGTTCCCCGGAGAGGTCCATGCGCTCATGGGCGAGAACGGGGCGGGCAAGTCCACGCTGATCAAGGCGCTGACGGGAGTCCACCACCTGAGTCGTGGCTCGATCACGGTGGACGGCAGGCCCGCCCAGTTCCGCAGCACCGCCGAGGCCCAGGCAGCCGGGATCGCCACCGTCTACCAGGAAGTCAATCTCTGCCCGAACCTCAGCGTCGCGGAGAACGTGATGCTCGGGCGCGAGGTGCGTCGCGGCCCCTTCGTCAACTGGCGCGAGACCAGGAACCGCACCACCGAATTCCTCGAGCGTCTGCACCTGTCGGTGGACCCGCGCCAGCAGCTCGGCTCCCTGACCATCGCCTCGCAGCAGCTGTGCGCCATCGCGCGTGCCCTCGTCCTGGATGCGAAGATCCTCATCCTCGACGAGCCCACCTCGAGCCTCGACAAGCAGGAGGTGGAGGAGCTGTTCACCGTGATCCGCGAGATCCGCAGCAGCGATGTGGCGATCCTCTTCGTCTCGCACTTCCTCGACCAGGTCTACGAGATCTCCGACCGGATGACCGTGCTGCGCAACGGGCAGCTCGTCGGCGAGCGGATGACCGCTGAACTGCCCCGGATGGAACTCATCTCGATGATGCTGGGCAGGACCGGCGACGCGCTGGACAAGATCGAGGGCCAGGCCCACGCCCGCAGGGAGGACGAGGGCGAGAACACGCTGTTCCTCAGCGCCCAGGGCATCGGCCGGCGCGGCGCGGTGGAGCCGTACTCACTGGACATCCACCGCGGCGAGGTGGTCGGGCTGGCCGGCCTGCTGGGTTCGGGCCGGACCGAGGCCGCACGCCTGCTGTGCGGTGCCGACAAGGCCGACGAGGGCAAGATCGAGATCAAGGGCAAGCAGGTCACGCTGTCCGACCCGCTGAGCGCCCTGAAGCAGAGCATCGTGTACTCCACCGAGGACCGCAAGCGCGACGGGATCGTCGGCGATCTCACCGTCCGGGAGAACATCGCCCTGGCCATCCAGGCCCGCCGGGGGGCGATGCGGCCGCTGCCCAGGAACGAGCTGGACGCGATCGTCGCGAAGTTCATGAAGGCCCTGGACATCCACCCCAACAACCCCGACATGCTCATCCGCAATCTGTCGGGCGGGAACCAGCAGAAGGTGCTGCTCGCCAGGTGGCTGGCCACCGACCCGACGCTGTTGATCTTGGACGAGCCGACCCGCGGAATCGACATCGGGACCAAGGCCGAGATCCAGCGCCTGGTCACGGAACTGGCAACCGACGGCTGTGCCGTCGTGTTCATCTCATCGGAACTGGAAGAAGTCATGCGTGTCGCTGACCGTATCGCCGTGATGTGTGATCGGCGCAAGATCAACGAGTTCGAGAACAGCGAGTCGATGACCGCCGGGACCGTGCTCGAGGAGATCGCCCGGGCAGGGGAGGCGAAGACCGATGCCGCATGACGAGCAGTCCCAGTCACGTGAGCAG
>JBAQVA010000157.1:0-6123 GCA_049297835.1 Propionibacterium sp.
CTCGTCCACCAGGCCCATCCGGCGCATCACCTCGCGGGCAGTGCCCGCATTCGCCCGCACGACACCGGGACGGTCGACCACCAGCTCGGGGACGCTGTCACCCCGCTGCGGCAGGCGGGCCACCCGGGCGATCAGCGCCGGGGCCTGGCTGGCCGCGCGGCGCAGGTCCTGCACGCAGTCGATCCGTTCCCGGTGGCTGACCGTGGGGCCCGGGGGCACCAGCGCCGTGGCCGTCGCGACGGCGCCCTGCCAGTCGATCCACGGCATCCGGGAGCTCATGGGGCCCGATCCTATGCGTGCTCAGCCGGCGCAGGCGCAGGCCGACAGGGCTGCGGCGAACTTGTCGAGGTAGGGCCTCATGTCGGTGTCGCTCACATTGGCCACGATCGCGAAGGCGAGCATCGAGCCGTCGGCGGTGGGCGTGTACCCGACCAGTGCGCCCGAGTTGTCCAGGGTCCCGGTCTTGGCGCGCACCCTGCCCCCTCCTGCGGAGGAGGCGGAGTCGACGAATCTGGTCTCCAGGGTGCCGTTCGCCGCCGCGACCGGCAGGGCGGCGAGGACATTGCGCAGGTCGTCGCGGCTGGCCGCCAGCACGATCGCCTGGGAGAGCGTGGAGGCGGTGAGCCGGTCGGCCTCGTCGAGCCCCGAGCCGTCGTTGAGGGAGTCCGCGGAGGCCCACAGGCCCAGCGAGACCATCGCCTGGTGGAGTGCGGTGACCCCACCGTCGAAGCTCGCGGGCTGGCCGTAGGCGATTGCGAGGTGGCGGAAGAGGGTCTCGGCGATGGTGTTGTCGCTGTGGCGCAGGCACTGCTGGACGATCTGCCACAGCGGCAGCGACGAGACGGCGGCCAGCTGGGTGGCCGACGAGGAGGCCTGCCGGGCGTCCGGCGTGCCGCTCACGGTGATCCCGTCCGCCTCCAGCTGGCTGGCGAAGGTCTGCGCCGCAGACGCGGAGGGGGTGGTGGAGCCGCCGCCCTCGTCGACCATGAGCGCCGAGATGTCGTTGACATAGTTCATGTCATCGGCCTTCCAGCCGGGATGACGGGTGGCGCCGGTGAACAGGCTGTCGTCGTAGCCGAGGCTCACCTGGGTGCGCCCCTTGGCACGCAGCGCCTGGGCGGTCTGGTCGGCGAGTTGCTTCGTTGTCGCCGGGAGCGGCGTGCCGTACTTGTAGGCGCTGTCGGTGCTGCCCAGCAGCGGGTCCCCACCGCCCACCAGCACGATCGAGCCGTCGGACTCCTCGACCACCTTCGTGGTGAAGGTGGTCGAGGCACCGATCTTGTCGACCAGGGAGATGGTGGTCATGAGCTTCATCGACGAGGCGGGGATGACTGCCTCGTCACCGCTCTCGGAGCGCAGCGTGGTGCCCGAACTCAGGTCGCGCACCACGAGCGCGACGCCGCTGGGCACTCCGGCCGAGTCCACGGCGGCGCCGACCTTCTGCGCGGAGGCAGCGCGGAACGAGCTGGGCACCGGCGCGGACGAGGCGGCGCCGCTGCCCTGCGGGGTCAGCCCCGGGGTGGGGCTGAAGACCGATGCGGGCACCGTCGCCGCGCCGGCCGGGACGACGAGTCCGGTGGCTCTGGACAGCGGTCGCCAGGCGACCGCGACGAGCGCGGTGAGCACGGCCACCACCACGGCCAGCACGAGCCACCGCAACCAGGTCCGGCTCTTCGAAGAATTCACGCGCTCTCCCCCGAACGGGTAATGTCAGCGCCATCTTCCCATGCCACCGGAGCAACCAATCTCCGGTTACCAATCATAAGGACGCAACGACGTGACCGATGATTTCCGCATCGCCACTGGGCTGCCGCAGTTCGGCCTGACCTTCGACATGACCGTCGAGATCCCCCGTGGCACGAAGAACAAGTACGAGATGGACCACAACACCGGGCGGATCCGGCTCGACCGGACGCTGTTCACCTCCACGCAGTATCCCTACGACTACGGCTTCATCGAGGGCACCCTCGGTGAGGACGGGGATCCGCTGGACGCCATGGTGATCGTCGCCGAGCCCACCTTCCCCGGCTGCCTGATCCGCTGCCGCGCCATCGCGATGTTCCAGATGCGCGACGAGATGGGCGGCGACGACAAGGTGCTGTGCATCCCGACCGCCGACACGCGGCGCGACTACATGGACAACCTCGACGACGTACCGCAGATGGTCATGCTCGAGATCGAGCACTTCTTCACCGTCTACAAGGACCTGGAGCCCGGCAAGAGCGTCGAGGGGGCCTCCTGGGTGGGGCGCACCGAGGCGGAGACCGAGATCCGCGCCTCCTACCAGCGCGCCAAGGGCACCCCCTACGAGCACCTCAAGGTCGACCTGCAGTGATCTGCGGGGCGGACGCCCCGACGACCCGCTGAGCTGGGAGGATGGGCCGGTGCCGTCCTGCCTCATGCTGCTCTCCCCCTCTGCGAACCGCGTCTACCGGGCGGAGACGCCCGGACTGGCCCGCGCCGAGCTGGCGGTGACCGGACCGGCGGCACGGATCAACCCCTGCACGGTCGCAGGAGTCGACTACCTCGCCATCGATGCCGAGGGGATCGACACCGCCGTGCTGGCCCACCAGTCCTGCGTCCTCGCGGTCTTCGAGCGGGTCGGCGAGCTGCTGCGTCCGGTCGAGCTGCCCACCGTCGAGGTGATGGACTCCGACCTGCTGACGATCCCCAAGTACCAGGGGCGGACCAACGAGATGTTCACCCGCCTGCTGCTCCACGTGACGACATCCCAGGTCAGCACCGGGCATCCCCGGCTTGCCGTGCTCGACCCGCTGGCGGGTCGGGGGACCACCCTGCTCGCCGCGTGGACGCTGGGCATGGACGCCTACGGGGTGGAGATCGACGAGCGTTCGGTCGACCAGTTCGCCGCCTTCCTCAAGTCCTATCTGCGTCGCAAGAAGCTCAAGCACTCGGCGGCGGTCTCGCCGGTCCGCCGCGACGGGCGGACACTGGGCCGGCGCTTCGACGCGCAGGTGCGCCCGGGCGAGAGCACCCACGGCCACCCCGGCGTCTCCGGCGCGCCCGAGCTGGATCTGAGCGTGTTCACCGGCGACACCGCCGACAGCGCCGCGCTGTTCGGCCGGAAGCGTTTCGACGCGATCGTCACCGACGCCCCCTACGGCATCGTGCACGGCTCGACCCGTCGTCCCGCCGGCCCCCACCGGGGCGGTCGGGTCCAGGGCCCCCAGCGGGACCGTTCGCCGGCCGAGCTGCTGGCCCGGGCCGTGCCGGTCTGGGCGGGCCAACTGCGGGCGGGCGGCGCCCTGGGCATCAGCTGGAACAACTACGGGCTCAGCCGCCCGGAGCTGGCGCAGATCTGCTCCTCCGCCGGGCTCGAGGTGCGCACCGGCGGCGCCTGGGAGGAGTTCTCACACCGGGTGGACTCCTCGATCCTCCGCGACATCATGGTGGCGGTCCGCCCGACGGCAGGCTGAGACCACGCACCACGGGCGTTCACCGGGACGGCTACCACTGGGGCGGTCAGCACCAATGCCTCGGCGGACGTGCGCATCGACCCCGAATCTGTTTGCCGCGGCGCCCTCGCCCAAGGCGATGGATCCGGATCTGGGTGCGTCTACCAACACGAACCCGGATCCATCCGTGTCAAGTGGCCACGGGCGCGTGGCCGGTGCGACGACCGCTTCCGGACTATGGATCCGGGTACGGATGACGAGTGCATCTGTCGCGCGTCAGACTGGCTCTTCTGACTTCAGGTGGGGGTCGTGGGGTCGAGGCCTCCTTCGATCAGGAGCGTGCGTAGTCGGTGGTTGTCGAAGTCGGTGAAGCCGCGTGCGACGCGTGTGGCGAGCTCGATCAGTCCGTTGACGGCCTCGGTGTCGCCGTTGTTGGAGCGTTCAGTGGTGAGGTAGGCCAAGAACGGCGTCCGCCACTTACGCAGGGTCCGTCCCAGGTGCGCGATCTCGGGAAGCGGCCAAGAGTGGAAGGTCGCCAGGATCTTCTCGGCGATCTTCTTGCCTTCGACCAGGTTCACGTGCCGGTAGGCGACACGCAGCCGCTGGGCGCACTACCAGTCCACGAATCTTCGGTGAGGTTCCCCGCGCCGGCGCGGAGGGCCTGGCCACGCTCGGTGAGCCAATCGGCGCAGGCCTTGGTGGACCGCCCGGGACCAGATCGAGCAGGCGCGCGTGCACTCGTCCCTGGGCGTCGCGGGTAAGGTCCATCATCCCGGTCAGCTCCTCAGGTCCGTGCCCCCTGGTCTGCGGACTTGGTCGACAGGTGATGCCACAGATGCTCATAACCCCCAAGGTCGCCACCCCCTCGAACCGGGCCGGGTCCTGATCCCTGGCCTGCAAGATCAGCTTGACCGCGCGCCACATGGCCAGCCAGGACACCCCGAGCTGGCGGGCCAGGCCTGGACTGAGGCGTTCTCCCGACGCATCTTGGCTACCGCCCACCGTCCCGCACGGGCGGTCAGCTGGGCGCGGGGCGGCCACTCTGGGGTCTGCTCGGTGAACGTGCGCGCCTGGCACCCATCGCCCGGACACCGCCAGCGAGATGTGCACCACCGGATGCGCACCGGGGCACTGCCCATGGCTGCATCGACAAGCTCAAGGATCTTGCGCCCCCCAGGACACGGCGACCTGCCCGCACCGCTCGCGCCCGACCAGGAACGGTGCCGACCCGACAGCGATGACGAGCACGTCGTCGTCGCGGCGGCCGGGGCCAACGACCCGCAAGCCGACCGAGTCCACGAGCACGTCGCAACGATCACAGGAGGAAACAGCCAGTGGGCGCGTCCGGGCGCACCGCGTAAGGTCAGACACAGGTCGAGGTCTTCCTGAAAGGCCGGCTTGAGCGGTACCGATCCTGGAGGACCTCGTCCCTGTTCAACCCCTCACCTCAGCGCACAAAACGGCGTGTCGCCCCACCACTACCCGAAGTCAGAAGAGCCGCGTATCCATCCTTGTGACCAGCACGAACAGGACCCCGCGTCAGGTATGGATTCTGGGGCGGAGCCCCGTCAGACAACCTGACCATGTCTGCTGCTCGTGCCTGGGCTCGGTGGAATACACTCCCACCCATGGGTAGACCCTGCCCAAGACCTAGTCACTTGGGGTATTCCCCGCGACTGCGGGGGTGAGCCTTGCCCATGGGTTCCCGTTCTCGTCTTCGGTGAGTATTCCCCGCGAATGCGGGGGTGAGCCGATGTGATCTGCCAGAAGCCAGCACGCAGAGCGGTATTCCCCGCGAATGCGGGGGTGAGCCCTTCCGGATCGCGGAACAATGTCATTCGTCGGCGTATTCCCCGCGAATGCGGGGGTGAGCCGCTCGGCGTCAACCGTAAGGGCGGCGTCCTCCCGTATTCCCCGCGAATGCGGGGGTGAGCCGTCTCACCCCAGACTCCTACGAGGAATGGGCCAGTATTCCCCGCGAATGCGGGGGTGAGCCCTCGGCTCAAGCACTTCGCCGGTACGCTCACCGGTATTCCCCGCGAATGCGGGGGTGAGCCCGAACTCGGACGGGTACGGGAATTTCCCGTGGCGTATTCCCCGCGAATGCGGGGGTGAGCCGGTCAGGTATCCGTGCAGTGGACCGTCCGATACGTATTCCCCGCGAATGCGGGGGTGAGCCGGCCTCGTGGATGTGCTGGACGAGCTCGGGATCGTATTCCCCGCGAATGCGGGGGTGAGCCTCGTTCTGGATGGAACACGAATTCGGGAGATGGGTATTCCCCGCGAATGCGGGGGTGAGCCAAAGCCCAGCGGCTGTCTGGATCCACTGATTGAGTATTCCCCGCGAATGCGGGGGTGAGCCGGTTTTGAGCGCGCGTTCCCCTGCGCCCTTCCAGTATTCCCCGCGAATGCGGGGGTGAGCCTGCGGCCCGTCATTTGCGGTCGTCACATGATGGGTATTCCCCGCGAATGCGGGGGTGAGCCCAGCGGCCAGTCGAGCCCGTAATCGGATCCCGGGTATTCCCCGCGAATGCGGGGGTGAGCCGAGCCGCCGGTCCGACCGTGAGGTGCCGCTTTTGTATTCCCCGCGAATGCGGGGGTGAGCCTTCCTGAGCAGGCAGGCGCTGGCGAATGCGCAGGTATTCCCCGCGAATGCGGGGGTGAGCCTTGATCGCACACCACGTCTACGAGTGGGCCAACGTATTCC
>JBAQVA010000158.1:0-16470 GCA_049297835.1 Propionibacterium sp.
ACCCGCTCGAGCAGCTGGACGGCCTCGGCGCGGGCGGCCGCCTTCGGCTGGTGCCGCACGTGCACGGGGGCGAGAGTGATGTTCTCCAGGGCGGTGTAGTTGGGGAAGAGATTGAAGGACTGGAAGACCATCCCCACTTCCGCCCGCAGCTGCGCGAGCTTCTTGCCCTCGGCGGGAAGTTCCTGGCCGTCGATGTGGATGGTTCCGGAGGCGATGGTCTCCAGCCTGTTGATGCACCGGCACAGAGTTGACTTGCCAGAACCGGACGCGCCTAGCAGAGCCACCTTCTCGCCTGTCGCGATGTCCAGGTCGATGCCGCGAAGCGCCTCGAAACTCCCGAAGAACTTGTGCAGGTCGCGAATCCGGACCAGCGGCCCCGTCGTTTCCGGTGACGTCGTCATGCTGTCGGACTCTACGCACAGTCATGAAATGGGCCCGGACATCTCATTCGCTGTCGGATGACCTGGTTGTCACGGTTCTGTTACATGAGCGTGCTAACACAGCCGTACACTGCGGCAGCCGTGGCGGGAGGCATGTGCTGCGCGTGCTCGGGGCGTACCCGGCAGGCGGTGAATAGCATTGTTGGAGGAGTGATCGACCACGCCGGACGAAGGAGCGAGGATGCCTCAGGCCAAGGCCTACGCATGTGACGACGAGAAGAGCCAGTTCCATCCGACCACGGTGTCGATACGCGAACCGGGCCCGACCGAGATCCTGTTCGACATCAAATACGCCGGAATCTGTCATTCCGACATCCACAGTGCGCGCAGCGAATGGCGCCCGGCCGCCTATCCACTCGTCCCGGGCCACGAGATCGCCGGCATCGTCACGAAGATGGGCGAGCAGGTCAGCGACTTCGCGGTCGGCGACAAGGTGGGTGTCGGTTGCATGGTCAATTCCTGCGGCGAGTGTGAGTACTGCCGCCAGGGCGACGAACAGTTCTGCACCGGCCCCGGCGGAACGCTGTGGACCTACGGCCCCGACCGTGAGGGGCGTCCGACGGCGGGCGGATATGCCACCGCCTTCACCGTGGACCAGGCCTTCGCCCTGCACATTCCCGACGCGATTCCCTTCGAGGCGGCGGCTCCGCTGATGTGCGCCGGCATCACCACCTATTCCCCCTTGCACCGCTGGGGCGCCGGCCCCGGCAAGCAGGTGGCGATCGTGGGGCTGGGCGGCCTCGGCCACGTCGCGGTCCAGATCGCGGCGGCCATGGGCGCCGAGGTCTCGGTGATCAGCCGTACCCGCGCCAAGGAGGCGGACGGACGGCGTCTGGGGGCCGGCGAGTACTACGCGATGAGCGAGCCCGGCACCGCCCGGCGGCTGCGCTCCCGCTTTGATCTCATCGTCACCACGGTCTCTGCCGACACCGACCTCGATCCGATCCTGGGGATGCTGCGCGTCGGTGGCGTGCTGGTGGACGTCGGGCTTCCCCAGCACGCCTCGTCCCTGCACATGATGACGCTCACGCACGGTGCCCGGGTGCTCGCCGGCTCGCTCATCGGCGGTATCGCCGAGACCCAGCAGATGCTCGACTTCTGCGCCGAGCACGGCATCGCACCCGTCGTCCAGGTGATCTCGGGAGATGACATCACCCAGGCCTTCGACAATGTCGTTGCCTCGAAGGTGCGCTACCGCTACGTCATCGACACCTCGACCTTCTGAGCCCGCGACTGCACCCCCGCGGCGCGCCGCGGCTGCTCCGGGGGCGCGAGCAGGCCGCCCACTAGGCTGGACGGCATGGTAGTCGGCGACCGCTACGGACGAGACGTACTGGCGGGGGACTGGCGTCACGCCGGAAAGCCGAAGACCACGGACCTGGCACTGTCGCTCGGGCTGATCGTCGAGGTCGGCTCGGACGGGTACTGCGGCGAGGTGGTCGGCTGGGAGAACGGCATGATCCTGCTCGAGGACCGGGCCGGACGCCGGCGCAGCTTCCCCGTCGGGGAGTTCGGCTATCTGGTCGAGGGCAGACCGGTGGCCCTGCGGATCCCGCCGTCCCACGGCAGCAGCGCGCCGCGCCACACCGCCTCGGGCTCACGCGTCGGTGCCCGCGAGGCCGCCCGGGTCGCCCTGTCGAGCAGGATCTACGTCGAGGGACGCCACGACGCCGAACTCGTCGAGCGCATCTGGGGCGACGACCTGCGCCACGTGGGGGTCGTGGTCGAGTACATGGGCGGCATGGACGACCTGCTGGGCATCGTCGGGGACTTCCGGCCCGGCCCGGGCCGCCGTCTGGGTGTGCTCATCGACCATCTCGTGGCCAGGACGAAGGAGTCGCGGGTCGCGGCTCAGGTCGCACACGCGGGCTTCGGCGACCACGTGCTCATCGTCGGCCACCGTTTCGTGGACGTCTGGCAGACCATCCGGCCCGAGGTCCTCGGCATCCGCGCCTGGCCCGAGGTTCCGATGGACCGCGACTTCAAGAAGGGCACGCTGGCTGCTCTGGGCGTGCCGCGCGGCAAGCGTTACGAGCAGATCGACCAGGCCGATGTGGGTCGCGCCTGGCAGGCGATGCTGGCCAAGGTGAGCAGCTACCGCGATCTCGACATGGACTTCGTGCGGCAGGTCGAGCGGCTCATCGACTTCGTCACCCAGGACCACGCGCAGGAGCTGGCATGAGCACCTCGGCATCCTCGACCGTCCGGAAGGGGGCGTGAGATGTCAGTGCTCGACGTCCTCACCCTCGTCCGTAGCGTGAGCAGCGAATTCATCGAGCCACGCTTCCGTTCGCTCAGCCCCGCCGAGATCCAGGCCAAGGCCCCGGGCGACTTCGTCACGGTGGCCGATCGGCAGGCGGAGGAGGCGCTCGCGACAGGGCTGCGCTCACTCAGTCCCGGCGCGGTCGTGGTGGGCGAGGAGGCCAGTTTCGCCGACCCGGGCCGGCTCGGCGCCATCGGCGCGGCGGAGCACTGCTACGTCGTGGATCCCCTGGACGGCACCAACAACTTCGTGCGGGGCAGCGAGAACTTCGCGGTCATGGTCGCCGAGCTGCGCGGCCCCCAGCTCGTCTCCAGCTGTATCTGGCAGCCCCGGCGGGCACGTGCCTTCGCCGCCGAGAAGGGGGCGGGCGTGACCTGCAACGGCGTGCCGATCCGGCCTGCGCCGATGCACACGCCCCCCGTGGGGGCCAGCTCGTTCGCGCACTGGCAGGGATTCGAGGCAGGGGGTGAGATCGCCCCGGTCGTGCACTCGACCCGGGCGGCCGGCATCGACTACCCGAACGTCGTCACCGGGGTCACGGACTTCATCGTCTTCCGTTTCCCCAAGCCCTGGGACCACCTGCCCGGCCAGCTCATGCTCCAGGAACTCGGCGGCGACATCGTGCACCTCGACGGACGTCCCTACCGGCCCGGGAGCGGGCGCGGCGCGATCCTGTCGTGTCGCGACGCGCAGACCGGCCGGCGGGTCGCCGCCCTGTGGCCGCGCGCGAAGTGACTCGCACACCCCCCATCCGGCGCGGGCTGCCGTGCCTCCCGGGGCCGGCCGCGGGCGGAGGTAGACTGGCACTCGATCGGGACGAGTGCCAACACGCGTGCTGTGCTCCGTGACGCCCGGACCCATCGCGTGGGCCCTGTGCGCGGGGCCCGGTGAGTGGCGTGCGAGGAGTACCTTTCCGAGGCGGGCGAAACCCTTCGACGACAGTGAGCAGGAGGAACGATGGTCGACGATCGCAGGCTCGACGTGCTGCGTGCCATCGTGACCGACTATGTCTCCAGCAGGGAACCGGTGGGCAGCAAGGCCCTGGTGGAACGTCATCACCTCGACGTCTCCCCGGCGACGGTGCGCAATGACATGGCCGCGCTCGAGGAGGAGGGATATCTGACCCAGCCGCACACCAGCGCCGGGCGGATCCCCACCGACAAGGGCTATCGCCTGTTCGTCGACCGCATCGCGCAGGTCAAGCCGCTCTCCGCGGCGGAACGGCGGGCCGTCTCGACATTTCTTCGCGGCGCGGTCGACCTGGACGACGTGGTCGGGCGCACGGTGCGGCTGCTGGCCGTCATCACCCACCAGGTCGCGATCGTGCAGTACCCCTCGCCCGCATCGCTGCGGGTGCGTCACGTCGAGCTCGTCGGACTGGAGCCCGAGCAGCTGCTGGTCATCGTCATCACCAGCGCCGGAACCGTCGACCAGCGGGTGGTGAGGGTGCCCTCATGCACCGCCGCGGAGCTCCTGGGTGTCCGCGACGCGGTCAATGCCACCGTCATCGGGCAGACGGTCCGGGCGGCGAGCAGCGCGCTGCGCGCCTGGAGTGAGGATGCACTGTCGACGCTGCGTGCCGCGGTGGTCGGTTCGGTGCTGGGTATCCTTGCCGCCGTGGACTCTCCCCGGGTCGAGATCGGTGGCGTGCCGAATCTCACTCGCTTCGGGGCCGAGTTCGAGACCACCGTGAAGCCCGTACTCGAGGCCCTGGAGGAGCAGATGGTGCTCTTGCGTCTGCTCGGCGAGGCCGCCTCCGACCGTCCCGGTGACGTGGCTGTGAGGATCGGCCAGGAGAATCCGTACACGCCCCTGCAGACCACTTCGGTGGTGGCCAGTATCTACGGCCCCGACGACTCCTCGGCAAGCCTGGGAGTGGTGGGGCCCACCCGAATGGACTATCCGTCCACGATGGCAGCCGTGCGCGCCGTCGCCCGCTATGTCGGCCAGTTCCTGGCAGAAGGTTGATTCCGTTCACTGATGAGTACCGATTACTACGAGGTCCTGGGTGTCAGCCGGGACGCCTCCCCCGAACAGATCAAGCGCGCCTACCGCAAGAAGGCGATGCAGGTGCATCCGGACGTCACCGACGATCCGGATGCCGAGGACAAGTTCAAGCAGGTGAACGAGGCCTACGAGGTGCTCTCGGACCCGCAGAAGAAGGCGGTCTTCGACCGCGGCGGTGATCCCATGCATGCCGGCGGCGGGGCCGGTGGCTACGACCCCTTCGGGGGGATGGGCGGCTTCTCCGGTTTCACCTCCTCGGGCGGCTCGATGGGCTTCGACGTCGGCGACCTGCTCGGTGCCATGTTCGGCGGCGGTGGCGGCTCCACGCGCGGGCCCCGCTCGCGGGTCCGCCAGGGATCCGACCAGCTGATGAGCCTGGAGCTCAGCCTCGCCGAGGCCGCCTTCGGCACCACGGCGCCGTTCACCGTGGACACCTATGTCGTCTGCCCCAACTGCAAGGGCCAGGGATCCGCCAAGGGCGAGAAGCCGATCACCTGCCCGCAGTGCGCCGGTTCGGGCAGCGTCACCCAGGTCCAGCGTTCCTTCCTCGGCGACATCCGCTCCACCGCGCCCTGCCCGCACTGCCAGGGCTACGGCACGGTCATCGCCCATCCCTGCCCGGAGTGCAGCGGCGAGGGCAGGGTGCGCACCCGTCGTGACATCAGCGTCAAGGTTCCTGCCGGGGTGAGCTCCGGCAACAGGATCCATCTTGCCGGGCAGGGCGAGGTCGGACTGGGTGGTGGACCCGCCGGCGATCTGTACGTCGAGGTGGCCGTACACCCGCACGAGGTCTTCCATCGTGAGAACGACAACCTGGAGATGGTCGCGACCATCCCGATGACCGCGGCGGCACTCGGGTGCACGGTGCCGATCACCACCCTGGAGGCCGAGCTGGACGGTGCGACACCCGAGGAGTCGGTGGTTCGCCTCGACATCCCGGCCGGTACCCAGTCCGGCACCAGGCTCGCCATCAAGGGCCGCGGGGTGCCGAAGCTGCGTGCCCGCGACGCCGGCCAGCGCGGCGACCTCGGGGTCACCCTGGTCGTCCAGACGCCGACCAAGCTCGACGAGCAGCAGCGTGAGCTGATCCGTTCGCTGGCCGAGGCCCGCAGCGAGACCGGCGACAACGTGGCCCACACCAAGGCCGAGGACAAGGGCTTCTTCGAGCGCCTGCGCAAGGCCTTCAGCGGATGACCGAGCCGCTCTTCCTCGCGGACCTCACCGGCGTCACGCCGGGAAGCACGGTGCGCGTGGACGGCGAGGAGGGGCGCCATGCTGCCGTCGTGCGGCGCATCCGCACCGGGGAGAGAGTGCTGCTCGGTGACGGTGAGGGCGCAGGAGTGCGCGGCGAGGTGGTGGAGAGCTCCCGGGCCGGCATCGTGGTGCGGGTCGACGAGCTGCTCGCGCCCCCGGCCGGGACACTGCGGGTGGTGGTCGTGCAGGCGCTCGCGAAGGGCGAGCGCTCCGACGTCGCCGTCGAGGCGCTGACCGAGCTGGGCGTCGACGAGATCCTGGCCTGGCAGGCCTCCCGCAGCGTCGTGCGCTGGGACAACAAGGTCGACAAGGGACTGGCGAAATGGCGCGGAGCGGCGACCAGCGCCACCAAGCAGTCGCGCCGGCTGCGCATACCCCGGGTCGGTTTCGCGGACAGCCAGGCGGTGGCCCGCCGGCTGGCGGCCGCCGATCTCGCGCTGGTCCTCCACGAGGACGCCACCCGTCCGCTGCGCGCGACGAGCCTTCCGGCGCGGGGGGAGTGCGTCGTCGTGGTCGGCCCGGAGGGTGGCATCAGCCCCGCCGAGCTGGAACTGTTCGCCGGCGTCGGAGCCCATCAGGTGAGCGTCAGTGATGCCGTCCTGCGCACCTCGACGGCCGGTCTGGTGGCGGTCTCGCAGATCAGGGCCCTGCAACCGGAATGCCCCTCGCCTGCCGGGTGACCCTGACGCCCCCGAGGGCGCGGGAGGATCGTCGGCGGCGGACGGCTCAGACGCGCAACTCGCTGGGGACCTCGCCGGGAACGGCTTTCAGCCCCGAGAGGTCCTTGAGCACCACGTGATTTCGGTCGTTCGTCGAGCCGAGCATGAACTGCACCGCCAGGCCCATCACCTGCCAGCGGCTGCGGAAGTCCCAGGCCAGCGCCTCGGCGCCGGAGGTGCGCCAGAAGTTCAGCAGATATCCGCCGGTGTACAGGTGCAGCAGCGCGTAGCCGGCCGGGTAGGCGGCACAGGCGGCGTTCTCGAAGTACTCGGCATGGGCACCCTGAACGTCCGCCTTGCCGCGGCGCATCCGGTGGGTGTGCCCGGTGTGGTGCAGGAAGACGCCCTCCGCCTCGCGTTCGAGGCGCTGGATTTCCACCTGGTCGCGCCGGCGCAGCATGAACTGGGGGCCGGCCGGGGAGCTGAGCGCGGCATCGCGGGTGACCGGGTGGTGGCTGGTGACCAGTGTCGGGCGGGAGGGATCCTCCTGCAGGAAACTGCGGATCGCCTCGAACTGCTCGGGCAGCACCCATCCGCCGCCCCCGCCGCGCGTGGTGTCGACGCCCAGGATGCGCAGGCCGGAGGGCAGCGCGGAGCGGGTCATCTGCTGGTAGGCCACGAAACGTTCCCCGAAGGGGTCCTCGCCGCTGCGCAACGGGCGGTCATGGTTGCCGCGCACCGCGAGCCAGTCGGTGGCCTGGTCGCCGTATCCGTCGGCGAGGCGCCGGGCATCGGTGGTCTGGGTGTCCGTGCCGCCGTAGGTGATGTCGCCACCGAGGACCAGGAAGGGATGACCGTGCAGTCTGCCCAGGTCGTCGAGCATGTGGGTGAACAGGGTCTGCGGATACTGACCCTGCGACGAGGTCGGCGCCACGGAGGTGGGCAGCGGGCCGAGCACGATGCCCTGCCGGGTCTCGCCGATGTGCACGTCGTTGGCCAGCGCGATCGTCGTGAGATAGCGGCCCGGCGGCGGGGTCAGGGTGACGAATCGCCCTGTCCGTTCGGGGCTGGACAGCCGGGTGGTGGCGGCCAGCGCGGGAGTGGCCTGCACTCCCTCGGAGCTGGCACGGAAGCGGTACTCGCGCCCGGGCTCCAGGCCGGTCACCTCGACCTGGTGGAAGGCCCGGGGGGTCAGGTCGTCGTGCACCAGGGTCAACGGCCCGTCGCCGCTGCCGAGCCACAGCTGGGTGCTGGTGGGGATGGGTCGTGGCAGCCCTGCGCCGAAACGGTGGCCGCGGGTGATCCAGCTGATGACGGCACTGGTCGGCGTGACGGTCAACAGCTCGAGATCAGTCGCCAGGAAGGGCTTGCGCACGTGCCTCAACCTAGCGCGTGGGACTGAATGGCCCCGTGCTGCCAGAATCGGGGGCATGTCTGAGCCCAACCCGTCCGACTTCTCCTTCCGCGTCGACCACCAGTTGCCCAATGGTCTCGGCCGAACCGGGACGATCACGACCCCCCACGGGGTGATCCGGACGCCGGCCTTCGTCGTGGTGGGCACCAAGGCCGGGGTGAAGGCGATGCTGCCCGAGCAGGTGCGCGCGGCCGGCGGGCAGGCGGTGCTCGCCAATGCCTTCCACCTCTACCTGCAGCCCGGGCCCGACATCGTGGACGAGGCCGGGGGGCTGGGGCGCTTCATGAACTGGCCCGGGCCGACCTTCACCGACTCCGGCGGCTTCCAGGTGATGAGCCTGGGGGTCGGCTTCAAGAAGGTGCTCGCCATGGACGTCACCGGACTGCAGGACGACGACATCATCGCGCCCGGGGCCAAGCGCAATGCCCGCGTCGACGACGACGGGGTGACCTTCAAGAGCCCGCTCGACGGCTCGACGCACCGCTTCACGCCCGAGGTGAGCATGTCGGTCCAGCACCGCCTCGGCGCGGACGTCATGTTCGCCTTCGACGAGCTGACCACACTCATGAACACCCGCCACTACCAGGAGGAGTCCGTGGAGCGCACCGGCCGGTGGGCCGGGCGCTGCCTCGACGAGCACGCCCGGCTCACCGATGCACGTCCGGAGAAGCCCTACCAGGCCCTCTTCGGGGTGGTCCAGGGCGCGCAGTTCGAGGACCTGAGGCGGGCGGCCTGCCGCGGCCTGGTGGCCACCAGGGCCCGTGTCCGCGGGCACGAGCAGGAGGGCTTCGACGGATACGGCATCGGCGGCGCCATCGAGAAGCAGCGGCTCGGTGAGATCGTCGGTTGGTGCAGCGAGGAGCTACCCGATGACAAGCCCCGTCACCTGCTCGGCATCAGCGAGCCGGACGACCTCTTCGCGGCCTGCGCGGCCGGGGCCGACACCTTCGACTGCGTCAACCCGAGCAGGGTCGCCCGCAATGCGGCGATCTACACCGCGAACGGGCGGTACAACGTGACGACCGCGGCCAACCGGCGGGCGTTCACCCCGCCCGAGGACGGCTGCGACTGCTACACCTGCCAGCACTACACCCGGGCCTATCTGCACCACCTGTTCAGGGCCAAGGAGATCCTGGCGAAGGTGCTGGCGACCATCCACAACGAGCGGTTCACGATCAGGCTCGTCGACACCATCCGGCAGGCCATGGACGACGGCGACTTCGAGGCCTTCCGTACCGACTTCCTCGGGCGCTTCTACGACCGCGCCTGAGCGCTGCGCGAACCCGAACCGGCATTGATCGGCCCTGACTGTGGGCTGCGCCGTCCCGGGGTGGCAGGATCGTGACATGAACGAGATCGACGACGAGGAGACCCCGATCCAGGACGAGGACAACGACCAGCTGGCCCAGCTCAGCCAGTCCGACTCCCTGATCGATCGCGGTGTGGCTGATCCCCTGGACGAGGGTTACGTGGCTCCTGACCACTGGTCCCCGGGGCAGGGTTTCGGGAACACGCCGAAGGAGATGGCGCGCAAGGAGACGATCGACCAGCGCCTGCCCCAGGAGGAGCCCGAGCCGAAGCCCGACACCCGCGAGCACGACTGGAATCCCGACAAGGAGGACCGCCAGGTCGGAAGCCGGCGTGCCGGTCGCCTGGTCGCCAGCGGGGTGGGTCCCGGCGGTGAGGACCACGAGTCCCAGTCGCTGGCCCACGACGTCGGGATCTCCGGGGGCGCGGCGAGCGCCGAGGAGGCGGCGATGCACATCATCGAGGACAACGACGAGGGCGACGACAGCCATCAGGGCGAGGCCGGTCAGGCCACCAAGCCGGCACCGGAGCCGGGCCCCGAGGACTGACGGCGTCCACCTGCTGTTTTCCACGGGCGCGTAGCCTTGGGTGCACAGTCGAGCGTGCGCAGGCACACCGTCACAGGGGGAACAGCCACTGAGTACCGTGAACGCGCAGACCGAGGGGTCTGGCGAGAATGAGGGAGTCCGCGCCATCGCCGTACCGGCGTCGGTCGACATGGTGAACGTCTTGGGCCCCCGCGACGACTTCCTGAAACTTCTGGAGCCCAGACTCGGAGCCGAGATCCTGGTGCGCGGCAACAAGATCACGCTCAGCGGGCAGGCCGACGACGTCGAGCTGGCCTCCCGGGTGTTCACCGAACTCATCACCATCGCCCGCACCGGCCAGGGACTCACCGGGGAGGCGGTCGAACGCATCGTCGCGATGGAGTCCGCGGATCCGGGGGTGCATCCGTCCGAGGTGCTGACCCAGAACATCGTGTCCAGCCGCGGGCGCACCATCCGCCCCAAGACGCTCAACCAGAAGCGCTATGTCGACGCCATCGACCGGCACACGGTGACCTTCGGGGTCGGCCCGGCAGGCACCGGCAAGACCTATCTGGCGATGGCCAAGGCCGTGCATGCCCTGCAGTCCAAGCAGGTCAACCGGATCATCCTCACCCGCCCGGCCATCGAGGCGGGGGAACGGCTCGGATTCCTGCCCGGGACCCTCGCCGACAAGATCGACCCCTATCTGCGTCCGCTCTACGACGCGCTGCACGACATGATCGAGCCCGAGCGGGTGCCGAAGCTGCTCACCAGCGGAGTCATCGAGGTGGCCCCGCTGGCGTACATGCGTGGCCGCACCCTCAACGACGCCTTCATCGTGCTCGACGAGGCCCAGAACACCAGCCCGGAGCAGATGAAGATGTTCCTCACCAGGCTGGGTTTCGGCTCGAAGATCGTGGTCACCGGCGACGTCACCCAGGTCGACCTGCCCGGCGGCCAGCCCAGCGGGCTGCGTCAGGTGCAGGGCATCCTCGACGGTGTCGAGGACATCGCCTTCTGCCAGCTCACCAGGCACGACGTGGTGAGGCACCGTCTGGTGGGGCGGATCGTGGCGGCCTACGAGCGCTACGACGTCACGCATCCGCGGCCCTCGGGGCCGCGCCGCTAGGCTGACGCCATGATCGATGTGAGCAACGAGTCGGGCGAACAGGTCGACACCCAGGCACTCGTGCGGCTCGCGCGTTTCGCCCTCCATGAGTTGCGCATCCATCCGCAGGCCGATCTGTCGATCCTGCTGGTCGACGAGGCTGCGATGACCGCCTACCACAAGCGTTTCATGGACCTCGAGGGCCCGACCGATGTGATGAGCTTCCCGATGGACGAGCTGCGGGTGCCCAGCGACGACGAGGAGCCGCCGCGGGGCCTGCTCGGCGACATCGTCATCTGTCCGGCGTTCACCAGCGCCCAGGCCCCGGGCAACGGGCGGAACAATCAGCAGGAGATGGAATACCTGCTCGTCCACGGCCTGCTCCACCTGCTCGGCCACGACCACGCCGAGCCGGCCGAGAAGGCCGTGATGTTCGGCATCAACGACCAGATCATCGCGGACTGGCGCGGTCACGACGCCGCCTGAGCCGGGTGGCCCGGGCCGCGGTGCGCGGCCCCAGTGCATAGACTCTGGTGAATCGGGGCGGCCCGGCGCCGCCTGATGACATCCCTCGGACAAGGCAGGTTGACACACACACGTGACGACTAGGGATTGGCTGTTCATCGCGCTGGCCGTGCTGTTGACCGTGGGAGCCAGTCTGTTGGCTGCCGGGGAGACGGCCCTGCAACGAGTGACCAAGTCGCGCGCCGCGCGAATGGTCGACGACGGCGTGCGGGGTGCCGGCCGGGTCGCCGAGATCGCCGCCGATCCGGCGCCCACCATCAACACCGCGATGCTGGTGCGGACCGCCTGCGAGACGGGCACCACAGTCCTCGTCTCGGTCGTGCTGTTCGGCGCGATGGACCGGACCTGGGAGCGGATCCTGGTCCCGATCGTCATCCTCACCCTGGTGAGCTTCATCTTCTGGGGTGTCATGCCGCGCACTCTGGGGCGCCAGCACGCGGAGCGCACGGCAGCGCGCGCGGCGCGTCCGCTCACCGTGCTCAACACCGTGCTGGGCTGGATGACCACCGGGCTCATCGCCATCGGCAATGTCCTCACCCCGGGTCGTGGCTATGCCGACGGTCCGTTCAGCTCCGAGGCCGAGCTGCGCGAGATGGTGGACATGGCCGAGAAGGCGGAGGTCATCGAGCACGACGAGCGCGAGATGATCCATTCGGTCTTCGAACTGGGGGACACCCTGGTGCGCGAGGTCATGGTGCCGCGCACCGACATCGTCTTCATCGAGGTCGGCAAGTCGGCCCACCAGGCGATGAGCCTGGCACTGCGCTCGGGCTTCAGCCGGATCCCGGTGATCGCCGGGAAGGTCGACGACGTGCGGGGAGTGGTCTACCTGAAGGATCTGGTGAAACAGGCCTTCGACGATCCGGAGGGTGCCGGGACCGCGGGTGTCGACACGGTCATGCGTCCCGCTGTCTTCTGCCCCGACTCCAAGCCGGTCGACGACCTGCTGCGCGAGATGCAGGCCACCCGCAACCACATGGTGCTCGTGGTCGACGAATTCGGCGGCTGCGCCGGCCTGGCCACCATCGAGGACCTCGTCGAGGAGATCGTCGGTGAGATCACCGACGAGTATGACGCCGAGCCGAGCCTCAGCGAGCAGCTGCCCGACGGCAGCTGGCGGATCTCCGCGCGGATGCCGTTGGACGAGCTCGGCGACCTGTTCGGCAAGGAACTCGGCGACGAGGACGTGGAGACCGCCGGCGGGCTGATGGCCAAGCTGCTCAACCGGGTTCCCATCACCGGCTCGACCGTCGACTGGGAGGGGCTGCGGCTGGTCGCGGAGAAGGCGACCGGACGTCGTCACCAGATCGATACGATCGTGGTCAGCGAGCTGGCTCCCCAGCCTGACGAGGACGACCAGGAGGACGAGGATGACTGATCAGGACTCCCCGGGCGAGTTCCGCAGCGGATTCGCCTGTTTCGTCGGTCGGCCCAATGCCGGGAAGTCGACGCTCACCAATGCCCTGGTCGGGCGCAAGGTCGCGATCACCAGTGACAAGCCGCAGACCACCCGGCACACGGTGCGAGGAATCGTGCACCGCAAGGACGGGCAGCTGATCATCATCGACACCCCCGGGCTGAGCAAGCCCCGCTCGCTGCTGCAGCAACGGCTCAACGACCTGGTCCGCGAGACCTGGACCGAGGTCGACGTGGTGGCGGTGGCCCTGCCGGCGAACCAGAACGTGGGGCCCGGCGACAAGTACCTGGTCACCCAGCTGGCCGAGCTGCGGCGTACGCCGACGCTCGTCGCGCTGGCCACCAAGACGGACCTGGTGAGCCACGAACGGCTCGGCCGCCACCTCAGCCAGATCGCGGCCCTGCAGACCGAGCTGGGCGTCCGCTTCGAGGAGGTCCTGCCCTGCTCGGCGCTGAGCGGCGAGCAGGTGGGCGAGGTCGGCGACGTCCTGCTGGGACTCATGCCACCCGGGCCCGACTACTACCCCGACGGGGAGATCACCGACGAGCCCGACGAGGTGCTGGTCGCCGAGCTGATCCGCGAGGCAGCGCTCGAGGACGTGCGCGACGAGCTGCCGCACTCCATCGCGGCCGAGGTCCAGGAGATGGGCCTGCGCGAGGGGCGCCCCGCCGACCGCCCGCTGCTCGATGTCTTCGCCTCGCTCATTGTCGAGCGCGAGTCCCAGAAGGGCATCATGGTGGGCAGGGCGGGGGAGCGCATCAAGCGCATCGGCAGCCAGGCGCGCCAGCAGATGACTGCACTGCTCGGCACCCCCGTGCACCTCGACCTGCGCGTCAAGGTCGTGAAGGAATGGCAGCGTGATGCCAAGCAGCTCAACCGACTAGGATTTTGAGACTGAGGGGGCGTGAGCGGTGCTTCGACACAGTCGCAGGGCAGCATGGGGAACCCGGACCGTCTACAACCGGGTCGACGACGGGCGTGGCCGCAAGGTCGGCGCCGTCGTGCACGAGATCGGCACCACGTCCGTGCTCACCCTCGCGGTCTATCCCACGGATGGCCACGTCACTGAGGTGAGCTCCCGCATCGAGTGCACGCGGGCGAATCCGTTCTCCTGGACCTACAGCTTCCACCTCGTCGACGGCAGGCTCGTCGACCTCGACCGCACCCCACAGATGCCCGATCCCTGCATCCCCGGCTGGGCGGAGTTCGCGGTCGCCAGTTACCTCGCCGAGCACACCGGGCATCCTCCGCTGGACTGTTCGGTGATCGACGAGCTGACCGGTCTGGTCCATCCGGCGCGTTTCGCCTGGACGGCCAAGGACACCGTGACCTGGACCGTGGACGGGGCGGTGCGATGTCGGCACAGCATCCGTGGTGGCGAGATCGTCCGCAGTGAGTGGGGCAGCCTCACCAGCGTCATCGTGCGTGACGAGGACGAGTTGCTGGCCGGGATCGCACCCGAGATCCGTCACAGCGTCGTGGACTTCGTCAACGAGGCCGGCCGGCGTTGAGGCTTCCTGTCGCAATGTCTGCGACAGGTCAGCACCACACAGCGAGGAGAAGCAGATGTCGAAGAAGTGCCGCAAGCAGGGGGATGCACCCGTCACGGGCCACAAGCACGGGTGCAGGTCCTTCGTCCGTTTCCTGTTCGTGACGGCCGGTCTGGTCGGCGCCGTGCTGGCGCTGGTCTACTGGCTCGGGCGTCCGGGCACCCAGGAGTAGCCCGCAGCACACATCGGGCCGGGGGACGGTGCCGTTCGAGCCCGTCCGTCGGTTCCCCTGACCCCGGTGCACAGTGGTCCCGCACAGGATCCGGAGCCGCTCCGGCGCGGTGGCGTCATGCCGCGTCGGCCCACCAGGTGGTGTGACCGGCGGCCATCGTGAGGTAGACGTCGCCGGCACCAAGCCGCTCCGGCTCGACGGTGAAGGGGTCCTCGTCGAGCACCATGAGGTCCGCCGGGCCGCCGGGCACCAGTTGCCCGACCCCTCCCGTGGAGGCACGCATCGCCTCGCTGAGGGTGAGTGCCTGTTCGGGATGCCAGCTCGGCCCGTCGGGCCCGCCCCGCAGCACGGCTGTCGAGATCGCCAGCCAGGGATCCAGCGGAGCGACCGGCGCATCCGAGCCGAAGCGCAGTTCCACGCCGGCGTCCAGGCACGAACGGAACGCGAATGCCTGCTCTGCCCGGTCGGGCCACCCGCGATCCACCAGCTCGCGGTCGTCCAGCAGGTGCGCGGGCTGGACGCTGGCCTGCAGGCCCAGCGCCCCCATCCGCCGCAGGTCACCGGGGGCGGCCAGGATGACATGCTCGATGCTGCCGCGGGCACCCGACTCGGCGAAACAGTCGACGACCTGCGTCACGGCGGCATCGCCGATGGCGTGGACCGCCACCTGCAGGCCGTGCACCTCGGCCTGGCTCATCAGCCCGCTCAACTCGCCATGGCCGATCAGCGGGCTCCCGCTCTGCCCGGAACCCGTCGCCGGTTCGGCGCGGGACGGCGAACACCAGGCGGTGCCTGAGGACAGCGTGCCGTCGGCGATGATCTTGAGCGGTCCGCCGACCAGCCATCCCTGCTCGTCGAGGGCGGCCCCGGTGGTGATCCCCTCGTCGACTGCCTCCTGGAGGGAGTCGGGCCAGCAGCTGATCCGCACTCTCAGCGAGGGTGGCTCCGAGCCGATCCTCCGGCGCCAGGTCCGCAGCCGGTGCGGCCCCTCCTGCATGTCGACGATGCCCACGATGCCCTTGCGCGCTGCCTCCCGGGCAGCCCGGGAGAACCAGGCATCGAGCGTCTCCTCGGAGACGTCGACGAACTCTCGTTCGAGGGCGAAGGCCTCACGCTCGTGCGCGAGACCTGCCCGGGGCGTGGCGTCCCGGTACTGGGACAGGCCGGCGCCTCGCCGGGCGGCAGCATTGGCCCACACCGAATGCAGGTCGCGACCACAGACGAGCACGGCGCGGTCCGGGAAGAGCGCGTCGAGGCGTTCGTCGTCGGGATCGTCGGGCCAACGGTCCAGACGCGCACCGAGCGCGACCAGCGGATCTGCGTGCGCCGATGTGTTCGCGGCGGCCTCGAGGCGGGTGAGGGCCTGGGAGAAGGAGGGACAGGACGACAGCTCGAGGCGGTGCGAGGCCTGCGCCCACAGGTCTGCGTGCACATGGGAGTCCCACAGGCCCGGGACGAGATAGCGACCCTGCAGGTCGATCTCCTCGTCGTCGCCGGAGACCGGGCCGGTGGTGGGCCCGCTGCGGTACAGCCGTGACGCGCTGACGATGACGTCGTGGGGTTCGCTGGAGCGACCACTCACGAGATCGAGCATGCGGGCGCGACGGAACCTCATGGGGCCATCCAACCCCCCTGGGGGGAGTGGACCTGTCCGCCGACGATGGGTGGACAGCGGCAGCGATCTCGCTGCCAGACCGCGATCCTGCGTGCGCCCCACGATCCGATCGCGAGAGGAACTGGCATCGACCGGCACCCTGCACTACAGTGGCGGCGTGGCACACGTCGCCGGCATGTTCAGCCTGCTCCTTGTTTGCCGCAGCGAGGCC